>NZ_JBJGYJ010000003.1:0-236035 GCF_054049935.1 Geodermatophilus sp. SYSU D00742
GGGGCGGGGTCTGTGTTGCGCGACTGCCCGCGGTCGCCGCTGTCGCCGCGGTCGCGGGTGTCGTCCTCGGCGGGGGCGGGGTCTGTGTTGCGCGACTGCCCGCGGTCGCCGCTGTCGCCGCGGTCGCCGCTGTCGCCGCGGTCGCCGCCGTCACCGCGGTCGCGGGTGTCGTCCTCGGCGGGGGCGGGGTCTGTGTTGCGCGACTGCCCGCGGTCGCCGCTGTCGCCGCGGTCGCGGGTGTCGTCCTCGGCGGGGGCGGGGTCTGTGTTACGCGACTGCCCGCGGTCGCCGCTGTCGCCGCGGTCGCCGCCGTCACCGCGGTCGCCGGTGTCGTCCTCGGCGGGAGCGGACTCCGTGTTCCGCGACTGTCCGCGCGGGGCGTCGGCACTGAGGTCGGCCGACGCCCGGTCCTCGGACGGATCCGATGACGACGTGCTCGTCCTGGACGAACCGTCGCCCGGCGAGGGCGGTGCCGCCTGAGCCGAACCGGACAGGAGGGTCAACAGCTGCCATGCGCAGACCAGGAGGAAGACGGTCACCAAGAGACGGCGGCGCCACGACCGGACAGGCGTGACTCCGACAGACGTGCTCGTACGGCGCCTGTCGTGAGCGGTCGTGCCCGGCGGTCTGCTGCCGGGCGACCGCATGAGGCTGCCGTCGATCGACACGACGTCTCCTCAGTGCCAGACCAGCCGTATGGATCCCACGTCCCCGTGGACGCGCTCCGTCCTGTTGCTGGAACTTCCTGTCGCGGGACCCTGCGACGTGACCACAGACACTGACAACCCCCGCGGGTGCGCAACCCGACACGCCACGGCGATGTCTCACACAGGGTGCACGGGTCGCGCCCCGCGGGTATCGGAACTATGCCGACCCTTACTTCGAACCGCTGGGCCGTGGCGCCCGCGGCGGCGCACCTCGCGTCGCAGACACCGGCATCACCCGATGGGGTGACCGGCGGTCCCGAACCGACGTCGACCTGCCGATGACCGGAGTGTGTGGCTCTGGGTCGTCGGGGGACTGGTCGTCTGGGTGTTGGTCGCGCTCGTTGTGGCCGTGGTCGTCGGCCGCGGCATCCGGGTGGCCGACGTCCGCGCCGGGAACGCACTCCCGGCCGTGCGCACCCCGCGCCGGCGCGTCCCCCTCCCGCCCGTCGGCGTCGCCCTGGCCGCCACCGCCGTCGTCCTCGAGACGATCGGCTACGTCGGCCGGCTCACCGACGCCAGCGGCCCCACCGCTCGGGCGCTGTCGATGGACGCGCCCTACTCCGTGCCGCGGATGTTCGTCGCCGCCCTGTTCGCGGCCGCCGCGATCGCGGCCGTCGCCGGCGCCGCCAGCACGCCGGGACGGCGCGCCTGGTGGTCCGCCGTCGGCGCCGTCTGCGCGTTCATCGCCGTCGTCAAGGCCGGCAGCACCGTCCACGCCGAGGGCATGGTCGCGCTCCAGGACGCCATCGGGGAACCGGGCGCCGTCACCGTCAGCGTGCTCGTGGCCGCCGGCGTGATCGCCGTGCTGGCTTTCGTCAGCCGCGCCGAGCGTCGCGACCGGCGTCGGGTGCTCAGCTGCCTCGCCGGTTACGCGGTCGCGGCCGTGGGCCTGTCCGCCGTCTCCACCGCCGTCACCGGCCGGATGGCCATCACCGCCACGTTCCTCGAGGAGTCGGGGGAGGCGCTGGCCGGCGTCGCCGTCCTCGTGGCCGTACTGGTCGGCGTGGCTCCGCGCCTGGTCCTGCCCGCCGAGTGGGTGCTGCACCGCGAGGCCGACGCCACCACCCTCGATGCCGCGCAGACACGACCGGGCACGGTGCGTAGCTGAACCACCGGGAGGCCGGGTACCCCGTCAGTACAGGACCAGGCCACCGGGTTCTTGTGGACGCGCTCGTGATGCTGTAGGCGGACTACCGAGTTCCGACGCGCTGGCGTCCCGCCCGATGACGCTGAGTGACACAGCGCCGGTGCCGACGTGAGTCACACCCTGCGCATTTGACCCCCACCCCGCGTCGCCGAACAGTCGCCTACGGGCGACCGCAGGCCAGATGCGGGTCGCCAGCCACGTCGCCGCCCGAGCGGACGTGGCCTCGGGGGGACGTACGTGCTGAGCGCAGGCAGCGACGCGGACGTGGGCGGTCACTCCGCATCACCGTCCTCCGTCGCCTCCTCCGCCGGCCGCCGTCCCACCGGGGCCACGCGCCTGCTCCTCGCCGGCCTCTTCCTGGTCGGCCTGTGGGCGCTGACGGCCGGCACCGCCGCCGCCGGCCCCGCCGACGGTCGGTCGTGGGCCGACGAGGGGTACGGCCTCGCCGACGTCCCCGCGCAGGAGGCTGCTCCCGTCGTCCCCGCTCCGCCCGGCGAACAGCCGGACGCTCCGGCCCCGGCGCCGCAGGACCCGCCGAGTACCGGCAGCCCGGTCACCACCCCCCGCTCGGTGCCCGGCCCCGCCGGACCCACTCCCGTCGACCCGCCCCCGGCCCAGCCCGCCCGGCCGGCCGGCGACGTCCCCGCCCCGGCGCACGGGCGTCCGGCTCCCGCGCCGCAGCCCGACGGCGACGTCCTGCCGTCCGGTGGTGGCGTCGCGGAGCCTGGGTGCGACGTCGCCGACGGGGGCCTCCCGCAGCCGCCCCGGGACCTGGCCGGGCTCTGCCCGGTCGACGCGGCCTCGCCGCCGGATCCCGGCGGCAGTGGCCCGGAGCCGCTGGGCAGCACCGGCACGACGCCCCCGGCGGCGGGGACCGGCACACCCCCGCCCCCGGTGAGTGGCGCGCAGCAGCCCTCGGCACCTGGTCGACCGCCGGCGTCCGAGCCCGCTCCGCCGGCGGCCCCCGCTCCGTCCTGCCCCGTCCCCGCGACACCGGACGCCACGGGCACGACGGTGGCCGGCACCGCGGCCCCCCTCCTCGTCGGCGCCGGCACCGACGTCCCGGCTCCCCGGCCGAGCACGGCCCCGGCCGTCCTCCCGGCCACCGTGCCCGTCGCGGACCGGCTGTGCGCCGGCCCGGCGGCACCGGTCCCCGGCCCGGCGAGCGCTGATCCCGCGGCGGACGACCCCGCGCCCGCCGGGTCGGGCAGGACCACCGGCGCGGCGATCGCCGAGCCGCCGGTCGACGACGTCGTGGTCCCCCTGGCCGACGAGGCCACCGCGGGCTCCCCCACGGGCACGGCCCTGGTCGGGCCGCCGCTGCTGGAGGCGTCCCCGACACCGCTGCTCTCGCCCCTCGCCTCCTCCGAGGCGCGCGACCTGCGCGTCAAGGGCAGCGCCGCGGTCGGTACCGGTGCCGGTTCGGTCGCCCGTGCCCGCGGCCCGGCCCCGCCCGCGACCGTCTCCGACGCCGCGGACGTCCCCCTCCCGCATCAGGCTCCGGCGCCCGTGCCGATGCCTCCGGCTGTTCCCGTCCCGCACGCACCCGGCGCGCCGTCGGCGGGCACGCACGCCTGCTCGTCGTCGGTCGGACCCGGAGGACAGCACGATGCGGTCGGCCTGCCGGCGGCGGTGCTCCCGGTCACGTGGTCGGCACCGCCCACGGGGTGCGTGGCACCGCTCGCCCCCGGCATCGCCGGGCCCGTCGTCGGTGGTGCCGACGGCCCGGGCTGCAGCCCCGACTGACCCGGCTCCGGACCCGCTGGTCCCCCCGCCCCCCTGAGCGCCGCGACTCACGGCGGCGGTGATGCGGCGCGCCCCTCGATGCGTGGCGCCCCGACGCGCTCGACCGACCCAGCGGTCCCGCCCGAACCCCCCTCACGCCCGCACGCACACTGCACCCAAGGACTCGAACCATGAGGCGATCCACGCCCGGCCTCGGCCGCGGCACGGCCACGATCCCTGTCTTCGCCAGCCCGTCCGGGCGGCGTTGGCGACGGCTGCGCGCCGTCGGGCTGACGCTGCTCGTCCTCGCCGTCGGCTCCGCCGTCGTCGCCGTCCCGAAGGTCCTGGCCGCGCCGGCCCTCGCCGGTGCGCCGGTCCCCGACGGGCCCGTGCCCGAGGACGTCGGTGACGACGCCCCGGTCATCGGTGCCGGGCCGCTCGTGCGCGTGGTCGAGGTGCTGCGGGCCGACGGCGAGAGCTACGCCCAGGAGCCGTTCACCGGCGAGGTGGTCGGGCAGCTGTCCCCCGACGAGAACCGGGTCGTCGGCGACTCCGAGTACGCGCTGCAGTTCTACGGTTACGGCCCCCAGGTCCACCGCACGATCACGCTGACCTTCGACGACGGCCCCGATCCGCACTGGACCCCGCAGCTGCTGGACCTGCTCAGCGAGTACGGCGTCCCCGCGACGTTCTTCGTGACCGGCGAGCAGGTGGCCAAGAACCCGGAGGTCATGCAGCGGATCGTGCGGGAGGGGCACGCGCTCGGGAACCACTCGCTGACCCACGTCGACGTCAGCGACTCGACGGCCTTCCGGGAGAAGCTCGAGCTCGCCGTGGCCGACCGCATCCTGCGGGCGCAGACCGGTCAGGCCGCGTCGTTCTTCCGGCTGCCGTACGAGAGCAACGACGAGGAGACCGTCCGCGACGACACCGCGGGCATCCTGCGGGCCCAGCAGCTCGGCTACACGATCGCCTCGCACGACTTCGACACCCTCGACTGGGCGCACGCCGACGGCCAGATCCCGGGCGACATCGAGATGCCGCCGCTGGGCGAGCAGGACAACGTCACGATGCTGCTGCACGACTCCGGCGGGGACCGGTCGATGACCCTCGCCTACGTCGAGGACCTCATCGCCGAGGCGCGCGCCGCCGGCTACACGTTCACCACGATGCCGCAGGCGCAGCCGTCGATCGACACGGCCGGCGCGGTGCCGGTCACCCTCTGGGACCGGCTGGCGCTGTGGAGCGCGACGGCGCTGTTCGTCTTCCCGCCGAACCTGCTCTACGTCCTCTTCGTCGTCGCGCTGGTCACCATGCTCGGCTTCGGCCTGTTCAACGCCGTGCTCGCCGTCGCCCGGGCCAAGCGGCGGACCAGGCCGATCAGCACGGGGCGGCCGCCGGTCACCGTGCTGATCGCCGCGTACAACGAGGAACGCGTCATCGTCCGCACGCTGGACTACCTGCTGGCCTCGCGCTACCCGCTCGGCGAGATCATCGTGGTGGACGACGGCAGCACCGACGGCACCTCCGCCGCGGTCCGCTCGGTCGCCGACCGTGACGCGCGGGTGCGGCTCATCCGGCAGGACAACGCCGGCAAGTGGGCCGCCCTCAACAACGGCTTCGCCCAGGCCCGGCACGAGTTCGTGGTCACGCTGGATGCCGACACCCTGTTCACCCCGACGACCATCGCCCGGCTCATGGAGCAGTTCCACTCCCCGCGGGTGGGCGCCGTCGCCGGCGTCATCAAGGTCGGCAACTACTCGACCAACGTCATCACCCGGTGGCAGGCCCTGGAGTACGTCACCCAGATCGGGCTCGAGCGGGCCGCCGGTGCGCTGCTCAACGCCGTCATGGTGGTGCCCGGAGCGTGCGCGGCCTGGCGCAAGGCCGCCGTCGTCGAGGCCGGCGGGTACGACGACGCCACCCTCGCCGAGGACTGCGACCTCACGCTCGCCCTGCACCAGTACGGCTGGCAGGTGGAGCAGGCCGACCAGGCGGTCGCCTGGACCGAGGCGCCGGAGGACCTCGACGCCCTGCTCAAGCAGCGGGTGCGCTGGATGTACGGCACCATCCAGGCGGTCTGGCGGCACAGGAACATGCTGCTGCGCCCGCGCTACGGCTGGCTGGGCATGCTGTTCATGCCGATGACGGTGGTCACCATCGTCGTCCCGTTGGTGTTCACCCCGCTGATCCTGCTGGGGATCGTGCAGACCCTGGCCGAGCAGGGCCCGCTGGTGCTGGCGCTCTACTTCGGCGTCTTCGCCGTGGTCTACGGGGTGCTCGCGGTCATCGCGGTCAAGCTGCTCGACGAGCGCGCCGAGCACCTGCTGATGGTGCCGGTGTACCGGCTCATCTACGAGCCGCTGCGGGTGTACCTGCTGTACGCCTCGTTGGGGACGGCGGTCCGCGGCGTGCGGCTGGGCTGGGGCAAGCTGGCCAGGACCGCCCGCATGGACGAGGTCGCCACCGCCGGCACGAAGCAGCCCGTGGCGGTGGGCACGTGAGCCGCCACCGTCGCGACCCGGTGCTGTGGCTCGGGGTCGCCGCCGCGGTCGTCGTCCTCGTCGTCGGCGCCGTCGTGCTGAAGCCGCGGCTGTTCCCCGGCGCGCACCCCCTGGTGACCGCCGCCTGGCTGCCGGTGTGGGACGAGCGCGCCCCGGGGTCGCTCCAGACCGCCCTGGACGACGGCGGGCTGACCGAGGTGAGCCCCACCTGGGCGGCCCTCGCCCCCGACGGGACGCTGGCACTGACCCCGCCCCCGGCCGAGGTCCTCGACCGGCTGGCCGGCGAGGACGACGTCGCGCTCATCCCGACCGTGCAGAACTTCAGCGGCGGGCAGTGGCAGGGGCAGGCGACCGCCGACCTGCTCGCCGACCCGGCGCGGGCCGACGAGCACCGCGCCCAGCTGGTCGAGCTGGCGCTGGCCAACGACTGGGACGGGATCGACGTCGACTACGAGTCGCTGCCGGCCACGGCCGGCCCGCAGTTCACCGAGTTCCTCTCGGCCCTGCGGGACGACCTGGACGAGCACGACCTGCAGCTGACCGTCGCCGTGCCCGCGCGCACCAGCGACGACGACCCCACCGGGCTGGCCTACAGCTACCGGGTCATCGGGGGCATCGTCGACCAGCTGCGGGTCATGACCTACGACCACCACTGGAGCACCAGTGAGGCCGGGCCCATCGCCCCGGTCGACTGGGTGCGGGACGTCGTCGACCACGCCGTCGACCGGGTCCCGAGGGAGAAGCTGATGCTCGGGCTGCCCACCTACGGCTACGACTGGGTGGGCGAGGCCGGCACGAACCTCGCCGCCACCGACGCCGAGGCGCTGGCTGCGCGGGTCGGCGCCGAGCCCGCGTGGGACGACGACGCCGCCGCGTGGACCTTCCGCTACGAGCAGGACGGTCAGCAGCACACGGTCTGGTACGAGGACGCGCGCTCGCTGGAGCGCAAGCAGGAGATCGCCGTCGAGGCGCGGATGCGGGGCGTGGCGATCTGGAGTCTCGGCGGGGAGGACCCGCAGGTGTGGACGACCGTCGCGACCGCGACGAGCAAGGGGCTGGAGCAGTGAGGCAGCGGGACCGGTACATCGACCTCCTCCGGACGTTCGCGCTGATCCGTGTGGTGACCTACCACACGTTCGGCTGGGCCTGGCTGCCCATGGCGTTCCCGGCGATGGGCATCATGTTCGCCCTCGGCGGCGGGCTGGTCGCCGCGTCGCTGGACCGCAGCGGCTCCGCCCGCGTCTTCTGGCGCCGGCGCGTGCGCCGGCTGCTGCCGCCGTTCTGGGTGTTCGGCGCGGTCGTGCTGGTGGCCATGGCAGCCCTCGGCTGGAAGGTCGAGAGCAGCTACCACTCCTTCGACTGGAGCACCGCCTGGCTGTGGCTGCTCCCGCTGTCGGACCCGCCGTACTCCGCCGACGCCCTCGACTGGGTCGTGCCGCTCTGGTACATCCGCGTCTACCTGTGGTTCGTCCTGCTCAGCCCGGCGATGCTGTGGCTGTTCCGCCGCTGGCCGGTCCGGATGATGGCGATCCCGCCGGTGGTGCTGGTCGTCACCGTCCTCGGCCTGGTCGAGCTCGGCGGGCGCACCTACGACAACGTCGTCGAGCTGTCGATCTACGCCTGCTGCTGGATGGTCGGCTTCGCCCACCACGACGGGAAGCTGCGCGCGCTCCCGCTCAAGCGCACGCTGCTCGCCGGCGTCGCGCTGATGGGCATCGGCCTCTGGTACGCGTTCACGCGCCAGGAGCAGTACGGCACGTACAACATCGACGACATCCCGCTGGCGAACATGCCCTACTGCCTGGGTGCGGTCCTGGTCCTGCTGCGGATCTACCCGAGCTCCACCTGGCTGGACCGGCTGCCCACGCTCGGCGCGATCGTCTCGCTGTTCACCAGCCGGGCGATGACGATCTACCTGTGGGGCAACGTCGCGATCGCGATGGCCCCCGTCGTCCTCGCCCACACCCCGATCGCCGGGTGGGACACCGACGACGCCAGCGGCATGGTCGTCGAGTACATGACCGCGTGGGCTCTGATCCTCGTCGCCGTCCTGGCCGTCGGCTGGGTCGAGGACGTCGCGGCGGCGCGGCGGCCCCGGTTGTTCCCGTGGGACCGCGTCCGCCCGGCCGCCCCGGTGCCGGGCCCCCGTCCGGTGCCGGCCGCGGCGGGTCCGGTCACCTTCGCCGACAACGTGGCGCAGGAGGTGCCGGCCGGGCCCCGCGTGGCGTTCTCGGACAACGTGGCCCGGGAGGTGCCGGCCGTCGAGCTGCCGGTTCCGGCGCAGCCGGCCGAGCCGCCGGTGCGCCGTCCGGTGGGGGAGGTGCCCCTGCCGCGGCTCGTGCGCGACTACGGCCGCCGCGTGAGCCTGCCGGAGGTGCCGGTGCCCGGGTCCCGGCCCGGCGGCTGACCGGTCCAGTCGGCCGGCCGTCCGGCGCACCGGCCGGGCGTCCGGCCCGTGCGCCGGACGGGCACAACGGACCGCACGCGGTCCCGCAGGCGGTCGTGCGGGCGTCGCCGCGCACCCGCTGCGGCACGTCCCGGCCTGCCCGAGCGAGCTGCCGGGCACGGGATGTTCCTCACCGTCCCGCTGCCGGGACCGCCGACGGAGCTCCCCACCGCTACCATGCGCCGGATGTCATGGCTGATCACCGGGGGCGCGGGCTACATCGGCGGGCACGTCGTCGCCGCGATGCGGGGGCTGGGGGAGCCGATCGTCGTCCTCGACGACCTCTCCACGGGTGACCCGGCCCGGATCCCAGGGGTCGACCTGGTCGTGGGCTCGGTGCTGGACGGGGCCCTGGTCTCGCGTGTGCTGCGCGAGCACCAGGTGGACGGGGTGATCCACATCGCGGCCAAGAAGCAGGTCGAGGAGTCGGTGCGCCTGCCGCTCCACTACTACCGGGAGAACGTCGAGGGACTCCGGGTCCTGCTCGAGGCGGCCGCCGGGGTGGGTGTGCGCTCCTTCGTCTTCTCGTCGAGCGCGGCCGTCTACGGCATGCCGGACCTCGATGTCGTCCATGAGGAGACCGACTGCCGGCCGGTCAACCCGTACGGGCGCACCAAGCTCGTCGGCGAGTGGTTGGTCGAGGACGCCGCCGCCGTGGCCGGGATGCGCTACGTGAACCTCCGGTACTTCAACGTCGCCGGGGCGGCCGACGCCGCGCTCGCCGACCGCGGCGTGTCCAACCTCGTGCCGATGGTCTTCCGCCGTCTCGACCAGGGCCTGCCACCGGTGATCTTCGGCGGCGACTACGACACCCCGGACGGGACCTGTGTCCGGGACTTCATCCACGTGGCGGACGTCGCATCCGCCCACGTGGCCGCCGCAGCGGCCCTGTCGGAGGGCCGGGTGGGGGCCCTGACGGCGAACATCGGCCGCGGGGTGGGCGTCTCCGTCCGCGAGATGGTCTCGACCATACGGAGCGTCACGGGCCTGGCGGACGAGGCCTGGACCGAGCCCGTGGTCTCCCCCCGGCGGCCCGGTGACCCCGCACGCGTGGTGGCCTCCTCACGACTCATCGAGGACGTGCTCGGTTGGCGCGCGCAGTACGGGTTGACGGAGATGGTCTCCTCCGCCTGGGCCGGGTGGCGGGCCGCCATCCCGGCCCGGCCCGCCTGACCCACCGCGGCGATCCCCAGGTCGGGGGATTGACCGGTGAGGCGCCCCAGCAGTACGACGTCGGCCCAGTTCCGATGCTGTGTCGTTCCGAGCCGTCACGCAGCGTCAGACACGCCGGAGAAACGCCTTGTGGAGGCGCGGACCCGTTGACGCAGCGTCACGGTCCTCGACATGGTCGCCCCCAGGTGTGACGGGCCGGACGCCCGCTGCGCTACCACGTCGCCGCCCGTGCGGATGTGGTCGGGGGGCACATCGTGGTGGGCAGTGGCGCCATCGGGGACGTGACCGGCTCGACGCCGGCGCTGCCCCGTGCCGCCGCTCCTCGCGGGCGGGGTCCCGCCCCCGCCTGGTTCCGCCGGCTCGTCGTGACCGGGCTCCTCCTGGTCGTCACGTGGCTCCTGGCGGTCGCGCTGGCCGACACGGCCGAGGCCACGCCTCCCCAGGAGACCGGGGTGGCGGCACAGGGCGCGGTCCACACGATCGACCCGACCGTGACCGGTGCACCGATGGAGGTGGCCGACCCGGCCCCCGGGCCCATCGGCGGGCAGGACGGCGCACCATCGGCGCCCCCGGTCGCGACGCTGCCCATGAGCGTGCCCGTCGGCTCCGGCGCCCCTCACGGCGGGCACAGCCAGGACGGTCCTGCCGCCGACGCTCCGCCCGGGGGTGGCGACCGCCCGGCCGCAGGACAGCCGTCCGGGGGCGGGGAGGGCGGCACGCCGCCGGATCCCGAGCCGGCTCCTCCGCCACCTCCCGCGCCGGTCGACCCGGCGCCACCCCAGCCCCAGCCGGTCCCGGCCGAGCCGGTCCCCGCCCCGGCCGAGCCCGGTCCTGCGCCGGCACCGGTCGAGCCCCTCGCGCCCGGGCCCGCTCCGGTCGAGCCCCTCCCGTCCGGGACCGTCCCGGCCGAGTCCGTCCCGGCCCCGGGTCCGGCTCCGGCGCCGGTCGTGCCCGTCCCAGCCGCGCCGGCGCCCCTCGAGGCCGTTCCGGCTGCTCCCGCACCCGCCGAGCCCGCCGCTGCACCGGCACAGCCGGCTCCGGTGCCCGAGGCGGTCCTGCTCGATCTCGCCGCGACGTCCTTCGGCGTCCCGGGGTCCGGGTCGAGCGCTGCTCCGCCGTCGCCGGCCACTTCGGTGACCTCCGCGCTGCGCGGGGACGTGACGACTCCCGGTGGGGCGCCCCTCCCGCGAGCCGACCGGGCCGTGATCGCGACCGGTACGGCCGCCATCGGTGCCCCGACCGGCGCGCCGGCGGCGGCCGCCGCGCCCGCGCCGGCTGCCGTCGACGACACGGAGAGCGCGCCGGTGGCCCCGGCACCCCCGCCGCCACCCGCGCCCGCGGCCCCACCGGCACCCCATGCGGGCAGCGGTGGATCCTGCTCGTCGTCCGCCGGCGGCGGGGGCAGCAGCGAGTGGAAGACCCTCGCCGTCCCCCTGGCTGCGTCCTGCTCGGCGCCGCCCCCCGGGCAGTCGGTCCTGCTCGACTCCGGCCCGGCCGCTCACACCGTCGGCCGCGCCGACGAGACGGGCGCTCGCCCCGACTGAGCCGGGCCCTCCGGTCGACCGACCGCGCTCGCACGGGGGGAGCGCGGACCGGGGAGCCGGAGCCGAGTTCGAGCCCTGGCCGATGACCACGGCGATCCGCCTGACCTCGACGCCCGTCCGACGGTGACCGACCGGTCCCGCTGCAGGCGCCGCGCCGGCTGACCTGCCGCATCGGCCCGCTGATCCCGCACGCCGACATGACACGCACAGCAGTGCCTGTGCGCGAGCTGGAATCCCCCCTTCGGACCTCGGAGGTCCTGATGAGCACGCTGCCCACCCCCGTCAACGGAGACGGTCAGACCCGGCCACGGGTCACGATGGACAACAACTTCGTGGTGCCACCACTGGCGCTCCCGACGGGCCCGCCCGTCCTCGGTGTCGCGTCCCCGACGGACGTCCCCGACCTCGCACCCGCGCGGATCGGGGTGAGCCTGGTCATCCCCACGAAGAACGAGGCCGCCAACATCGCCTGGGTCCTGGAGCAGGTCCCCGAGTGCGTCGACGAGATCATCCTCGTCGACGGTCGGTCCACCGACGCCACCCTCGTGACCGCGCTCTCCACCCGCCCGGACATCCAGGTCGTGATGCAGGAGGGCGTCGGCAAGGGCGACGCGCTGCTCGCCGGGTTCACCGCCGCTCGCGGCGACGTCATCGTCATGATCGACGCCGACGGGAGCATGTCTCCCGGGGAGATCCCGCACTACCTGCACTTCCTCGAGAACGGCTACGACTTCGTCAAGGGGTCGCGGTTCATGGGAGGCGGCGGTTCGCGCGACATCAGCCTCCTGCGCCGGTTCGGCAACAAGTCGTTGATGCACCTGGTCAACGGGCTCTTCGACGCCCAGCTCACCGACCTCTGCTACGGCTTCTGCGCGTTCCACCGCCGCTACCTGGACTACCTGGACCTGACGACCCCCGGCTTCGAGGTCGAGACCAAGATGATCATCTCGGCGCTGAAGTCCGGACTGCGCCTGGCGGAGGTCCCGAGCCTGGAGATGCCCCGGCGCTTCGGGCGCTCCAACCTGCGGACCTTCCGCGACGGCACCCGCGTGCTGCGGACGGTGCTGCGCGAGCACCGGACCGGCGTCAGCGGCTCTGCGCTCCAGCACGTCCGGAACTGGGTCCACCGCTCGTCGGACGGGGCCGGACCGGCGAACTCGCCGGCCCGGTCCTGAACGCGCCCGACCGAGGGACGACACGGATGCGATCGATCCGCGGCCGGACGGCGCGCCGGCGCAGTGGCACACCGGTCGCCGTCGGGCTGCTGGCGGCGACCGGCGTGCTCGCGGTGGCCCAGCCGGCCGGCCCGGCGGTCACCGCGCTCACCGCTGCCTTCCTCCTGCTCGCGCCCGCCGTGGCCGTGGTGCTGCCGCTGTCCGGACTCGACCCGCTGGCCCGGGCGGTGATCGCCGTGGCGTCGGTCCTCACCCTCGACACGGTGGTCGCGCAGACGATGCTCGCGGTCGACGCGTGGTCACTCCGCACCGGCGTGCTGGCGGTCGGGGGGATCAGCGCAGCGCTGCTGATCTGCCTCTCCGCCTGGCTGCCCGGCACGCGCGGCGGCAGCCGGGGGACGGGAGTGGCTGCCGAGCGGGGGCCGGAGGTGGCAGCGTGACCGTCACCGTCGTGCACCCGTCGGAGCTGGGTCCCGGCGAGCTGGAGCGGTGGCGCGCGCTGCAACGCCTGGCTCCGGGTGCGGCCAACCCCTTCCTCGCCCCGGAGTTCACGGTCGCGGTGGGGCGCCTGCTGCCCCGTGCCCGCGTGGCCGTGATCTCCGAGGGCACCCGGATCGTCGGGTTCTTCCCCTTCGAGCGGCGCGCGCTCGGGCACGGCCTGCCCATCGCCGCAGGCCTCACCGATGCGCAGGGTCTCGTGCACGAACCGGGCCTGGACTGGGACGCCCGCGAGCTGCTGCGCGCCTGCGGGCTGGTGACGTGGGAGTTCGACCACCTCGTCGGCCAGTCGCCGTTCGCCCCCTTCTCGGCCTTCCGGGTCGCATCGCCCGTCATGGACCTGCGCAACGGGTACGGGGGCTACCTGGAGGGCCTGGGTGCTCGCGGGACCGGCCTGGTCAGGGACGTGCGGCGGAAGCAGCGCCGTCTCGAACGGGACGCCGGGGAGGTGCAGTTCGACCTCGACTCCCGCGCCTCGGACGCACTCCCGGCCGTGATGGCCTGGAAGCGGGCCCAGTACCGACGGACCGGGCGGGCCGACCGGTTCGCCCACCCGTGGATCGTGCAGCTGGTCGAGGAGCTGCTCGACACCCGCACGGGGAGCTTCTCCGGGGTACTGGCCGTGCTGCGCGCCGACGGCAAGCCGGTGGCGGGGCACGTCCTCCTCCGTCTGGACGACGTCCTGGCGGGGTGGTTCCCCGCGTTCGACACGGCGTTCTACCGGTGCTCGCCGGGCACCATCACCCGGCTGCGCACGGCGGAGGCCGCGGCCGGACAGGGCGTCACCCGCATCGAGATGGGCCGCGGCGCCAAGGACTACAAGGAGCTGTTCAAGAGCTACGACGACTTCGTGGCCGAGGGCCGGGTCACCCGTGCTTCGCCGGCCGCGGCCCTGCACTGGGTGCAGCGGGTGCCGGTCCGCCGGCTGCGCCAGGCCGTCATGGACAACCCGGAGCTCTACCGCGCTGCCGACCGGGTGCTGAGGGGCTACGCGCGGATCCGGTCCGCCCGCCCCCGGCGCGCCGTCGAGCAGACCAGCTGAGAAGAAGGCGAGGACACCGAGGTGCACATCACCGTCGTACGACCCGGGGAGCTCGGCGAGGCCGAGATCGATCTGTGGCGGGAGTTCCAGCGCGCGACGCCGGCGCTGCAGAACGCCTTCCTGTCGCCCGAGTTCAGCGTCGTGGTGGGCCGCCACCGCCCGCAGGCGCGGGTCGCCGTCCTCAGCGACGGGCCGCGGATCGTGGGCTTCTTCCCCTTCGAGCGGGGCCGGCTCGGCCGCGGCAGCCCGATCGCCACCAACCTGACCGGCTGCCAGGGGCTGGTACACGCCCCGGGTGCGGAGTGGGACACCGACCAGCTGCTCCGCGGGTGCGGACTCGCCGTGTACGAGTTCGACAGCCTCGTCGACGGACAGGAGCCCTTCCGGCCCTACGAGGCCATCCGTGTCCCGTCCCCGATCATGGACCTCAGCCGGGGGTGGGCCGCGTACCTGGCCGAGCAGCGGCAGCGGTCGCAGGCCACGTTCAAGAAGCTCCCGCAGCGGGCCCGCAAGCTCGGCCGCGAGGTCGGCGAGGTCCGGTTCCTGCACGACACCGCCGACCGGGCCACCCTGCGCACGTTGATGTCCTGGAAGTCCGAGCAGTACCGGAGGACCGGCCGTAGCGACCGGTTCACCTGGCCGGGCGTTCCCGAGATCCTCGACGAGCTGCTCGACACGCGGACGGTGACCTTCTCCGCCGTCCTGTCGGAGTTCCGCGCCGGCGAGACGCTGGCCGGCGTGACGCTCGTGCTGCGCAGCCACTCGTCGGCATCGGGGTGGTTCGCGGGCTACAACGTGGAGCTCGCCAGGTACTCGGTCGGGATGCAGGCCCAGCTCGGCGTCGCCGAGGCGCTCGCCGGCGAGGGAGTGCACGAGCTGCACATGGGCCGGGGCACCCGGGACGCCTACAAGCAGACGCTGAAGAGCCGCGACCTCGTCGTGGCCGAGGGCCGGTTGCTGCGCCGCACCCCGGCCGGTGCCCTGCACTGGGCCAAGGCGGCTCCCGCGCGCCGGATCCGGTACCTGGTGACCGAGTCACCACGGTTGCTCAGGGCTGCGGACCGGACGCTGTACCGCTACGGGGAGCTGCGCACGTCGCTCGGCCGGCGCACGGACCGGTCCCGGACCACGGCAGCCGCGAGGTGAGCGCCGCACCGACCGTCTCGGTCGTCATCTGCGCCTACACCGAGGACAGGTGGGACGACGTCCTCGCCGCCGTGGAGTCGGTCCGCCGGCAGTCGCGACCGGCGGACGAGATCCTCCTGGTCGTCGACCACAACCCCCGGCTCCACGCGCGGCTGACGGCGGAGCTGCCGGACGTCCTGGTGGTGGAGAACCGCGACCGCCGCGGCCTGTCCGGGGGCAAGAACACCGGCGTCGCGGTGAGCACCGGCGACCTGATCGCGTTCCTGGACGACGACGCGGTCGCCGAGCCTGAGTGGCTGGAGTACCTCGTGGCCGGCTTCTCCGACGACGACGTCGCCGGGGTGGGGGGGACCACGCTGCCCCTGTGGGCCACCGCGAGGCCGCGGTGGTTCCCGACGGAGTTCGACTGGGTCGTCGGCTGCACCTTCACCGGCCGCGAGCCGGGCCGCGTGCGGAACCTGCTGGGCGGCAACGCCTGCTTCCGCCGCCGGGTCTTCGACGTCGCCGGGGGCTTCCCGACCGACATCGGCCGCACCTCCCGGGACAGCCGGCCCCTGGGCTGCGAGGAGACCGAGTTCTGCATCCGGGTCAGCCACCGCCTCCCGTCCGCGGTGTTCCTCTTCGAGCCCCGCGCGGTGATCGGGCACCGCGTGCCGGTACCCCGGGAGCGGTTCGCGTACTTCCGGTCCCGGTGCTACGCGGAGGGCCTGTCCAAGGCGGCGGTGGCCCGCAGCGTCGGCGCGGCCGACGGCCTGTCGGTCGAGCGCAGCTACACCACCGTCACCCTGCGCCGCGGCGTGGTGCGGGGGCTGGTCGACGCCGCGCACGGCGACCTCTCCGGCCTGGGCCGGTCGGGCGCCATCTCCACCGGCCTGCTCGCCGCGGCAGCCGGTTACGTCCGGGGGTCGATCGACGGCCGGCGCAGTGCCGCCGTCGCAGGGAGTGCCTCATGACCGTCACCGTCCCGGTGCTCATGTACCACGCCGTCGCCGCCGACCCGAACCGCGCGACCCGCCGGCTCTCGGTGCACCCGCGGATGTTCGAGGCACAGCTGGACTGCCTCGGCGAGCGCGGGTTCACCCCGATGACGTTCTCCGCGCTCGGGGTCGCGCTGCGGGACGGCGACGAGCTCCCCGAGCGGCCGGTCGTGCTCACCTTCGACGACGGCTACGCGGACTTCCACCGCGAAGCCCTGCCGCGGCTGGTGGCCCGCGGCTGGCCGGCCACCGTGTTCGTCACCACCGGCTGGCTCGCCGACGCCGAGGACCGGGCGGGACGCCCGCTGGACGACATGCTCTCGTGGGGGCAGCTCGCGGAGCTGGCCGCGGCCGGGATCGAGATCGGTGCCCACAGCCACAGCCATCCACAACTCGACCAGCTCCCGGCCGCCGCGCTGGCGACCGAGCTCCGGGACAGCAGAGCCCACCTGGAGGACCGCCTGGGGCGCCGGGTGGCGACCCTGGCGTATCCGTTCGGGTACTCCAGCCGGCGCGTGCGGCGGGACGTCGCGGCGGCCGGGTACGACTTCGCCGCCGCAGTGGGGAACGCCCGGGTGCGGCCGTCGTCGACCGACCTGCTCGCCGTGCCGCGGCTGACCGTCCGGCGGGCCACGACCCTCGACGTCTTCGCCCGCATCCTGGTGCAGGACGACGTCACCTCGACCTTCCTGCCCGACCGGGCCCTCACCGCTGGGTACGCGGCGGTGCGGCGCACCCGGTACGTCGTCGCGAAGGTGCGCGGCCGTGGCTGAGCCGAAGGGCGCGTTGGCCCTCGAGGAGCCGCCGGAGCAGCCGGTCGTCGGGACCGGCGTCGAGCTCGCGCCGCGGTGGACGTCGCGCGCCCGTGCCCACCTCGCCCAGCCCTTCTACCGGAACGCCTACGCCCTGGTGCTCAACACGGGCGTCACCGGGATCCTGGGCCTCGTCTACTGGTTCCTGGCCGCCCAGCGCTACAGCCCGGACGACGTGGGCCGGGGCTCGACGGCCATCTCGGTGATGGGTCTGCTCTCCGGGATCGTCGCGCTCAACGTCAGCGGCACCCTGAACCGCTTCCTGCCCGAGAGCGGCCGGTCGGTCCGGCGGCTGGTGACCTGGTCCTACCTGCTGACCTCCGCCGCGGTGGTCGCGCTGACGCTCGGCTTCTACGCCACCCTCGACCTCTGGGGACCGTCGTTCGACCTGTTCCGTGATGCCACGTTCCGCACGTGGTTCCTGGCCGCGGTGGTCGCCGCGGGGGTGTTCACCGCGCAGGACGGCGTGCTCACCGGGCTGCGCGGTGCCGTCTGGATCCCCGTGGAGAACGCCGTCTTCGGCGTGGCGAAGATCGTCCTCCTCGTCGTGCTCGCCGAGAGCTTCCCGTCGGAGGGCGTCTTCCTCTCCTGGGTCGTCCCGATGATCGTCGTGCTGCTGCCGACGAACGCGCTCATCTACGGCCGGCTCCTGCCCCGTCGCCTGCGGGCGGAGGGGGACCGCCTCCCCGCCTACCCGTCCGGTGCGGTGTGGCGTTTCCTCGCCGCGGACTACGTCGGCGCGCTGTTCGTCTTCGCGATCGTCAACCTGGTGCCGGTCATGGTGGCCGACCGGGTGCCGCCCGCCACCTATGCCTATTTCTTCATCGCGTGGGTGATCGGGAGCCTGCTCAGCCTGGTGGCGGTCAACCTGGCGACCTCGCTGAGCGTGGAGGGCGTCTACGACCGGGCGACGCTGGTCGCCAACTGCCGCGCGGCGCTCGTGCGGGGGTTGATCCTGCTGGTCCTCGCGGCCGTCGTGGTGTGCCTGGCCGCGCCCCACGTCTTCGGGCTCTTCGGCGACGACTACCTGCCGGCTGCCCCGCTGTTGCAGTTGATGGCGCTCGCCGCGCTACCCCGGGCGGTGACCGACATCCACATCGGGGCCCTCCGTGCGCTGGGGCGCGGACGGCAGATCGTGCGCGTGCAGGTCCTGCGCGGGGTGCTCGTCCTCGGCTCGGTGTTCGTCTGCCTCTACCACGACGGGGTGGCCGCGGCTCTCGGCATCTCGACGATCACCGCCGTCGGCCTCGCCCTGCTGCTGAGCCAGCTGCTCGTCGCGCTGCTCGTGCTGCCGCCCCTGCTGCGGTTCCTGCATCCGGTCCGGGGCGGTGACACGATCGCCGAACGGGCCGGAGCCTCCCCGGCAGCTGGGCGGGTCCCCGCTCCGGCGCGGCACCGGGTGGAGACCGAGGCGCCGGAGGTCGACGGCACCGGGCCGGCCAGCTCCCGGACCCGGTGGGCGGCGGTGGCCCTGGCGCTGGTCACCGCGGCCGCCGTGCCGGCCTACTTCCTCCCGCTCCGTGACGTCGACCTCGACGAGATGAACGGCCTCGGGCTGGTGTCGGTGCTGCCGCCGGTGACCATGGCGGCGGTCGTCGTGCTCGTCGTGGCCTTCGGCTGCGCCCTGTCGCTGCGCCGGCCGCACCCGCTGCTCCTGGGTGGACAGCTCGTCGTCCTCACCGTCCTGCTGCACGGCGTCACGGTCTTCGTCGAGGCCATGGCGCGCTTCCCCATCTCCTGGGTGCACGCCGGCTTCGTCGAGTACATCTCGCGGACCGGGACGGTCGTCCCCGGGCTGGACGCCCGGTTCAGCTGGCCGGGCTTCTTCGGGTTCGCGAGCTTCCTGGCCGGGCCGGAGCACCAGCAGGTGCTCCCCACGGTCCTCCAGATCACCCCTGTGCTCAGCAACCTGCTGTACCTGCTGCCGCTGTGGCTGCTGCTGCGCAACGTGCGCGCCACCTGGCAGGCCCGGTGGCTGGCGGCGGGGCTGTTCGTCGTCCTGAACTGGGTGGGGCAGGACTACTTCTCCCCCCAGGGCTTCACGTACCTGCTCTACCTCCTGTTCGTGGCGGTCCTCGTCACGTGGTTCCGGCCGCGGTGCCGGACGTCGGTCGTCGCCCGGGGATCGGAGCGCTTCGTGGCGATCCGGCGCGGCTGGCGGCGGGTGTTCCCCCCGGCGGTACCGGGCGAGACGCCCCCGGGGGAGACCAGCGAGCGCCTGCGGACCGTCCTGCTCGCGCTGCTGATCGGCCTGTTCGTCGCCGCGACGGTGAGCCACCAGCTCACGCCCTTCCTGATGCTGTTCGCCGCGGCCGGTCTGATCGCGGTGCGGCGCTCGACCGTGAAGGGCCTGCCGGTGCTGCTGGGCGTCCTGCTGGTGGCCTGGCTCAGCTACATGACCGTGGCCTACTGGTCCGGGCACCTCGGCGGGCTGCTGGCCGGGATCGGCGACCTGACGGGGAACCTGTCCTCCAGCGTCGCCGGGCGGGCCCAGGGTGGGGACGCGCAGCACCAGCTCGTGGTGCTCAGCCGCATCGCCATCACGCTCGTCGTCTTCGCCCTGGCCGGGCTGGGCCTGCTGCGCCGACGCCTGCGGGGTCTGGAGGACCGCGTCCTGTTCGTCCTGTTCGCGATGCCGCTGGCTGCCGTGCTGCTTCAGTCCTACGGCGGTGAGATCACCCTGCGGGTCTACTTCTTCGCCCTGCCGGCGGCCTGCTGCCTGGTGGCGTTCGCCTTCTTCCCACGCACCGGCGGGCGGCCCTCCCTGCTCAGCCGGCTGTGTGCGGTCGCCTGTGTGCTCCTCCTCGCCGGAGGCTTCTTCGTCGCCCGGTACGGCAACGAGAGTTTCGAACGGATCCGGCCCGGTGAGGTGGCTGCCGTCGAGGCCATCCACGACGCCAGTGGCGCCGGTGGGGTGGTCGTCTTCCTCAACGGCACCGGCAGTCCGGGGTCGACCCCCTTCATGCCCCTGGGCTACCGGGACGTCGAGAAGGTCCGCTGGACCGGCGTCCTGGCCCCGCGGGACCCGGCCGACGTCTCCACCGTGGTGGACGCGCTCGAGGACCGCGGCCCCGGCACGTTCCTGATCACCACCCGCGGTCAGGAGGCCCACCTCGAGATCGGCAGCGGGTACCCAGCCGGGTGGGGCGAGGACTTCCGCGCCGGCATGGCAGAGGCGCCGGGGATCCGGGTGGTCGCCGAGAACCCCGACGCGGTGGTCTACACCCTCGAGGGTCCGCCGGCGACCGGCTCGCCGTCCGCGGCGGCCGGGGCGACGGGATACCGGATCGGCGCCACGCCGTGGACGCCGGTCGGCCTGGTCTTCCTCGTCCTGCTGGTGGTGGTGCTCGTCTGGCGGGAGGTCTGGCGGCTGCGACTGCCCGCCGGCGAGGGCCGGCGCCTCCGCCCGCTGACGGTCGCCGCCGTTCCCCTGCTGGTGGGGCTGGCCCTGGTGGTGCTGGAACGCCTGGTCCTGCTCGCGGGATGACCCCGCGCCCGCGGGCTCAGAGCGCCGGGATCCAGCGGGTCTCGTACGGGGCGAGTGTGACGCGCGTGTCCCGGAGCGTGGCCGTGACGGGCCGGTCGGTGGTGTTCACGATCACCATGACCTCGGCCTGGGCCAGCACGCGCAGCCCGTCCGGAGCGTCGACCTCCTGCAGCGCTGTCCCGGGCGGGAACCAGCGCGTGAAGCCCTGCAGCACGTCGGTGAGGAAGGGCAGGGCCTCCCCGCCGTCGTCGCCCGTCGTGTCGGTCCACAGGCACGTGGCGCAGGAGCTGCCGCCCGGGGACGGGTTCCAGTACAGGGCCGTCTGCGTGCCGCTGCGGGCGAACTCCATCATCGCGGCGGTGTAGACGGCGACCTGCTGGTCGGCCGGCCACTCCCGGACCACCGGGTCGAGGTACCACTCGGCCCACCAGATGGGCAGGTCGGTGCGCTGCTGGATCCAGTCGTTCACCGCCGAGAACTTCGCCAGCGCGTCGAAGGGATCCCCGCCGTCCTGGGCGACGGCGTGCCCGTCGACCACCACGAAGTCAGCTCCCTCGTTGTTGGCCAGCCAGTGGTCGAAGGCGTCCAGCACGCGTGGGTCGACGGCTCCCCAGTCGCCCGACAGCTCAGCGCTCACGTCACCCTCGGCGGTGACCATCGGCAGGTAGGGGCCACCGACCAGAGCGTCGGGGTTGGCGGCTTTGACCGCCGCACGGACCTGGTTGTAGAAGTCGGTGTACCCCTGGGCGTCCCAGGTGTTGTCGTCCCGGTCCCAGAAGCCCTTGAACTCGTTCCAGACCAGGAAGTGCCGGACGTCGGGGTACCGCTCGGCCACGACCGCGGCGAGTTCGGCGAAGTCGGCGTAGTGCTCGGGCAGCGGGGCGTCCTCCAGGTGGCTCCAGTCGGTGGTGCCCTCCGGGCCGCCCTTCATCCAGTCCGGGGCGCAGCACAGCGTGATGACCGGGATGCCGTTCGACTGGCGGATGAACTCGATGCGCTGGTCGAGGTTGCCGAAGTCGTACTCGCCGGGACGGGGCTCCGGGTTCTCGGCGCCCCAGCCCATGATCGCCTGCGCCTGCACGAGCGGCTGGTCACGCAGGGCTTGTTGGACCGACCGGACCGCCACGGGGACACCGGCGTCCGCACTGAACTGCGTGTGCGTGAACCCCCACCCGGGCCACGCCTCCTCGGGGGTCCCGGTGGACGGCGCCGCCGGTCGAGCGGAGGACGAGGTCGCGGACCGCGTCGAGATGAGGGCGGTCGCCACCACCGCCACCACGGCGACGAGAACGGCCGCGAGGACGTACGGACGCTTCACACGGTCCTCCGGTTGGTCGCCAGCTCCCCCTGGACGCCCGAGGATATGGCCTGGCGAGCGGCGCGGTCGGTTGTCGGCCGTGCCGCCGGACGGTCAGCCCCCGTGGGTCCAGCCCAGCAGGTCCTCGGCGGGCCGCGCGTTGACCACCCGCTCCACCGGCACCCCGACCTCCACCGCGCGCTCGCAGCCGTTGCCCAGCCAGTCCAGCTGACCGGGGGCGTGCGCGTCGGTGTCGACGGCGAACTCGCAGCCGAGCTCGACGGCGAGGGCGAGGAGCCGCAGCGGCGGGTCCAGCCGCTCCGGCCGGGAGTTGATCTCCACCGCGGTGCCGTGCTCCACGCAGGCGTCGAACACCGCCTCCGCGTCGAACTGGCTCTCCGGGCGCGGTCGCTGCCGGCGTCCCTCCCGCTGCTCGCGCGGGATCAGCAGCCGACCGGTGCAGTGCCCGAGGACGTCGGTGTGCGGGTGGGCCACGGCCTTGAGCATCCGCTCGGTCATCGCCGCCCGGTCCGCGCGCAGGTCGGAGTGCACGCTGGCGACGACGACGTCCAGCCGCCCCAGCAGCTCGTCGGTCTGGTCCAGCTCGCCGTCGACGGTGATGTCGCACTCGATGCCGGTCAGGATCCGGAAGGGCGCCAGCTCCTCGTTGAGTTCCGCGACGACGTCCAGCTGCCGCTCCAGCCGTTCCGGGGACAGGCCGTTGGCGACCGTCAGCCGGGGCGAGTGGTCGGTGAGCGCCATGTACTCGTGACCGAGCGCCATCGCCGCCTCGGCCATCTCCCGGATCGGGCTGCCGCCGTCGGACCAGTCCGAGTGCACGTGGAGGTCCCCGCGCAGCGCGGCACGGAACTCGGCGACGTCGTCGGCCAGCGGCACGAGCTCGCCGTGGGCCTCCTCGAGCCGGGCCAGGTACTCGGGGACCTCACCGGCGTGCGCCTGGACGATCGCCGCCCCGGTCTTGGGGCCGATCCCGCGCAGGTCGGTGAGGGTCCTCGTGCGGATCCGCCGGTCGAGCTCCTCGGGCCCGAGCGTGTCGACGACGGCGGCGGCGGTGCGGAACGCCGACACGCGGTGCGTGGGCTCGCGGGCGCGCTCCAGGAGGAAGGCGATCCTCCGGAGCGCGGCCGCGGGCGTGAGCGGTTCGCTCAGCGGGACGCCTTCCGGGCCAGGCGCTGCCTCTTGGCCTTGCGCTCGGCCTTCCGGTGCGCCTTCACGGCCCGCTTCTGGGCCCGGTCGTAGCTCTTCTCGGTCGACTCCGCCGCCCGCTTCGCCGCCCGGCGGGCCCGGTAGCCGACCGACGGCCTGCCCTCGGTGTCGACGGCGGCGATCAGCAGCCCGCCCAGCAGGCCGAGGTTCTTGAGGAAGTGGGAGATCTGGCCGAAGCGCTCCTTGGGGTCGTCGTGCTCCCAGAAGCGGTGTCCGGCCAGCGTGGTCGGCACGATGCTGGCCGAGAGGGCCAGCGCGGAGAGTCGGGGCAGCTTGCCCAGCGCGAGCAGCGAGCCGGCGACCACCTTCACGCCGGCGTCGATCTTGACCCACTGCTCGACGTCGCGCGGCACCTGCACCGGCAGCTGCTTGTCCGCCTGCTCGGTGATCTGGTCGACGACGGGCTTCGCGCCCGGCACCCGGGTCTGCGGGTTGCGCAGCGTGTCGATCCCGCCGTAGACGAACGACGAGGCGAGCAGCGGCCGGGCGATCCGGCGGACCAACATGGAGGACCTCTTTCCGTCGGGGATCTGCGTGTGCACCGGTGCCCCGGACCTCGCCGGGACACCCCTGATCGGACCGTAGTGACGTCGCCGCCACTCCGCCCACCGAGTCCGGCGGCTCCGCGGCGGGGAGACGCCGGTGCGGGGTGGCCGTCAGTCGGCGCGGGCGCAGTAGACGGTGAGCATCCCGCGCTTGCGGAACAGGAACTCCGTGGCCGGCTCGCCGGTCTCGCCGTCGTAGGCCACCTCCTGGGGGCCCGACCGGGAGACCACCCGTACCTGGCGGGCCTGGGTGTCGGCGTACCCGGAGCTGCGGTCGCTGATGCCCAGCAGCGAGCCGAGGACGGCGCGGGTGCGGCTGAACCGGACGTCGGCGCGCAGGTACTGGACGTCGAGCAGCCCGTCCTCCAGCCGCGGCCGCCAGGCGGGGGCCAGCCCGCGCGGGGTGTAGCGGCAGTTGCCGACGAAGAGGATCCACACCAGCGCCGGCCGGCCGTCGAGCAGCAGCGACACCGGCGTCCCGCTGCGCAGCGTGCGCGCGACGGCCACGGTCATGGCCGCCCACTTCCCCATCCGCCCGGCCAGCGCGTCGCGGCGGCGCACCATCTCGGGGTAGCTGCCGATGCTCGCGGTGTTGAGGAACGGCGTCCCGTTCACCTCGGCGACGTCCACCTCGACCGCCTCCCCGGCGGCCACCGCCTCGGCGGCGTGCTCGAGGGTGTGCACGCCGACGTCCCGCGCGAAGTGGTTGAGGGTGCCCGCGGGCAGCACCGCCAGCGGCAGACCGTGCTCGACGGCGACCGCGGCGGCGGCCGCCACGCTGCCGTCACCACCCGCGACGCCCAGCGCCCGGGCGCGGCCCGACCGGGCGGCCTCCTCGAGCAGGTCGGCGATGCCCACCCCCGGCCCCGACTCGCGCACGTCCGCGCGGGGCAGCAGCCGCCGGATGTCCTCGGCCGGGTCGTACCCGTCCGGGCCCGACCGCGGGTTCACCGCGACCACGAGCCCCTCGCCCTCGGGCAGCGCCGGAGCCGACCGCGCCGGCCGCACCCGCGCCGGGGTCCTCGGCCGCACCCGCCACCACGCCTGGCCGGCGACCGCCACGGCCGTGCCCACCGCCAGCCCGGCGACGACGTCCCCCGGGTAGTGCACGCCCACGTGCACCCGGGAGTACCCGACGGTGAGTGCCACCGGTGCGAGGGCCACACCGGCCGCGGGGCACTCCAGCGCAACGCCGGTGGTGAAGGCCGCCGCCGAGGAGGCGTGCCCGCTGGGGAAGGAGTGGGTGGTCAGCGACCGGCGCAGCAGCCGGTCGACGTGGTGGCCGCCGAGGTCGGGACGCCGGCGGCCGAACACCCGCTTGAGGACGGCGTTCACCACCGCGCTCGACACCGCCATCGAGCCCAGCCCGCGGACGGCGGCCCGGCGCAGCGGCCCGCGACGGGCGGCCAGCACCGCGCCGGCGAGCATCCAGAGCTTCCCGTGGTCGGCGGCGGTGGTGAGCCGGCGCAGCCAGCGGTCGGCCGGTGAGGTGGGCAGACCCCCGACGAAGGAGTGCAGGCGGGCGTCCCAGTGCCGGGCGCTGCGCATGCCGCCGGACGCTAGCGCCGATGGAGGGCGGACGTGGGCCTCGCGGCGACGGGGCCGCTCCATCGGGCGCGTGGCCCGGGTTCAGGCCTTGCGGCGGGCGCGGTACGCGGCGACTGTCGAGCGGCTGGCGCAGGTGTTGGAGCAGTAGCGGCGGCTGGCGTTGCGTGAGGTGTCGACGTAGACGTTGTCGCAGCCTTCGGCGGTGCACACGCCCAGCCGCTGCCAGCCGTGCTGGACTACGACCTGCGACAGGCCCATCGCCACCGTGGTCGTCAGCTGCTCGAGGGCCGGCGCCTCCCGGCGGGCGTAGTGCAGGTGCAGATCACCGTCGTGGTCGGTCGCGTACGGCTGTGGTGAGGCGAGCGCGAGCAGCGCGTTGAGCCGCTCGATCACCTCTGGCTGCGACCCCGCGACGGCGACCGCGCGTACCAGGTCGGCGGTCTCGGCGGCCTGCGCCGCCTCGGTGGGGGAGAGGGTCAGCGCGGTGCCGGGCTCGAACCACTCGTCGTGGGCGCGCAGGAACGCGGCCAGCCAGTCGTCGTCCCGGCCGGCGTTGGCGAGGTCGATCGCCAGCTCGACGGCGCTGGACCCGTAGGTGTCGTAGTCCATCAGGCTCCCTCGTCCCGCCGGGTCCCCCGCGACTCGTAGGTGGCGTATCTCATTTGACTCCCTACCGCCGCGTCCCTAGCCTGTAGGTGGTCAACGCAGTTTGGCCACCTACTCTTCCGCTGCTCTTCCTAAGTGGGTCTCGTCGTGCGTTCGTACCTCAGCGTCTGGCGGTTGCCGTCCGCCCCGGTGCTGCTCGTGGCCGGTTTCGCCGGTCGGCTGCCCTCGGCGATGGTCCCCCTCGGGCTGCTGCTCATGGTGCAGCAGCAGACCGGCTCCTACGCGGTTGCCGGCGTCGCGGCGGCGGCGTACGGCCTCGCGATGGCGGTCATGGCCCCGGTGCTCGGCCGGCTGGCCGACCGGCGGACGCCGCGCCCGGTCCTCCTGACCCAGGCCGCGGCCTATCCGCTGCTGCTGGCGCTGCTGGTCGCCGTCGTCCTCGGCAGCGCCCCCACGGCCGTGCTCGTCGGGGCCGCCGCGCTGGCCGGGGCCGCCACTCCGCTGGTGTCGGGCACCGTCCGTGCGCTGTGGTCCCGGGTCGACCCGCGGGTGCGCACCACCGCCTTCGCGCTCGACGCCACCGCCACCGAGCTGGTCTTCGTCGCCGGCCCGACCCTGGTCGCCGCGCTCGCCGTCCTCGCCGCCCCGGCGTGGTCGCTGGCTGTCGCCGGGGTGCTGGCCGTCGCAGGCGCGCTGGGCATCGCGACGTCCCGGGCGATGCGCGGCTGGGTGCCCGTCCCGGCCGTCGAGCGCGCACACCCGCTGGCCACCGTGCTCAGCCCCGGCATGCCCCGCGTGCTGGGCAGCGGCGCCGCGCTGATGCTGGGCTTCGGCGCCCTCGAGGTCGCCGTCCCCGCCTTCGCCGACGCCGCGGGCACGCCCGGCATGTCCGGGGTCCTGCTGGCCCTGTGGTCGCTGGGTTCGGTCGCCGGTGGACTGTGGTTCGGCGCCCGGGTGGTCAGCGTCTCGCTGCCGCGGCAGTACCGCTGGCTGCTGCTCGGCGTCACCATCGGCCTGGCCCCGCTGACCGCGGCGTCGGGTCCGTGGGTGCTCGGTGCCCTGCTCTTCCTCGGCGGGACGGCGATCGCCCCGACCCTCACCGTGCAGAGCTCGCTGGTCGGCACGCTGGCCCCCGCGCACGCCACCACGGAGGCGTTCACCTGGCTGTCGACGATGGCCACCGGCGCTTCCGCGATCGGTGCCGCGCTGGGTGGGGCGCTCATCGACGGTCCGGCCGGGGTCACCGGCAGCCTGCTGTTGGCCGTCGCGGGGGCGGCGCTGGCGGTGGTCGTCACCCTGGTGCCGGGCCGGCGCCGGGTGGTGGCCGAGCCGGTCGCCGCCTGAGGCCGTGCGGTCGCGCGGCGACCGGCTCGTCCGACGTCGCGCGGGGTCGGCCCGCGCGCACCCGCCCCGGGTGGGACCCCCGTGAAGCACCGTCGGGGGCGCTGGTAGTCTCTCTCCTCGGTGGTTCCGGGGGGACTCGGACCCCGGGAGGCTTCGCCTAGTCCGGTCTATGGCGCCGCACTGCTAATGCGGTTTGGGTTAATCCCCATCCCGGGTTCAAATCCCGGAGCCTCCGCGCAGGACAACTGAACACCAGGCACCCGTAGCTCAACGGATAGAGCATCTGACTACGGATCAGAAGGTTAGGGGTTCGAATCCCTTCGGGTGCACGTCTGGTTGAGACAGCACCGCGGCCCCGCTCTCACTGAGAGCGGGGCCGCGATGTGTCGGGGGGCCACGACCCTGACCCCGGGCCGGGTGCCGGCACGGGTCCTCGGCGGCGCAGGCCATGATGCCGGGGCCGGACGCGCGGGCGCCGGCCCGACGACGGGGGTGGGCATGGCCGGACCCGACCACCTGCTCGAGCGCCCCGCCCGGCCGCTGCCCGGCCTGCGGCAGGTGGCCCGTGACCTGGGCACCGTCTACGCGGCCAACGGCCTCATCGGCTTCGTCTTCGCCGCCACCGGGCCGGTCGCGGTCATCCTCGCGGTCGGGGGCGCGGGTGGGCTCACCCGCGAGCAGCTGGCGTCCTGGCTGTTCGGGTGCTTCCTCCTCAACGGCGTCCTGACCGTGCTGGCCTGCGTGCTCTACCGGCAGCCGCTGTCGTTCTTCTGGACGATCCCCGGCACCGTCCTGGTCGGCCCGGCGCTGACGCACCTCCCCTGGCCGGAGGTGGTGGGCGCCTTCGTCGCCACCGGGCTGCTGATCGTCGTCCTGGGCCTGACCGGGTGGGTGCGGCGGCTGATGGCGGTCATCCCGATGCCGATCGTGATGGCGATGGTCGCGGGGGTGTTCCTGCGCTTCGGTCTGGACCTGGTGCACGCGCTGCGGGACGACCTCGCCCTGGCCGGGCCCATGGTGCTCACCTTCCTGCTGGTCAGTGCCCTGCCCGGGCTCGCGCGGGTGGTGCCGCCGCTGATCGCCGTCCTCGTCGTCGGGGCGGTCGCCGTGGCCTTCTCCGGCCGGTTCGACGCCGGCGCGCAGACGGCGTCGTGGGTCGCCGCCCCGGTGTTCCAGGCCCCGGCGTGGTCGGTCCAGGCGCTGCTGGAGCTGGTGGTCCCCCTCGCGATCACCGTCATCGTCGTCCAGAACGGGCAGGGCATCGCCGTCCTGCGCGCGGCCGGGCACACGCCGCCGGTCACCGTCATCACGGTCGCCTGCGGCGTCTGGTCCCTGCTGGCCGCCGCCGTCGGCAGCGTCTCCACCTGCCTGACCGGCCCGACCAACGCGCTGCTGTCGGCCTCCGGCGAGCGGTCACGCCACTACACCGCCGGGGTGGTCTGCGGGCTGCTGGCCGTGGTCTTCGGCGTCCTCGCGCCGCTGTTCACCGACCTGCTGCTCGGCACGCCGGCGGCCTTCATCGCTACCCTCGCCGGGCTGGCGATGCTCCGGGTGCTGCAGGCCTCCTTCGTCACCGCGTTCGCCGGCCGCCTGACGCTGGGCGCGCTGGTCACCTTCCTCGTCACCGTCGCCGACGTGACCCTGCTGAACATCGGCTCGGCCTTCTGGGGGCTGGTGGCGGGCGGTCTCGTGGCGTGGCTGCTCGAGCGGGGCGACCTGCGGGCGGCCACGACCTGACGGGAGGACCCGGGGGACCGGCGCCGGCGGGCACGAGGGGTCATCCGGTCGACGGCGGGACGTTGAGGGGCGGGGGGCCGGTCCTGACGGTCTGGCCGCGTTGGTCGGTCCACCCAGCAGTGGGTGGCCACTCGTTCCCGGCTGCCCCCGCCCATCGCCACTGTGACTCAGCCCACTCGGCGGGGTCAAGGGCGGCCGGGCGTGTCGCCTCAGCCGACCCGGCGCAGCGTCTCGGCGCCCAGCCGGCCGACGGCGGTGTGCCCGGTGAGCCCCAGCGCGAGGTCGAACTCGCCGAGGACGTCGGACACCACCTGCCGCACGCCCTCCTCGCCGGCCAGCCCCAGCCCCCACGCGAACGGCCGCCCGAGCAGCACCGCGCGGGCCCCCAGCGCGACCGCGGTGAGGGCCCCGTCACAGCATCCGGAACGGTGCCGGACTGTCTATTTGTCGACACGCCGCAGCGACACGCGCGACCGGCCGGTAACCCAGGGTCGGCAGGGCCCCGTGACCGTCATGATGGGACCGCACCGGCGCATCACGGATGACGCGGGTCAGCACGATCCAGGGGGAAGTACACGTGCCGGTCCTCACCAGGGCCGCGACCATCGCGGGCCTGTTCGCACTCCTCGCCTGTGCCGGCGTCGCCGGCGCCGCGTCCGCGCTCGCCGTCGACGACCCGACCCGCCCCGACGCGCGGGTCACCCACGGCCCCAGCTGCCGTCCCGGCGGCGTCGTCCTCGAGGTCACCGGCGGCGCCGTCGCCTACGCCGTCCTGCTCACCACCACCCGCCGGCCGTCGGGGGAGGACGCCGCGGAGGTGCAGCCCGGCCAGGTCGTGGTGCTCGCCACCGGCGACGTCGACTGGGGCGAGACGATCGACCCGGGCCTGGAGTACACCGCGCTCGACGGGTCCGGGACGCACTACGTCGACGACCTCGAGGGCTACAGCTTCACCCGCCCCGCAGCCGAGGACTGTGCCGCGATCACCCCGCCGACCGCCGCCGCCACCGTGCCGTCCCCCGCCGCGGAGGCCGGCACGGCGTCGGAGCCGGTCATCGAGCTGCCCGACGTCGAGGTGGCGCCCATGCCGGTGCCGGACACGGGCAGCGCCACCCCGGCGGACGCCCTCGACGTGCTGCCGGCGGTCACCGCCTCGGCCCTGGAGGTCGTGGCCGGGCAGGAGATCACCCTCTCCGGGCAGGGCTTCGCCCCCGGCGAGCGGGTCGCGGTGCGGGTGGCCGACGGCGACGTCCTCGCCGCGGTCACCGCCGGGCCCGACGGCTCCCTGGACGCCCACGTGCGCATCCCCGCCGCCACCGCCGCCGGTGCCGCCGTCCTCGAGCTGGTCGGTCGCGACTCGTCGTCCACCGTCACGGTCGGGCTCCGGGTCGCCGCCGCGCCGACCGCCCTCCCGAGGCCGGACGACGGGGTGGCCACGCCGGTGCTCGTCGCGGGGGTCGCCCTGCTCGGCGTGGGTGCCGGGCTGGCCGCCGTCACCGGTCGCCGGGCGCGGCGGGTGCCGGGCTCCTCGTCCACCGGGAGCGCGTGAGCCGGTCGTCGGCGACGATGGGGGGGTGCCCCGCCCCGAGGACGCCGTCACGCAGGACCTCCCCACCGGTGACGTCGCCCGGGTGCCCGGGGCCGGGCCGCTCCCGGCCGAGACCTGGTTGCGCATCGTGCAGGTGCACGACCGGATCACCCACCGCGTCGACTCCGCCCTGCACCGCCAGCACGGCATCTCCCTCACCGGCTTCGAGGCGCTGCGCCGGATCGCCGAGGCCCCGGGGGAGCGCGCGACGATGGGCGAGGTGGCCGAGGCGCTCGGGCTCTCCCGCGCCGGGGTGACCAGCACCGTCAGCCGGCTGGTGGCCGAGGGCCTGGTCGTCCGGGAGCGTGCGGCGGGGGACCGGCGCCTGCTGCACGCCCGGCTGACCCCGGCGGGGCGGAGCCGCGTGGCGGAGGCCACGCCCACGCACGACGGCCTCGTCGCCCACCTGCTCACCCTCCTGGGTGACGACGCCGCCGTGGTGACCGATGCACTCGCGCGGGTGTCCGCGGCGGCCCGCATCCGCCGCTGAGCTGCGCTGATCCTGCTCGACGGGTACTCCCGAGGTCCCTCGGCGGCCCGGACGACGCCGCGCGCCCGGAGAACACTTCGGGCTCGTAGTGTTTCCCACCTCGGGTACCCGGGCAGGAGGGCGATCATGCAGGTGGGGATCGAGCAGTGCTCCGTGGTCGTGCCGACCGTCGGCCGGCCGTCGCTCGACGTGCTGCTCGACGCCCTGGCGGCCGCGCCGGGCCCCCGCCCCGCCGAACTCGTCCTCGTCGACGACCGCCCGACCGGAACGCCCCTGCGGCCGGAGCGGCCCGGGCTGCCGCCGGTCCGCGTGGTCCGCACCGGGGGTGGCGGGCCCGCCCGCGCGCGCAACCTGGGCTGGCGCACGGCCCGCACCGAGTGGATCGCCTTCCTCGACGACGACGTCGTCCCCGACCCCGACTGGTACCAGCGGCTGGCGGCCGACCTGTCGGTGCTCCCCTCCGACGTGGCGGGCAGCCAGGGTCGGGTGCGCGTCCCCCTCCCCGGCGACCGCCGTCCCACCGACTGGGAGCGCGGCACCGCCGGCCTGGCCACCAGCTCGTGGATCACCGCCGACCTCGCCTACCGCCGCGCCGCCCTCGCCTCCGTCGGCGGGTTCGACGAGCGCTTCCCCCGCGCCTTCCGGGAGGACTCCGACCTCGCCCTGCGGATCATGGACACCGGCGCCCGGCTCACCCGCGGGAGCCGGTGGATCACCCACCCGGTGCGGCCGGTCGACCGATGGGTGAGCCTGCGCGTGCAGGCCGGCAACGCCGACGACGTCCTCATGCGCCGGTTGCACGGTCCCGACTGGCGGGAGCGCGCCGACGCCCCGCTGGGCCGCCGTCCCCAGCACCTCGCCGTCACCGCCGCCGGCCTGACCGCCGTCGGGCTGGCCGCCGGGCGCCGGCCGCGGGCCGCCGCCGTCGCGGCGCTGGCCTGGGCCGCCGGCACCGCCGAGTTCGCCTGGGCCCGCATCGCGCCCGGCCCGCGGGACCGCGCCGAGGTCGGCACCATGCTCGCCACCAGTGCGGCCATCCCCCCGCTGGCCACCTGGCACTTCCTGCGGGGCCTCGTGCGGCACCGCCGGGTGCGGCCCTGGCGCGGGCTGCCCGACCTCGTGCTCTTCGACCGCGACGGCACCCTCGTCCGCGACTACCCGTACAACGGTGATCCCGCGCTGGTGACCCCCGTGCCCGGTGCGAAGGAGGCCGTCGACGCGCTGCGTGCCCGCGGCGTGCGGGTCGGCGTGGTGAGCAACCAGTCCGGCGTGGCCCGTGGCCTGATCACCCGCGAGCAGGTCGACGCCTGCATGGCGCGGCTGGAGGAGCTGCTGGGGCCGTTCGAGACGGTCCAGGTCTGCCCGCACGGCCCCGACGACGGCTGCTCCTGCCGCAAGCCCGCGCCCGGCATGGTCGAGGCCGCCTGCGCCGAGCTCGACGTCGCCCCCGAGCGGTGCGTGGTGATCGGCGACATCGCCGCGGACGTCGACGCCGCGGCCGCCGCCGGCGCGTCGGCGGTGCTCGTCCCCACCCCGGTCACCCGGAGGTCCGAGGTGGCCGCCGCGCCGCGCCGCGCCGACACCCTGACCGCGGCGGTCGACGCCGTGCTGGCGGGGCACTGGTGAGCGGGGTCGCGAGCTCGACCGTCCCCGGGAGCGCGGCCGAGGAGTCGCGGCGGGGGCGCCGCGCGGGCCGCACCGTGCTCGTGGCCCGGCTGGACTCGGCCGGCGACGTGCTCGTGCAGGGCCCGATGGTCCGGGCGGTGGCCGCCGGTGCCGACCGCGTCGTCTTCCTCGCCGGGCCCGCCGGTGCCGAGGCCGCCGGCCTGCTGCCCGGCGTGGACGAGGTCTGGACCTGGTCGTGCCCGTGGATCCTGGGCGACCCGCCACCCGTCGACCCCGGCGACCTCGCCGCGCTCACCTCGCGGATCCGGGCCCTGGCGCCCGACGAGGCCGTCGTCTCCACCTCCTTCCACCAGTCGCCCCTGCCCCTGGCGCTGGTGCTCCGCACAGCCGGTGTCCCGCGGATCTCCGCGACGAGCGTCGACTACCCCGGCTCGCTGCTCGACGTCCGCCACCGCGTGGACGACGACGTGCCGGAGCCGGAGCGGGCACTCTCCCTCGCCCGCGCGGCCGGGTTCGAGCTGCCGCCGGGTGACGACGGCCGGCTGGAGGTGCGCCGGCCCCTGCCTCCGGCCGCGCACGGAGCCGGGGGCCGCTACGTCGTGCTGCACCCGGGGGCCTCGGTGCCGGCCCGCGCCTGGCCGGCGCACCGCTGCGCCGAGGCGGTCGAGGCGCTGTCGGCCGCCGGGTACCGCGTGCTGGTCACCGGTGGCCCGGGGGAGCGGGAGCTGACCGCGTTCGTCGCCGGCGCCCGCGGCGTCGACCTCGGTGGCGGCACGAGCCTGGCCGAGATGGCGGCGCTGCTCGACGGCGCGGCGGCGGTGGTCGTCGGCAACACCGGCCCGGCGCACCTGGCCGCCGCCGTCGGCACGCCGGTCGTCTCGCTGTTCTCCCCCGTCGTGCCCTCCGTCCGGTGGGCGCCCTACGGCGTGCCGACCGTGCTGCTCGGTGACCAGCACGCCCCCTGCCGCGACACCCGCGCCCGCGAGTGCCCCGTGCCGGGGCACCCGTGCCTCACGTCCGTGACCGCGGCCGACGTCGTCGCGGCTGTCGAGAAGGTGGTGGCCGCGTGAGGGTCCTGCTGTGGCACGTGCACGGGTCGTGGACGACGGCGTTCGTCCAGGGCCGCCACGAGTACCTGCTGCCGGTGACGCCGGGCCGCGACGCGGACGGGCTGGGCCGGGCGCGCACCTGGGACTGGCCCACGTCGGCCCGTGAGGTCACCCCCGAGCAGCTGCGGGAGGAGGACGTCGACGTCGTCGTCCTGCAGCGGGTGCGCGACCTGGAGCTGGTCCGGGAGTGGCTCGGCCGCGAACCCGGCCGCGACCTGCCCGCGGTCTTCCTCGAGCACAACGCCCCGGGGCTGGAGCCCGACGACGGGCCGGTCCCGCACACCCGGCACCCGCTGGCCGACCGCACCGACATCCCGATCGCGCACGTCACCCACTTCAACCGGCTCTTCTACGACAACGGCCGCGCCCCGACCACCGTCATCGAGCACGGCATCGTCGACCCGGGGGAGCGCTGGACCGGGGAGCTGGCCCGCGCCGCCGTCGTCACCAACGAGCCGGTCCGGCGCGGGCGGACCGTGGGCGCCGACCTGCTGCCGGGGCTGGCGCAGGCCGCGCCCGTCGACGTCTTCGGGATGGGGCTGACCGGCCTGCACGAGCGGTACGGCCTCGACCCCGCGCGGGTGGGCCTGTTCGACGACCCGCCTCAGGCGGCGATGCACGCGGAGCTGGCCCGCCGCCGGGTCTACGTGCACCCTGTGCGCTGGACGTCGCTGGGCCTGTCGCTGCTGGAGGCGATGCACCTCGGGATGCCCGTCGTCGGGCTGGCCACCACCGAGGCGGTGGAGGCGGTGCCGCGTGAGGCCGGCGTGCTCTCGACCGACCCGGAGCGTCTCTGGGGTGCGGTCCGCACCTTCCTGCACGACGAGGACGCCGCCCGGCTGGCCGGCAAGGCGGCCCGGGCGGCGGCACTGGAGCGCTACGGCCTGGAGCGCTTCCTGACCGACTGGGACCGCCTGCTCGGGGAGGTCGTCCGATGACGGGTCGCGTAACCGGCTCCCCCGGCACCGTGTGCCGGTTCCCTGGTGAGGTGACGTGGTGAGGACCGACCGGCTGAGCCCGTGGCGCATGAAGGTCGACCTGGTCAGCGAGCACGCCAGCCCGCTGGCCGCGATCGGTGGCGTGGACGCGGGCGGTCAGAACGTGCACGTCGCCGCCCTGGCCGCGGGGCTCGCGCGGCGCGGGCACGAGGTCACCGTGCACACCCGCCGCGAGGACCCCGACCAGCCCGACCGCGTCCCGACCGCCGACGGGTACGACGTCGCGCACGTGACCGCCGGGCCGCAGACGGTGCTGCCCAAGGACGACCTGCTGCGCCACATGCCCGAGTTCGCCGCGCGGCTGCGGCGCGCCTGGGCCGCCGCGCCGCCGGACCTCGTGCACGCGCACTTCTGGATGAGCGGCCTGGCCTCGGTCGCCGCCGCCGGGGCCGGGCCGGGGGCGGGGGGCATCCCGGTCGTGCAGACCTTCCACGCCCTCGGCTCCGTCAAGCGCCGCCACCAGGGCGCCGCCGACACCTCGCCCCCGCAACGGGTCGAGCTGGAGCGGTCGCTGTGCCGCACCGTGTCCCACGTCGTGGCCACGTGCTCCGACGAGGTCTTCGAGCTGCGCCGCCTCGGGCTGGACAGCGACCGCGTCTCGATCGTGCCCTGCGGCGTCGACACCGCCGTCTTCACGCCGAGGGGCCCGGTCGCGCCGCGGACCCCCGGCCGGCAGCGGCTGCTCGTGCTGGGCCGGCTGGTCGAGCGCAAGGGGCAGGAGGACGCCGTCCGCGCGCTGGCCGCGGTCCACGGCGCGGAGCTCGTCGTCGTCGGCGGCCCGCCCGCCGACCGGCTGGACGCCGACCCGGAGGTGCAGCGGCTGCGCGCGGTCGCCGCGTCCGTGGGCGTGGCCGACCGGCTGGTGTTCACCGGGGCGGTGGCGCGGGCCGACGTACCGGCGTGGGTCCGCTCGGCCGACGTCGTCCTCGCCGTGCCCTGGTACGAGCCGTTCGGCATCACCCCGCTGGAGGCCATGGCCTGCGGGCGGCCGGTGGTCGCCACCGCCGTCGGCGGGCTGCAGGACTCCGTCGCCGACGGCGTCACCGGCGACCTCGTCCCACCGCGGGACCCCGACCGGCTCGGGGCCGTGCTCGCCGGGCTGCTGGCCGACGGCACCCGCATGGCCGCCTACGGCGCGGCGGGGGTCCGCCGAGCCCGCTCCCGCTACCGGTGGGCCCGCGTGGTCGCCGACACCGAAACCGTCTACCGGCAGGTCCTCGCCAGCCGCCGTCCCGTGGAGGTCGCCCGATGAGCCCTGCCCCGCTGTCCTCGGCCCCGGACTCGGCCAGCGAGGTCGTGTCGCCCGACGCCTGCACCCACCTCACCGGCGCCGACCACGTCGCGTCGCTGACCACCGCGCTGGGGTCGCTGAACGGGCACCTGGACGCGCTGGACCGGTGGGGCCGGCTGATCGCCGACGTCCTGTGCGGGGAGTCGCGCGGCCGGCTGCTGGCGGCGGGCAACGGCGGCAGCGCCGCGCAGGCCCAGCACCTGACCGCCGAGCTCGTCGGCCGCTACCGCGCCGACCGACCGCCGTTCTCGGCGATCTGCCTGACCGCGGAGACCTCGTCCCTGACCGCGATCGCCAACGACTACCCGGCTGACGAGCTGTTCGCCCGCCAGGTGGAGGCGCACGGCCGGGCCGGCGACGTGCTGGTCCTGCTGTCGACGTCCGGGCGCTCGCCCAACGCCGTCGCCGCCGCCCGGCGCGCCCGCGAGTGCGGCATCACGGTGCTGGCCATGACCGGTCCGGCACCCAACCCGCTGGCCGCCGCCGCCGACGACGCGGTCTGCATCGACTCCCCGTGGACGGCGACCGTGCAGGAGTGCCACCTGGTCGCCCTGCACCTGGTCTGCGCCGCGTTCGACGCCGCGGTGCTCGCGGAGCCCGCGCGGGTGCCGGCCGGCCGGATCGGGGTGGTCCGGTGACCGGGCCGCTCGTCGTCGTCGGCGACGCGCTGCTCGACGTCGACCTGGTCGGGACGGCGTCCCGGCTCACCCCCGACGCACCCGTGCCCGTGGTGGAGGACGTCGACACCCGTGAGCGCCCCGGCGGCGCGGCGCTGGCCGCGGTGGTCGCCGCGGGACTGACCGGGCGGGAGGTCGTGCTCGTCGCCCCGATGGCCGACGACGAGGGCGCGGCCCGGCTGCGCGCCCTGCTCGACGGTCGCGTCCGGCTGGTGGCGATCCCGGCCGCCGGCGGCACCGCGGTCAAGCAGCGGGTGCGCGTCGGGGACCACTCGGTGGTGCGCCTGGACAGCGGTGCACCCGTGGCCACGCTGGGCGCGCTGCCGGACGACGCGGTCCAGGTGCTCCGGGACGCCGCGGCGGTGCTGGTGGCCGACTACGGCCGGGGGACGACGGCGGCCGCCGACGTCCGTGCCGCGCTGGCGCAGGCAAGGGGGCCGATCGTCTGGGACCCCCACCCCCGCGGCGCCGACCCGGTCCCGCAGACCCGGCTGGTCACCCCCAACGGGGCCGAGGCGGCCCGGGTCGCCGCGGTGGCCGGCCTGCCCGCCGACGGCGAGGGGCTCGCCGCGGTCGGGGCGCGGGCCGAGACGCTGATCCGCCACTGGGGCGTGGGCGCGGTCGCGGTGACCCTCGGGGCCCGCGGTGCGCTGCTCTCCTACGGCGAGGGCGCCCCGATGGTGGTGCCCGCCGTGCCGGTGTCCGGTGGGGACCCGTGCGGCGCCGGGGACTCCTTCGCCGCCGCGGCGGCGCTCGCGCTGGCCGACGGCGCCGTGACCGGTGAGGCGGTCGCCGCGGCGGTGGCGGCGGCGTCGGCGTTCGTCGGCCGCGGCGGCGCGTCGTCCTGGGACCGCCCCCGGCCGGGCGCGCCCACCCCGCCGTCGCCGGACGGGGCAGCCGGCCCCGACGTGGAGGTCCTGCTGGCCGGGGTGCGCGCCGCCGGCGGCACCGTCGTGGCCACGGGCGGCTGCTTCGACCTGCTGCACGCCGGGCACGTCGCGACCCTGCGGGCGGCACGCGGCCTGGGCGACTGCCTGGTGGTGTGCATCAACTCCGACGAGTCGGTGCGCCGGCTGAAGGGGCCCTCGCGGCCGCTGGTCACCGCTGCGGACCGGGCGCGGGTGCTGGAGGCGCTGGAGTTCGTCGACGCCGTGGTGGTCTTCGAGGAGGACACCCCGGCGCAGGTGCTCGACCGCCTCCGCCCGGACGTGTGGGCCAAGGGCGGGGACTACGCGGGCGCCGACCTCCCCGAGGCCGCGGTGCTGCGGCGCTGGGGCGGTCAGGCCGTGGTGCTGCCGTACCTGGACGGTCACTCCACGACCGCCCTGGTCGAGCGCTCCCGGGTGTGAAGGGACCCTCTCGCCCCCCGCTGCCGGCGGGCTCGCAGCGGGCCCCTGAGAGCGGGCCGAGCCGGGAGCCGGTGGCGGTGGTGCTGCGGCCGCTCGGGCTGGGTGACCTGCTGACCGGCGTCCCGGCGATCCGGGCGGTGCGCGCCGCGGTGCCCGGCCACCGGCTGGTGCTGGCCACGACGACCGCGCTGGGACCACTCGCCGGGCTGATCGACGCCGTCGACGAGGTGCTCCCCGCCCGCGAGCTGGAGCCGCTGGACTGGGCTGGACCGCCGCCCGAGCTCGCGGTCGACCTGCACGGCAAGGGCCCCGCGTCGCACGTGGTCGTCGCCGACCTGCACCCGTGCCGGCTGCTCACGTTCGACAGCCCCGGCTACCCCGGCCCGACCTGGTACCCCGACGAGCACGAGGTGCGCCGCTGGTGCCGGCTGGTCGGCGAGGGGCTCGGGGTGGACGCCGACCCCGACGCCCTCGACCTCGCCGTCCCGTCCGTGCCCGCCCCGGCGCCGCCCGGCGTGGCGCTGGTCCACCCCGGCGCCGCCTTCCCCGCACGCCGCTGGCCCGCGGACCGGTTCGCGGCGGTGGCCCGGCACCTGGCGGGCCACGGCCTGGACGTGCGGGTCACCGGAGGCCCGGCCGAGGTGCCGCTGGCCCGGCAGGTGGCCGCGGCCGCCGGCCTGGGGGAGGGGTCCGTGCTCGCCGGACGGACGTCGACGCCGGAGCTGGCCGCGGTGGTCGCCGGCGCCCGCGTCGTGGTCAGCGGCGACACCGGGATGGCGCACCTGGCGACCGCCTACCGCCGTCCGTCGGTGGTGCTCTTCGGACCCGTGGCGCCGGCGCTGTGGGGTCCGCCGCCGCGAGCCGCCCGGGGCGGCGGGTCGCTGCACGTCGTCCTGTGGCACGGCGACGGCACCGGTGACCCGTGGGGGACCGAGCTCGACCCGGCGCTGGCGACGATCACCGTCGGCGAGGTCACCGCCGCCCTCGACGGGTTGCTGGCCCGCACCTGACCGGGGGCGCTCAGCCCTCGCGCTGGCGGAGGGCGTCGAAGAGGACGGTCTGCAGCGCGGTCGGGTCGACGGCGGAGTAGGCCGCGCCGTCGGTCGCCGCGGCGATCTGCTCCAGCGCGCCGAGGTCGGCGTCCGGGCCCAGCGCGACGCCGATGACCTTGACCGGCCGCTCCGGATCGGCCTCGTCGGCGATCGTCCGCAGCAGCTCCGCGAGCGGGATGCCGTCGTCCTCGTCGGTGCCGTCGGTGACCATCAGGACGCTGTTGACGGCGGTCGGCTCGTAGTCGGCCCGCGCCGCCCGGACGGCGGCCAGCGTCGTGTCGTACAGGCCCGTGCCGCCGGGGGTGAGCCGGCCGGGGATGGTGTCGAGCTGCTCGTCGAGGAGGTCCCGCTGCTCGCGCCCGTCGACCTGCGCCTCCAGGGCGCGGGTGGGCACCAGCTCGGTCCAGTCCTCCTGGCCCTCGAGCTCGCTGGCGAACACCCACAGGCCGAGCGCGAAGGTGCCCGGCACCAGCGACAGCGCGCTCTTGGCGGCGTCCCGGGCCAGGGTGGCGCGGGTGCCGCCGCCGGCCGGGGCCTCCATCGACGTCGAGACGTCGAAGACGGTGAGGATGCGCGACGGCGCGGCGAGCTCGGAGAGCTGACCGAGCAGCGACTGCACCTGCGCGGGGTCGAGCTGCAGTGCCTCGGGGGCGGCCTCCCGGATGCCGGTCGCGGGCCCCGCGCCGGTGGGCGGGGCGCCGTCGGCGTCGCGGAACCCGGCCTCCAGGACGGCGGTGCGCGCCGCGTCGGAGGTGAGCGCCCGCACCGCGGCGTCGACCGCGGCGGCGTCGGCACCGGAGGCCGACCCGACCCGCACGACCGGGTAGTCCAGCGACGGGCTGCCCTCCCGCGGGTAGACGGCGACCAGGGAGGGATCCTCGGTCCCGGCGTTGGCCGCGACGACCTCCTGCTCGCTCACCGGCACCAGCGGCGCGTCCCCGGCGTCCGCGCTGCCGGCCTCCAGGGCCTCGGCAGGGGACATCGACGGCCCGCGCTCGGCGACCAGCACCGCCTGGACGACGGCGTTGTCGGCGGCCTCGTCGCCGCCCAGCGCGGTCCGGACGGCGCCCAGCGCGGCCAGCCCCTCGGCGCTGGTGGCGAGGTCGGGAACGGCCAGGGCCCGCTCCCCGGTCAGCGCCTCGCCCCAGCCGGGCGGCTCGTCGGCCCAGCCGAGGGCGTCGACCGCGGCGCGGCTGGTCGCCAGCACGACCGGGGAGGTCGCCACCGACCCGGCGGTCTCCAGCGGCACCTCGCCGGCCCGGGCCGGCCACAGCGAGGAGTCGGGCACCCACAGGTGCGGCAGGTCGGGAGCCTCGAGCGCGCCCAGGTCACCCACGGTCTGCAGCGGCTCCTGCGCGGTCACCTCGGCGGCGGCGCAGTCCTCCTCGCGCAGGCCCTCGGCCCCGGACAGCACCTGCTCGGCGACCGGGGCCAGCTCGGGGGCCACGGCCACCCGGACCACGTCGGTGCGCTCGCAGTCGCCGGCACCCGAGCCGACCGCCCACCAGGTGACGCCGGCGGCGACCAGCACGACGGCGGCCACCGCCGCCGCGATGAGGACCTGTGGCGTCAGACCCGCTGACCCCCGCCGGCCAGATGTGTCGGCGTGGCGGCCCATGCGCGCAGCTCCCCCGTCGGTCGGTCGGCCCGGGTGTCCTCGGCGACCCCACGACCGCCCTTCACAGGGTAGATGCGTCTGCTGACTCTGTGGTCACACCGCCGGGGCGGCGGTGACCGGCGGACTACTGCAGGTAGCCCTCGACCTGCTGCTCCGGGCGGGGTGAGGCCTCGTCCGGGTCCTGGCCGTACTGCCGCTTGGCGTCCCGTTGGCGGAGCAGGTCCCAGAGCTGGTCGCGGTCCTCCTCGATCTGCCGGAGTCGGGCCCGCTGCTCGTCGGTGTGCTCGCCGCCGTCCCGCAGTCGGTGCTCCTCCTCCACCAGTGCCTCGATGCGGCTGCGGATCTCGCTGTCGTCCATGACCGCTCCCTGCCCGCCGCGCCGCAACCGAAACCGGTCAGCGCTCCGGCACGTACCCCTCGACGAACGCCGCCAGCCGCCGGGTGACCGCCCCGCCCGCCCGGCCCAGGGCCAGCAGCGCCGCGCGCTCCAGCGGCACGCGCACGCTGCGCCGCCCCGACGGGGCACCGGCCCGCACCGCGTGCCCGGCGGCGACCAGCTCCGGCCAGGGCCGGCCCAGCTGCGCCTGCACGCGGGCCAGCGCCGCCGCGGTCGGCCCGGCGTTGCCCGCCACCATCGCGGTGACGAACGCGGGGTCGCTGGCGATGACACGGGTGCCGTCGCGGAAGCTGCCCGCCGCCAGGGCCAGCGCCAGGGGGCCGGCCTCCCCGGCGGCCGCCGCCAGCGCCGCGGCGAGCAGGTGCGGCACGTGGCTGATGGCGGCCACCGCGTCGTCGTGCTCGGTGGCGGTCGCCGGCACCACGTCCGCGCCGGCCGAGAGCGCCACCTCGGCCACCCGCAGCCAGCGCGGCAGCTCGGTGCCCGGCTCCAGGCACACCGCCCACCGCGCGCCGGTGAACAACCCCGGATCGGTCGCCTCGTGGCCGGACCGCTCGGTCCCGCACATCGGGTGCCCGCCGACGTACCGGCCGCCGTACGCCGCACCCAGCTCCGCGAGCACCGGCAGCTTCACCGAGCCCAGGTCGGTGATCGTCGCGTCCGGGTCGACGGTCAGCCCGTCGAGCGCGCGGGCCATCACCGGCAGGGGGACGGCGAGGACGACCACGCCGGCCATCTCCCGCCCGATCCGCACCCCGCGCGCGGCGGCGGCGTCGCGGGCCGCGGGGTCGACGTCCCAGCCGGTGACCGCGCGCCCGGCGGCGACGAGGGCGGCCGCCAGCGACCCGCCGAGCTGGCCCAGGCCGACGACGCCGACCGGCGGGGCGGGCAGGGTGGGCACGGGGAACGACGTCACGCGGTCCCCCAGGGGCGCTCGGTGCGGAACACGCGGGCCAGCGCGGTGGCGACCAGCCGGCCGTCCTGCGCACGGGCGTCGATGCGGTAGACCGCGGTGCGGCTGCTGCGGTGCACCTCGGTGCCCTCCGCGACCAGCCGGTCGCCGGGGCGGCCGGGGGCGAGGAACTCGGTGTGCACGTCCTGGGCGACGGCGACCGTGCCGTGGCTGTTGCTCACCGCGGCGTGGACGACGTCGAGCAGCGCCATGGTCGCGCCCCCGTGCGCGGTGCCGACGGCGTTGAGCAGCTCGGGCCCGACCGTCATCGCGGCGCGGGCGTACCCGGGACGCACCTGTTCGAGGACGATCCCCAGGTGCCCGGCCAGCGGGTCGGCCGCCAGCCGGGCGAAGAGCGCGGGGTCGACGTCAGCACCGTCGTCCGGTGCGGGATCGGCCATGATCAGAGGCTATGACCTCTGCGCTCCTCCGCCCCGACGCGGCATGACACCGCGCTCGTTCCTCCTCACCCCGGAGCTGGCCGAGTACGTGCGGGCCTCGTCCGAGCCGCCGGACGACGTGGTCGTCGACCTGCTGGCCGAGACCGCCGCCCTGGCCGACCGCGGTGAGGCGCCACCGACGTTCCAGATCGCACCCGAGCAGGGCACCTTCATGCAGCTGCTCACCGGGGCGCTGGGAGCCCGCCGGGCGATCGAGATCGGCACCTTCACCGGCTACTCCGCCCTCTGCGTCGCCCGCGGCCTGCCCGACGACGGCTCGCTGCTGTGCCTGGACGTCAACGCGGAGTGGACCGCGGTCGCCCGTCGCTACTGGGCCCGCGCCGGGCTGGCCGACCGGATCGAGCTGCGGCTGGGTGATGCGCACGAGTCGCTGCGGGCACTGCCGGCCGAGCCCACGTTCGACCTGGCCTTCGTCGACGCCGACAAGACCGGGTACGCCGGCTACGTCGACGACCTGCACCCGCGGATGACCGCCAACGGCGTGGTGCTGCTCGACAACACGCTGTCCAGCGGCCGGGTGCTCGACCCGCAGGACGACAACCAGCGGGCGATCGTCGCGCTCAACGCCGCGCTGGCCGCCGACCCCCGCTGGGAGACGGTGCTGCTGCCGCTCTCCGACGGGCTGACCATGCTGCGCAAGCGATGACCGACCCCGGGGTGCGCACGAGCTGGGCGGTGCTGGTGAGCCGCCCGGAGGGCCGCTGGCGGGTGGAGCTGCTCGCCGCCGACGCCGGGGACGAGCTGCCGGTGCTCGAGCGGGCGCTGGGCGAGCCGGGCGCCGGGGGCTGGCCCGGGCCGTTCGTCGTCGTCGTCGACTCGCGGCTGTACTTCGTCGTCCTCCGGCACGGCCCCGGCGGGCTGGTGCGGGCGCTGATCTCCGACGCGACCATGCAGGAGTGGATCCTGGCCGCCGAGGTGGTGGAGCGCTACGGCATCGCCGTGGACTCCGACGGCGCCTTCGACGACGACGAGACCGGCTGGCCCGGCGGTGACCTGGACGTCTTCTCCGACGACGGGCTGCCCGCCGAGGAGCTGCGGACCATCGTGACCGCCGACGACCTCTGGGCCGACGAGATGGTCGCCGCGATCGCCGCCCGGCTCGGCTTCGCCGACGAGCTCGCCGCGGCGGTCCGGCCGTGAGCGCCCGGGCGACCGCCGTCGTCTTCGACCTCGGTGGGGTGATCACCGAGAGCCCCATGCCGGTCTTCGCCGCGTACGAGGCCGAGGCCGGTCTGCCGGAGGGGCTGATCCGGCGGCTGAACAGCATCGAGCCGGACACCAACGCCTGGGCCCGCTACGAGCGCAACGAGCTCGACGCCGCCGGGTTCATCGACGCCTTCGAGGCCGAGGCGCTGGCCGCCGGTCACCGGCTCGACGCCCGGCGGGTGCTCGCCGCCCTCGCCGGGGAGGTGCGGCCGGAGATGGTGCGGGCGGTGCGGCGGTTGCGGGACGCCGGGCTGCCGCTGGTGCTGCTGTCGAACAACGTCGCGCCCATGGAGCGCACCGGCGCGCTCGGCGAGCTGCTCGAGCTGTTCGACGCGGTGGTGGAGTCCTCCCTGGAGGGGGTCCGCAAGCCGGAGCCGGAGATCTACCGGCGGGCGCTGACCCGGCTCTCCGACGCAGTCGGCCGCCCCGTCGAGGCGGTCGACTGCGCCTACCTCGACGACCTGGGCATCAACCTCAAACCGGCTCGGGCCATGGGGATGCACACGATCAAGGTCGTCGACCCGGCGGCGGCGCTGGCGGAGCTGTCGGACCTGGTCGGCATCGACCTGCTCGACGTGGCGGGGACGTGACCGCACCCCTGGCGCACCAGGTCCGCGCGTACTGCGACTCCGGGTGCACGTGCACTCGGAGTCGTAGCAGCGCGGGAAGCCGTCGGACGTGGCGGGCGACCCGGTGACCCTCGACCTGGACACCGCGATGGGCCGGGCGCTGGAGCTCGCCGCCGCCGCCGTGGAGTGGGGTGACACGCCGATCGGGGCCGTCGTCCTGGGCCCGGACGGTGCCGTCCTCGCGGAGGCGGCCAACGAGCGGGAGAAGCGGGGCGACCCCACCGCCCACGCCGAGGTGCTCGCGCTCCGCGCCGCCGCCCCGGTGCACGGCGACGGCTGGCGGCTGACCGGGACGACGCTCGTGGTCACCCTCGAGCCCTGCACCATGTGCGCCGGCGCGAGCGTGCTGGCCCGCGTCGACCGGATCGTCTACGGCGCCGACGACCCCAAGGCCGGGGCCGCCGGGTCGCTGTGGGACGTCGTCCGCGACCGCCGGCTCAACCACCGTCCGCAGGTCACGGGCGGGATCCGGGCCGAGGAGTCCGCCACGCTGCTACGCGCGTTCTTCCGCCGCCAGCGGGGCCTGTAGTCTCTTCGGCGGTGGCGTGTCCGAGCGGCCGAAGGAGCACGCCTCGAAAGCGTGTGAGGTGCAAGCCTCCGTGGGTTCAAATCCCACCGCCACCGCCAGTGATGTCGCAGGACATCCCGGACGCCCGGACCCACGGAACGTGGGTCCGGGCGTCTGTCCTCTCCGGGATCGCGGCTGGGACGCGGCGTCTTCCTCGGCCCGGTGGCCAGCCGGCAGCTCATACAGCCAGGACCGCGGGGACGCCGGTAGGCGGCGATGGCCTCGGCCGGGCTCCGGCCCTCGACCCCGATCGCGGTGATGACCGACCGGGCTCTGGACATGGCCGGACACCACCGCCAGCCAGCCGGCAGCAACGAGGGTCACCGGCGGAGGCCGCCGGTGACCCTCGTCGGCGGTCGATCACCGGACTACGACACGCTCTGACCGCTGCAACCGTTCCGAGGGGTGAGGGTCAGCCCGGCGAAGTCGCCCGCGTCGCGCCAGTCCCGCAGCATCTCGAAGAAGGTGTTCCCGGCCGGGAGGAACCGGCCGGCCGCCAACGTGTTCGGGTCGGCGGCGTTCCCCTCGTTGTTGCCCGCGGCGGGGGTGCAGGCGTTCAGCGCCGCGATCACCTCCGGGCTCATGCTCCGGCTGCGGACGTAGTGCACGTACTCGTCCTCCGCCTCCTTCGTCGCCTCGATCACCGCACCGCGCCGCTCGGCCTCGGCGATGACGTGCGCGGCGTGCTTGGTCTGCTCCAGCGCCATGTGCGTGTAGCTGACCGAGAACGCCGTCTGGGTGAAGCCGAAGAAGAACGCGTTCGGGTAGTCGTGGGTGTGCATCCCGTGCAGCGTCCGCAGACCCTCTGACCACTTGTCCGACAGCAGCAGCCCGCTGCGGCCGATGATGCGCAGCCCGGTGCCGTAGAGGAAGCCCATGCCCAGGTCGAAGCCGGTGGCGAACACCAGGGCGTCGACCTCGTAGGCCCGGCCGTCCACCACCACGGCGTGCTCGGTGATCTCGTCCGGGCCCCGGCCGTCGGTGTCGACCAGGTGCACGTTCGGCCGGTTGAACGAGGTCAGGAACTCGTCGTGGAAGTTGGGGCGCTTGCAGCCGTAGCTGTAGTACGGCTTGAGCGCCGACGCGACGTAGGGGTCCTCGACCACCTCGTCGACCCGGTTGCGGATCCGCTCCATGACCTCGAGGTCGGCGTGCTGGAGGGGTTTCCCCGCGGCGGTGGCCGAGGCGAGGAACTGGGCGATCTCCGTCCAGCCGTCCTGCACCATGTCCGGCTCGCCGTCCGGGGCGGGGAAACCGGTGGACACCGCGGTGAAGTTCCACATGCGCCGGTACTGCCAGCCCGGCTCGAGGTCCTTGCCGAAGTCCTCGGGCGTGGGGGCGTTGTTGCGCGCCCAGGGCGCGGCCGGCGTCCGCTGGAACACGAACACCTCCTTCGCGGCCTCGGCGAGCCGCGGCACGACCTGGATGCCGGTGGCGCCGGTGCCGATGACGCCCACCCGCTTGTCGGCCAGGTTCTCCAGGTTCTCCCCGGTGAAGGCGTGGTCCCACCGGCTGGTGTGCCAACTGCGGCCCCGGAACGACTCGATGCCCTTGATCCCGGGGAGTTTCGGGTTCTGCAGGCGTCCGGGGGCGACGAGGAAGTACCGGCTGCGGATGGTGTCGCCGCGGTTGGTGCTGATCACCCAGCGCGAGTCGGTGTCGTCCCAGCGGGCCTCCTGGACCTCGGTCTGGAAGACGGCGTCGCGGTACAGGTCGAAGTGCCGCGCGATCCGCCGGCAGTGCTCCAGGATCTCCGGCTGCCGTGCGTACTTCTCGGTCGGGATGTACCCGGTCTCCTCGAGCAGCGGCAGGTAGACGTGCGACTCGGTGTCGCACTGCGCGCCCGGGTAGCGGTTCCAGTACCAGGTGCCGCCCACGTCGGCGGCCTTGTCGATCATCATGATCCGCTCGAGGCCCACCTCGCGCAGCCACACGGCCATCTGCAGGTTGGCCAGGCCGGCGCCCAGCAGCACCGCGTCGACGGTGGCCTCGATCGGGTCGCGCGATCCGTCGGTCCCCGCCCACGGGTCCTCGGCGAAGCGCTCCAGGTCGCCCTCGAGGTGGACGTACTGGTCGAGCCCGTCGGCGCGCAGCCGCTTCGCCCGCTCCTCGGCGTACTTCCGCTGCGCCTCCTCGGGGGTCAACGGCGTCGCGGCCGCCGGCACCGCCGGGGTCACCGGGAGCTCCGGCCGGCGATCAGGGCCGTGTAGATCGACGCCCCGCCGTCGACGACGATGTCCTGGCCGTTGACGAACGACGAGCCGTCGCCGGCCAGCCACAGGGCGACGTCGGCCATGTCCTCCGCGGTACCGGCGCGGCGCGACGGCGTCCCCTGGACGAACTGGTCGCGGATCTCCGCCGAGGCGAGCGCGTCGCCGATCATCTCGGTCTCCACCACGCCCGGCAGGATCGCGTTGCACCGGACGCCCTGCGGCCCGTAGGTGACGGCGATCGCGCGGGTGATCGCCGTCAGCCCGCCCTTGGTCGCCGAATAGGCGTGCGCGCTCGACATGCCGACGATCGCGTGGATGGAGGCGGTGTTGATGATGGCGCCGCCACCCCGCTCGATGAGCATCGGGATGCCGTACTTGCAGGTCAGGAAGGCCCCGGTGAGGTTGATGGCGATGATGCGGTTCCAGTCCTCCAGGGTGCAGGTGACGATGTCGCTCATCCCGATGCCGAACCGCTTGGTCGCCGAGTTGCCGATCCCGGCGTTGTTGTAGAGGACGTCCAGGCCGCCCAACCCCTGGGCCGCACCCAGGATCCGCTGCACGTCGTCGGGATCGGAGACGTCACCGACGACGCCGACCGCCTCGCCCCCCGCGCCACGGATCTCCGCCACGGCCTTGTCCACCGATTCCGGGTCGAGGTCGTTGACCACGACCCGCGCCCCCTCGGCGGCGAACAACAGCGCCGCGGCGAGACCCTGGCCGCGACCTGAGCCGGTGATGACGGCGGTCTTCCCCTCGAGCTGCGCCATTGTCGCCTTCCTCCCCGCGGGAACGAGTGATCGACGTCTCCGACGTCGCAGACCACCGTCGCTGGCGAGGGGAAGAGGGGGACATGTGCGGGGGGCCATTTTCCGCGGCCATCGGGTGTGCGGGCGTCCGTGTCCGGGCCGACGTCGCGCCGTTGGCGTCGGTCGCCGGAACGCGCAGGCCGAACGGCCCCGCCGACCTCTCCGCTCTCGGTGACGGCAGGAAGGTCTCATGAGGAACCCAGCGAGGACGATGCGCGGCCGGCGGGCCAGATGGCTGGTCAGCGCCCTGGTGGTCACCGGTGTGACGGTGACCTCCTGCGGCGGCGCCTCGAACGGCGGGTCAGGGGGTGAGAGGGAGGGCGGCCGGGCCGCAGGCGTCTCGCAGGGCCTCGACACCGTCGGCGCGGACCACGACCAGCGCGATCCGGATGGCACCTCCCGGTACGTCTTCGTGCAGAACCCGACCAACTCCGACCCGGCCCGGTCGTCGGACGCCTTCGACATGATCTTCCTCCGGCTGGTCTACGACCAGTTGATCCGCGAGGAGGTGGACGGCGGCCTCGTTGCCCAGCTGGCCACGGAGTGGGAATTCGTCGACGACGAGACCGCATTCGTCATGAAGTCGCGCGATGATGTCGACTCCATCGACGGCAGGCGCTTCAACGCCGAAGCGCGTCACGGGCTCCCCGGCATCCACAGGATGGTCGAGGAGGAGACGGGGATCCGGAAGATCGTCCCGATCCTGGCGCACTCCCCGCCGAGTGCCTGGACCGACGAGGCCGCTTTCCCCGAGGGCCACCGCCCCGCCTACTCCACCGTCCGGCGGTACGTGGGAGTGACCAGCTGATCGCGAAGAGCGCCCGGGGGCCGAGCCGGTCACCGGGCGCTCGTGCGCGTGGCCGCGCACCGACGCCGGACGAGCCGCACAGCAGGACCCGGCGAACATCGACGCCCCGGCCCCGGTGACCGGCTACCCGTCGTTCGTGGGGGCGGCGGTCAGCCGATGGTCCGGACGTACCGGTCGAGGTCGACCAGCCACCGGCCGTCGTCGTCCTGGGTGAACCGCACCTCGTGCAACTCCACCTCCGAGCTGCCGTCGTCCCGCGTGAAGCGCACCTCCGACGTCGCGGTGATCACGCCGTCGTCCTCCTCGACGTCGCGGAGGCCGGCCAGCTCCACCTCCGACCACGGGCTCCAGAAGTCCCGGTAGTAGTCCCGGCCGGCGGCGCCCCGCAGGGTGGGGCCGGTCATCGCGTAGGCCGCGTCGGGGTCCTCGGGCAGGAACGCGTAGTACTCGTCCAGGGTCTGCTCGGCCACGGCGACCGGATCGTCGTCCGGCGCCTCGTCCGGGGCCTCGTCCGGGGCCTCGTCCGGGGCCTCGTCCGTCGGTGTGTCGGTGGTGGCGGGCGCGTCGTCGGTGGTCGGTGCCGGCTCCGCGGAGCCGTCGGGCGGCGCCGACGCCGGGGAGTCGTCGACCTGCGACGGGGAGGGCGTCGCGCCTGCGTCGGCCGCCGTCCCGGGATCGTCGCCGCGGGTGGTGAGCCAGAGGAGCCCACCGCCGGCCAGCAGCAGCACGAGCACGAGCGCGGCCACGAGCCACGGCCGGCGACGTCGTGGCCGGGCGGTGCTCACCGGCCCCGGCCGCGGCGGCGTCGCCGGGGACGGGGCGGCCGGCGGCGGAGCCGGGGTGGCCGGCGGCGGGCCCTGCACGGCGGTGTCACCGGCGCCGGCGGCGACGGCCGGCGCCGCGCCGGTGGCCCACTCCGTGGTGCGCTGCCTGTTGGTCGAGGACCGCAGGTTGGTCCGGGCGAGCAGCACCGTGGTCGGGTCGCCGTCCCGGCCGGCCGCCAGCCGGGCCAGCTCGTCGCGGACCTCCGCCATCGTCGGCCGCTGCGTCGGGTCGTCGGCAAGCATCCTGGTCAGCGGCCCGGTGAGGGAGCCGGCGCGGCGCGGGGGCAGGGGGCCGCCCGCGGCCACGCGGTGCAGCAGCCGCAGGGCGTTGTCGTCCATGCCGAACGGGGGCTGACCCTCCAGGCAGGTGTACAGCGTGGCGCCGAGGGAGAACACGTCGCTCTGGGGCGTCATCTCCGCGCCCCGCGCCACCTCGGGCGCCAGGAACGCGGGGGTGCCCGTGATCTGACCGGTCTGGGTCAGCGTCACATCGCCGGCGGCGTGGGAGATGCCGAAGTCGGTGATCTTGACCAGGCCCTCCACGTGCGGACCCCGCCCGATGAGCACGTTGGCCGGCTTCACGTCGCGGTGCACGATGCCCGCGGCGTGCGTGGCGGCCAGCGCGTCGGCCACCTGGGCGCCCACCTGCGCCACCTGGTCCACCCGCAGCACGCCGTCCTCCTGCAGCACCTCCGCCAGGCTGCGGGAGGGCAGGTACTCCATGACCAGCCACGGCGCGCCGTCCTCCAGCGCGACGTCGTAGACGGAGATGGCGTGCGGGTGGCTCAGCCGCGCCGCGATCCGGCCCTCGCGCAGCGCCCGCTGGCGCTGCTGCTCCACGGCCCTGGGGTCGGCGCCGGTCGGCGGCAGCACCTGCTTGACCGCCACCCGGCGGCCCAGCACCTCGTCCCGGCTCAGCCAGACCGCACCCATGCCCCCACCGCCGATGCGGGAGACCAGCCGGTAGCGCCCGGCGACCAGGTGGTCGGGTGCGGTCATGGGGGAAGCGTCTCGCCCGGCGGACCCGCCGTCGGTGCCGGTCAGACGCCGCTGGGGACGCCGAACCGGCGGGCGTACTCCTCCTGGGCCCCGGCCGGCAGTGCGTCGTAGAGCTCACCGAGCTCACCGGCGGCGTCGGGGGGGAGGTCGTCGAACAGCCGCTGCCAGGTCGGCGGCTCGTCGTAGCTGCGGGTGAGCAGCAGCTCCCACGCCCTCGTCTGGCGGTCGCGCTTGCTGCGCTCGGCGACGAACTCCGACAGGTAGCGGTCCTTCGCGGCGTCCTTCTCCTCCTTGGTCGCGGTCGGTGGCAGGCCGGAGGGGTCGGCGCCGTGGAGCACCGCGACGATGGCCTCCACGACGTCGGGCCGGACCTGGTCGGTCTCGCTCATGGGGGCGTCCTCTCCTGTCGCACGGGCCGTTGATCCCGTTCCGGACCACCCTGCCCCAGCCGACCGCCGGGAAACACCGCCCTGTGTCCGACCGCGTTATGCGCTCCCCGGGTACCGCGGCTGACCGCCGCGACGGCGCCCGGTATCCTGGCCCGCGCAGGTGGAGGATTCGCCTAGTGGCCTATGGCGCTCGCTTGGAAAGCGGGTTGGGGGCAACCCCTCGGGAGTTCGAATCTCCCATCCTCCGCACCCGAGGCCGGGTCCCGCTCCGAGCGGGGCCCGGCCTCCGTGCGTCTCAGGCGGTGGGCTCGGGGACGACGTCCCCGACGGCCGGCGGGCCCAGCCGGCGCAGGTAGAGACCGGCGACCGCGGCGAGCACCAGCACCCCGCCGGCGAGCGCGCCCAGCGGCAGGCGCTCCCCGAGGAACGCCGTCGCCAGGACCGTCGCCGTCACCGGCTCCAGCAACGTCACGATGGCGGCGACCGCGCCGGGCACCGTCCGCAGCCCGCGGAAGAACAGGGCGTAGGCCAGGGCGCTGGGCACCGCCCCCAGGTAGAGCAGCGTGAGCAGGGCCACCGGCTCCGAGGTGAACCGCAGGCCGGTGGCGAGCGCGGCCGGCGTGAGCAGGACCGCTCCGCCGACGAAGCCGGCCAGCGTCACCGGGACACCGGCCGGCACGTCCCCGCTGGCCAGGGTGACGACGGCGTAGCCGAGCGCCGAGCCGACCGCGAGCAGGGCGCCGAGCAGCACCGCCGTCCCCGCGGAGGCGCCGGCGGTCAGGCCCACCAGCAGCCCGAGGCCGGTCAGCGCGACCGCCAGCGCGAGCACCGTCGTCCGGTCCGGGCGGCCGTGGCCGAGCAGCGCCGCGCCGACCGCGATGAGCAGCGGGGCCAGGCCGAGCGCGACGAGGGTGGCCACGCTCACCCCGGCCGTCGCCACGGCGGCGAAGTAGGCGAGCTGGTAGGCCGCCAGGCCGGCGGCCACGAGGGCCAGTCGCACGGCGACCCGGCCGGTGACCGGGACAGCGGTGCCGGCGCGGCGGCGCCGGGTGAGCAGGTGGGCGGCGAGGAGGACGGCCGCGCCGATCGCCATGCGGTGCCAGGCGATGTCGAGGGGGCCGAGGTCGGTGCGGTCGGCGACGACGCGGCCGCTGACGCCGGCGGTGCCCCAGCAGAGGGCGGCGAGGACGACGGACACGAAACCGCCGGTCGCGGCGGTCGAGGAGCCGCTGCTGGCGGCTCGGGTGCGGGTGGACATGACGCTCCTGGTCGCAGATCCGGATCGGGGGATGCGGTCCGGAGCACGGCGCAGCGTCCCGGCACCGGGTGCCGGGCGGGGTCGGCCTGTGGTGCTCCGGGTCAGGAGCGGGGCGGGGGGAGGACGCAGGCGTGCGGAGGCGTCATGTCGTCGGAGCGTAGCGGGGGGTCCTGCCGGCGGCCGCCGGGTTGTGACCTACAGTGGACGACGACCCCTCGCGTGGCGTCATCCTGTGAACCTCCCCAGGGCCGGAAGGCAGCAAGGATAAGCGGGCTCTGGCGGGTGCGCGGGGGGTCCTCTGCTCTGTCCCGGTCGTCCGACCGGGCGACACCGCGGCCACGTGCCGTTCCCCACTCCTGTGGCGCCGCTGCCGCGTGTCCCGGCCGGGGACCCTCCGGCCCGCCACCGGTCCACACCGGCGGTGCGCCGATCCGTCGCTCGTCCCACGTAACCTCGCCTGCGTGGCACTGGCGCTCTACCGGAAGTACCGCCCGGCGACCTTCGCCGAGGTGGTCGGCCAGGAGCACGTGACCGCCCCGCTGGTCAACGCCGTCGACGGCGGGCGGATCAACCACGCCTACCTGTTCAGCGGCCCCCGCGGCTGCGGCAAGACGTCGTCCGCGCGCATCCTGGCCCGATCGCTGAACTGCGAGCAGGGGCCGACGTCCACCCCGTGCGGCGTGTGCGGCTCGTGCGTCGCGCTGGCCCCCGACGGCCCCGGCTCGCTCGACGTCATCGAGATCGACGCGGCCAGCCACGGTGGTGTCGACGACGCCCGCGACCTGCGCGAGCGCGCGTTCTTCGCGCCGGTGAACAGCCGCTACAAGGTCTACATCGTCGACGAGGCACACATGGTGACCACGCAGGGCTTCAACGCCCTGCTCAAGGTCGTCGAGGAGCCGCCGGAGTTCCTCGTCTTCGTCTTCGCCACGACCGAGCCGGACAAGGTGCTCCCCACCATCCGCTCGCGCACCCACCACTACCCGTTCCGGCTGGTGCCGCCGACGACGCTGCGGGGCCTGCTCGAGAAGACCTGTGCCGCCGAGGGCGTGGCCGTCGAGCCGACCGTCTTCCCGCTGGTGGTGCGTGCCGGGGGCGGCTCGGTCCGCGACTCCCTGTCGATCCTCGACCAGCTGCTGGCCGGGGCCGGGCCCGAGGGCGTCACCTACAAGAGCGCCGTCGGGCTGCTGGGCGTCACCGACGACGCCCTGCTCGACGAGACCATCGACGCCCTCGCCGCGCACGACGCCCCCGGCGTCTTCCGCGCCGTCGACCGGGTGGTGGAGGCCGGGCACGACCCGCGCCGCTTCGCCACCGACCTGCTCGACCGGCTGCGCGACCTGATCGTCCTGGACGCCGTCCCCGACGCCGGCGGCAACGGGTTGCTCGACTGCCCGCCCGACCGGCTGGACCTCATGAGCTCCCAGGCCCGCGCCCTGGGCTCGGCGACGCTGTCGCGGATGGCCGACACGGTCCACGAGGGCCTGACCGAGATGCGGGGGACGACGGCGCCGCGGCTGCTGCTCGAGCTGGTGTGCGCGCGCATGCTGCTTCCCGGCACCGACGACTCAGCGGTGGCCACCCTCCAGCGCCTGGAGCGCCTGGAGCGGCGGCTGTCGATCGCCGGCGAGCACGCCGGACGCCCCGTGGAGGCACCGGCCGCCCCGGTGGCCGCGCCCCGCCGCGAGCCGGTGGACGACGTCCCGCCCGCGCCCGCGCCGCCGGCCGGTCCGCGACGGGAGTTCGTGCGCAGGTCTCAGGTCGCGGAGGCGCCGGCTGCGCCCGCGTCCACCCCCGCCGGGCCCGCGCCGACCGTGTCCGCACCGGCCGCACCGGCCGCACCGGCGGAGCGGCCCGTGACGCCCGCGCCCGCCGAGCACCCCGTGACCCCGCCGGCCGGGCCCGGCGCCGAGCCGCAGCCGGCCGCGCCCACGGACGCCCGCCCGGCCGGCGACGGGTGGCCGGCCACCACACCGCCGGGGTCCGGCGCCCCGGCGGCGCGGCCGGCTCCGGTGGCCGACGACGGCTGGCCCGCGACGACCCCGCCCGGCTCCGGCGCTCCCGGCCGGCGGCCGGCGGCCGGCGCGCCCGCGGCCGCGGACCCCGCGCCCGCCGAGGAGCGTCGGCGGCCCCGGGTGGCCGAGGGGGAACCGGACGTCCCCCTGCCGCCGGAGCCGACCGACGACGAGGACTGGCCGCACCAGCCCCGTCCCGCCGCGGCGGCCGCGGCGGCCGCCCGGCTCGAGCAGCCCCGGCCCGCCGCCGACCCCGCCCCCCGGGCCGCGGCGGAGTCCTCGCCGGCACCGCGCGGGGGCGAGCCGACCCCGGTGGTCTCGGCCCAGCCCGAGCAGCCGGCCGGCGACGGCGCGCTGACCACCGCCGACGTCCGCCGGGTGTGGCCGGAGCTGCTGAAGGTCGTCCGCGGCCACAAGCGCACCACCGAGGCGCTGCTCAAGAGCGCCCAGGTGCACGACCTGGGCAACGGGACGCTCACCCTGGCGGCGACCTCGCCGGCACTGGCGAAGATGCTCGGCGACGACCTCAACAAGGACGTCGTCCGGCAGTCGCTGCAGGAGCTGCTCGGCGTGCGCTGGAAGGTGCAGGTCGTGGTGGAGGGTGCCGCCCGCGGCGGGGGGCCGGCGGTCGCGCCGGAGGCCGCCCGCGAGGCGGCCCGGGCCGCGGAGGTCGCCGAGGCCCGCGAGCTCATGGCCGAGCGGGCCGCGGAGGGCGCGGGGGAGCGCGAACCCGACCCGGTGGTCGACCCGGAGCAGGCGGCGCTGTCGCTGCTGCGGGCCCAGCTCGGCGCCCGCCCCATCGACGGCTGAGCGGAGGCAGTGCCCCTTCCGGGCCCGGGCGGACGGGAACGCCCCGGGAGGCGCCCCGGCGCCCGCGGACACGCCCGGCCGGGGGTCAGCCCCGCGCGAGGACCTCGTCGAGGCGCTCGTACCCCTCGCGGACGCCGACCTCCATGCCGCTGGCCACGAAGGCGTCGCGGTCGGCGAACGAGTCCACCAGGGACGTCGCGGTCAGCCGGGTGCGGCCGTTCCCCAGGTCCTCGAGCACGAGCTTCTCCAGGGCGACGCCGTCGGGCATGCCCTCGAAGGTGAACGTCTGCACGATCAGCTCGTCGGGCCGCACCTCGTGGAAGCAGCCGCGGAAGCCGTACTCCTCCCCGTCCTGCCGGTGCACGTACCGGTAGGAGCCGCCGGTGCGGCAGTCGTGGTGGTCGATCGACATCTCCGTGCCGCGCGGACCGAGCCACTGGACGAGGAGGTCGGGGTCGGTGTGTGCGCGGAACACCTTGGCCGGCGGCGCGTCGAACTCGCGGGTGATCCGGACCAGCGGCACCTCGGGGTCGAGGGCGATCTCGGTCTCGTGGTGCTGGGTGGTGGTCATGACGGGTTCCCTCCTGGGGGAGTGGGTGGGGTGGCGTCGTCCGGCATGGACCGCAGGACGTCGTCCAGACGGCGGTAGCGCTCCTCCGCCTGGCGGCGGTAGCGCTCGATCCACCCGGTCATGAGGTCGAGGACCTCCGCTTCCAGGTGCACCGGACGGCGTTGCGCGTCGCGGCTGCGGCTGACCAGGCCGGCGTCCTCCAGCACCCGCAGGTGCTTGGACACGGCCTGGACGCTCACCGCGTAGGGCTCGGCGAGCTCGCCGACCGTGGCGTCGGCCGTCGCCAGCCGGGCGACCATGTCGCGCCGGGTCGGGTCGGCCAGGGCCGCGAAGACCCGGGAGAGCGGATCAGCGGCCATCGGGGTGGACCTCCCTCCTGTTCAACCGGTCGGTTGACAAAGAGGGTGGCGCGCGGGTCCGGCGTTGTCAACCGCTTGGTTGATGAAGGTGGTCGGCCCGTCGTCCCGCCGTGCGTCGTACCCGCGGCCTACCCTCGGGTCATGTTCCCCGGTGGTCAGCCCGACATGGCCCGCCTGCTCGAGCAGGCCCAGCAGATGCAGCAGCAGCTGGCTGCCGCGCAGGAGCAACTGGCGCAGGAGACCGTGACCGGCACGGCCGGTGGCGGCCTGGTCACCGCGACGATGACCGGCCAGGGCGAGCTGTCCGCGGTCACCATCGCGCCCGAGGCCGTCGACCCGTCCGACGTCGAGACGCTGCAGGACCTCGTCGTCGCCGCCGTTCGCGATGCCGCGCGCCAGGTCGACCAACTCACCGCCAGCCGGATGGGGCCGCTCGCCGGCGGCCTCGGCGGCGGCCTGGGGCTGCCCGGCCTCTGAGCCGTGCCGTCCCCTCCGCGACGAGAGGAACACCGTGTACGAGGGGGCCGTCCAGGACCTCATCGACGAGCTCGGCCGGCTGCCCGGCGTCGGGCCGAAGAGCGCCCAGCGCATCGCCTTCCACCTGCTGGCGTCGGAGTCCGCCGACGTCGGCCGTCTCGTGGCGGCGCTGCAGCGGGTGCAGGCGGAGGTCCGGTTCTGCGTGACCTGCTACAACGTCGCCGAGGGCGAGCAGTGCCGCATCTGCCGTGACCCGCGGCGCAGCGACGACGTCATCTGCGTCGTCGAGGAGCCCAAGGACGTCGTCGCGATCGAGCGCACCCGCGAGTTCCGCGGCCGCTACCACGTGCTCGGGGGCGCGATCAGCCCGATCGAGGGCGTCGGCCCCGACGACCTGCGCGTCAAGGAGCTGATGACGCGGCTGATGAACGGCACCGTGACCGAGCTGATCATCGCCACCGACCCGAACCTCGAGGGAGAGGCGACCGCCGCCTACCTCGCCCGGCTGGTGGGGCCGATGGGGCTGGCCGTCTCGCGGCTGGCCAGCGGTCTGCCGGTCGGCGGTGACCTGGAGTACGCCGACGAGGTCACGCTCGGCCGGGCGTTCGAGGGTCGCCGCCGCATCGACGCGTGAGCGCAGGTCGGTCGCGCGCCCCCGGGCCAGTCACGAGGCGATAACAGTCCCCCGGGGGATTCCTGGGAGCCCGGCGCCCTGTGCTACGCATGGGTAACCAACACCCACACCCCGCTGCGGCGCGGAAGATGTCCGGTGCCCGCGGGGGATCTCAGGAAGAACGAAGGTAGGCGGATGAGTTCCGTTCTGACCGGCCGGCGCCTGCGCGCGGCCACGGCGGGCCTCGCGGTCACCGCGCTGGCGCTGACCGCGTGCGGCGGCGGCGACGAGGGCGACGGCAGCGGCTCGGGCGGCGGCAGCGGCGACGCGCTGACGATCGGCACCAGCGACAAGATCACCACGATCGACCCGGCGGGTTCGTACGACAACGGCTCCTTCGCCGTCATGAACCAGGTCTTCCCGTTCCTGATGAACACCGACTACGGCAGCCCCGACGTCGAGCCCGACATCGCCGAGTCGGCGGAGTTCACCTCGCCCACCCAGTACACGGTCACCCTGAAGCCGGGTCTGACCTGGGCCAACGGCAACGGGCTGACTTCCTCGGACGTCAAGTTCAGCTTCGATCGGATGGTCGCGATCAACGACCCGAACGGTCCGGCCGCGCTGCTGGCCAACCTCGACAGCGTCGAGACCCCCGACGAGACGACCGTCGTGTTCAACCTGAAGTCGGGCAACGACCAGACGTTCCCGCAGATCCTGTCCAGCCCGGCCGGCCCGATCGTCGACGAGGACGTCCTGTCGGCGACCGAGCTGACCCCGGACCAGGAGATCGTCGACGGCAACGCCTTCCACGGCCCGTACACGATCACCAACTACGACCAGAACAACCTGATCTCCTACGAGGCCTACCCCGACTACCAGGGTCTGCTGGGCGCTCCGAAGACCGACCGGGTCAACGTCCGCTACTACGCCGACGCCTCGAACCTCAAGCTGGACATCGAGGAGGGCAACATCGACGTGGCCTTCCGCAGCCTGAGCGCGACCGACATCGACGACCTGCGCGGCAACGACGAGGTCGAGGTCGTGGACGGTCCCGGCGGCGAGATCCGCTACATCGTCTTCAACTTCAACACCCAGCCGTTCGGGGCCACGACGCCGGAGGCGGACCCGGCCAAGGCGACCGCCGTCCGCCAGGCGGTGGCGCACCTGATCGACCGCGAGGAGCTGGCCGAGCAGGTCTACCGGGGCACCTACACCCCCCTGTACTCCTTCGTCCCCGAGGGCCTGACCGGCGCCGCCACCCCGCTGCGGGAGCTCTACGGCGACGGCAACGGTGGCGCGGACCCGGCCAAGGCCGCCCAGGTCCTCGAGGCAGCGGGCGTGCCGACCCCGGTCCAGCTGAGCCTGCAGTACTCCAACGACCACTACGGGCCGTCCTCCGGTGACGAGTACGCCCTGATCAAGGACCAGCTGGAGTCCACCGGCCTGTTCCAGGTCGACCTGCAGACCACCGAGTGGGTGCAGTACTCCGAGGACCGCGTGGCCGACGTCTACCCGGCCTACCAGCTGGGCTGGTTCCCGGACTACTCCGACGCCGACAACTACCTGTCGCCGTTCTTCATCACGGACAACTTCCTGGCCAACCACTACGACAACAAGCAGGTCAACGACATGATCCTGCAGCAGGCGACGACCCCGGACCCGGCCCAGCGCACCGCCCTGATCGAGCAGATCCAGCAGCTGGTGGCGCAGGACCTGTCCACCCTGCCGTACCTGCAGGGCGCCCAGGTCGCCGTCGTCCGGACGGGCGTGGAGGGCGCGAGCGACACGCTCGACGCGTCCTTCAAGTTCCGCTACGGCGCCCTGAGCCGGGGCTGACGCCCGGCTGAGAAGGTGGCGACACCGGCCCCGGGTGACCCCGCCGCACGGCGGAGTCACCCGGGGCCACCCATGTGCGGACCACGCACGCACGGAGGAAGGCCATGACCACAGCGACCGAGCTCGCGGCCGGCGAGCCGGCCCAGGAGGACGCGCCGACGCGCCGACGTCGCAGCGGCGGAGGCGGCCTGGGCACCTACATCCTGATCCGCTTCCTGCTGATCATCCCGACCGTCTTCATCCTGGTGACGACGGTCTTCTTCCTGATGCGCTCGACCGGCGACCCGATCACCGCCGCCCTCGGCGGCCGGCTGACCGCGGAGGAGCTGGCGCAGCGCGTCCGGGAGGCCGGCTACGACCGGCCCATCCTCGTGCAGTACCTCGAGTACCTCGGCAACGTGTCCACCGGCGACTTCGGGACGACGCTGTCGGACCGCCGCCCGGTCACCGAGGTGCTCACCACCTTCGGGACGGCGACCCTGGAACTGGCCTTCTACGCCTTGATCGTCGCCTTCGTCGTCGGCATCCCCCTGGGCCGGCTGGCCGCCTACTCCCGCGACAAGTGGCCCGACGCCGTGCTGCGGGTCTTCGCGATCCTCTGCTACGCGACCCCGGTCTTCTTCGCCGGCCTGGTGCTCAAGCTGGTCTTCGCCAGCGGCCTGGGCTGGCTGCCCGTCGCCGGGCGGGCCTCGACCCGGGCCGAGATCGAGCTGCAGTTCCTCGACGACCCGACCGGCATCTACCTGATCGACGCGATCCGGCTGGGCAACGGCGAGGTCGTCTCCGACGTGCTCGAGCACGCCGTCCTGCCCGCGGTCGCGCTCGGCCTGCTGACCGCGGGGGTCTTCCTGCGGCTGGTGCGCACCAACGTCATCGGCACCCTCGGCACGGGCTACGTGGAGGCCGCCCGCTCCCGCGGCGTCGCCGAGCGGCGGCTGCTGCGCAAGCACGCCTACCGGCCCGCGCTCATCCCGATCATCACCGTCATCGGCCTGCAGGTCGCCCTCCTCATGGGCGGCGCGGTGCTGACCGAGACGACCTTCGAGTGGAAGGGCCTGGGCTTCCAGCTGGCCGAGTACCTGCAGGCCCGCGACTTCGTCGCGGTGCAGGGGATCGTCGCCATGCTCGCCGTCATCGTCGCCGTCACCAACTTCGTCGTCGACGTCATCGCCGCGCTCATCGACCCCCGGGTGAGGTACTGATGGCCACCGTCGCCCCTCCGGTCGAGCAGACCCCCCGCACCGACCCCGCCCGCCGAGGCTGGCGCCGGCTGCCCGTCGTCCACCAGCTGCGGCAGAGCGTCGGCCTGCAGCGCGGGATGCTCGTCGTCGGGCTGGTCCTGACCGGTGTCTTCCTGCTCACCGCGCTGCTGGCCCCGCTGCTCGCCCCCTACGGCTACAACCAGCTCCGGGACGCCGACGGCGCCTTCGGCGCCCAGCAGCCCCCCTCGGCCGAGCACTGGCTCGGCACCACCGTCGGCGGGTACGACGTGCTCAGCCGCGTCGTCTACGGGTCGCGCACCGCGCTCATGGTGATCGTGGTCGCGATCGTGCTCTCGCTGTTCGCCGGCGTGCTGCTCGGCCTGGTCTCCGGCTACTTCGGCGGCTGGCTCGACCGCGTGCTGGTCGTCGTCTGCGACGCGGTCTACGCCTTCCCGTCGCTGCTGCTGGCGATCGTCATGGCGATCGTGATCAGCGGCGGGCAGTCCAGCCTCTACGGCGGCATCCTCGCCGCGGCCATCTCGATCACCGTCGTGTTCATCCCGCAGTACTTCCGCGTGGTGCGTGCCGAGACGGTGCGGATCAAGGGCGAGGCCTACGTCGAGTCCGCCCGGGTCGTCGGCGCGGGGCACTGGCGGATCATGAGCCGGCACGTGCTGCGCAACGCCACGCGCACGCTGCCGCTGATCCTCACGCTCAACGCCTCGGAGGCGATCCTCACCCTCGCCGGGCTCGGGTTCCTCGGTTTCGGCATCGAGCCGACCGCGGCCGCCGAGTGGGGCTTCGACCTCAACAAGTCGCTGTCGGACGTGAGCAGCGGCATCTGGTGGACGGCGGTCTTCCCCGGCTCGGCGATCGTGCTGGTGGTCCTCGGACTGACGCTGGTCGGGGAGAGCCTCAACGACCTGGCCGACCCGCGGCTGCGCAGCCGCCGGTCGGCCGACACCGGTGACGTCGCGGAGACCCCGGTCGTACCGGGCGGCCCGCTGGGTGCCGGTCCGGCAGGACTGTCCGGCCTCGAGGGGAGCGCCTGATGACCACCGCACGCGACGACGTCGTCGACATCGAGAACCTGTCGGTCTCCTTCGCCACCGATGCCGGCACCATCGCCGCCGTCCGGGACGTGAGCCTGTCCGTGGCCGCCGGCGAGGTGCTGGCCGTCGTCGGCGAGAGCGGCAGCGGCAAGACGGTGACCGCGCGCAGCATCCTCGGGCTGCTGCCCGAGACCGCCGCCACCCGCGGCGCGGTGGTGCTGCGCCGCAAGGACGGGACCGGCGAGCACGACGTCGTCACCCTGACCCGGCGGGAGCTGGGGGAGGTGCGCGGCCGCGACGCGGCGATGGTCTTCCAGGAGCCGTCGACCGCGCTCAACCCCGTCTACCCGGTCGGCTGGCAGATCGCCGAGGGGCTGCGCGCGCACGGGCAGTACAGCCGCAAGGAGGCCCGCGCCAGGGCGGTCGACGTCCTGCGCCGGGTCGGCATCCCCGACCCCGAGGAGCGGGTCGACCACTACCCGCACCAGTTCTCCGGCGGCCAGAAGCAGCGCATCGTGATCGCGCAGGCGCTCGTGCTGGACCCCGGCGTGATCATCGCCGACGAGCCGACGACGGCCCTCGACGTCACCGTGCAGGCCGAGATCCTGGACCTGCTGCGCCGCTGCCGCGACGAGTTCGGCGCCGCGATCGTGCTGATCACCCACAACATGGGCGTCGTCGCCGACCTGGCCGACCGCGTGGCCGTGATGTACCAGGGGCGGATCGTCGAGCAGGCCGACGTCCGGACGCTGTTCGCCGCGCCGCGGGACGAGTACACCCGGCAGCTGCTCGGCTCGGTGCCGCGGCTGGGCGAGGGGCGGGCGCGTGCCCGGGAACGGGCGGCCACCCGGGCGCCGGCGTGGGCCGCGTCGACACCGGTGGTGGAGGCGCGCGACCTGCGGATCGTCTACCCGGGGCGACTGCGCACGCCCGACTTCGTCGCCGTGGACGGCGTCAGCTTCGCCATCCGGCCCGGTGAGGTGCTCGGGCTGGTCGGCGAGAGCGGCAGCGGCAAGACCACCATCGGGCGGGCGATCGCCGGGCTGACGCGGGTCACCGACGGCTCGCTGCAGGTGCTCGGCACCGAGATGCGGGGCGTCAGGGAGAAGGCGTTCCGGCCGGTGCGCCGCCGCATCGGGTTCGTCTTCCAGGACCCGGCGTCCAGCTTCAACCCGCTGCTGACCATCGCCGAGGCGGTCGCCGAACCGCTGGTCGTCAACGGCCGGGCCGACGACCCCGGGGCCGCACGGGGCCGGGTCGACGAGCTGCTGGAGGCGGTGCAGCTGCCGAAGGCCTTCGGCGACCGCTTCCCGCACGAGCTCTCCGGCGGGCAACGGCAGCGGGCCAGCCTGGCGCGGGCCCTCGCCCTGGACCCGGAGCTGCTCATCGCCGACGAGCCGACCTCGGCCCTCGACGTCTCGGTGCAGGCCCGGGTGCTGGAGCTGTTCGCCGAGCTGCAGCGGGAGCTGGGCTTCGCGTGCCTGTTCATCAGCCACGACCTCGCCGTCGTCGACCTGCTGGCCGACCGGATCGGGGTGCTCTACCGCGGCCGGCTGGTGGAGGAGGGGACCGGCGCGGAGGTGCTCGGGGCTCCGCAGCACCCGTACACCCAGCGGCTGCTGGCCTCCCTGCCGGTGCCCGACCCCGACGAGCAGGCCCGCCGCCGAGCGGTCTGGCAGCAGCTCCGCGACGCCTGAGTGGGGTGGGACGGCGCGCTCCCCGCCCCGTTCCGATCCACTCACTCCAGGACGACGTCGTCGCCGCGGCGGACGGCCCGCCGGACCCGCAGTCGCAGCACGCGGGCGTAGGCCCGGACGAACTGCGTGTAGCCCGGCGTCGGCCCGTGGTAGCCGAGGAAGCCGCGCGGCCCCTCCACCATCTCCCCGGTGCGCACGTCGTAGCGGCTCTGGTGCCACGGGCAGACCAGGCAGCCGTCGGCGTCGAGGCTGCCCTCGGAGAGGTCGGCCAGCTGGTGGCGGCAGCGGCGGGACACGGCGAAGTACTCCCCGTCGCGGTTGCCCACCGCCCAGTCGCCGACGCGGCGGACCGCCCGGGGCGGCAGGTCGGCGGCGGGGATGCGGTCGGGCTCGGACACGGGACCTCCTGGTGGACGACGTCCGGCGCCCGTACCCCGGGAGGCCCCCGGGGACCCCTCCGGCGTCGGTAGGGTCGACCCGCTGCGATCGTCGTCCCACCTCGGAGGTGCCCGTGCGGCGGCTGGTCGTCGTCCTGGGGATGTTGACGCTGCTGCTGGTCGCGGGTGGGCCGGCGCTGGCCGTGCCCCCCTCCCGGCTCGACGAGCAGGTGGTCGACCGGGTCGGCGCGCTCTCCGGCGAGGAGTCCCGCGTCGAGGAGGCGCTCGACGCGCTGCGCGCCGAGGACGGCACCCAGCTGTGGGTCACCTTCGTGTCCGGCTTCGACGGCGTCCCCGGCCGGCAGTGGGCGCAGGAGGCCGCGGCGGCGTCCCAGCTGGGCCGCACCGACGTGCTCTTCGCCGTCGCCGTCGACGACCGGGCGTACGGCATCTCCGTCGACGAGGGCTTCCGGCTCTCCGACGACGAGGTCGACGCGCTGCTCGCCGAGGACGTCGAGCCGGCGCTCTCCGACGGGGACTGGGCCGGCGCCGTCGTGGCCCTCGCCGACGGGCTGCGCGGCGGATCCGGGGGCGGCGCGTCGACCGCGCTGCTGGTCGTCGGCGGGGTGGCCGTCGTCGGGGGCGGGGCCTGGCTGGTCGCCCGCTCGCGCCGGCGCAGCCGACCCGCGCAGCAGCCCGACGCCGGTCCGGCCGACCCGCACGCCGGCGTCCCCACCCAGGAGCTGCAGAACCGGGCGAGCGCGGCGCTCCTGGAGCTCGACGAGCAGGTGCAGACCTCGCGGATCGACCTCGACTACGCCCGGGCGCAGTACGGCGCCGAGGCGGTGACGGGGTTCGACACGGCCCTCGCCGAGTCCGAGGCCGAGCTCGCACGGGCCTTCGCACTGCGTCAGCAGCTCGACGACGAGGTGCCCGAGGACGACGCGGCGACGCGACGCCTGCTGACCACGCTGCTGGAGCTGGTCGAGACCGCCGACGCCCGGCTCGACGACCAGGCCGAGGCCTTCGCGCGGCTGCGGGACCTGGAGCGCACCGCGCCGCAGGTCCTGGACGCCCTCGAGCCGCGGATCGCCGAGCTGCACGCCCGGGTGCCGGTGGAGGAGCAGCGGCTGCAGGACCTGCGCCGCCGCTACGCGGAGACCGCCCTCGCGCCGGTGGCCGACAACGTGGCCGAGGCGCGGGCGCGCCTGGCCGCCGCGGAGCAGGAGGTCGCCGAGGCCCGGGGCGACCTCGCCGCCGGGCAGCCGGGCGCGGCGGTGACCGACGTCCGGGCTGCCGAGGACGCCGTCGCCCAGACCGTGACCCTGCTCGACGCGATCGGCCGGCTGGCCGCCGACCTGCACGCCGCGGCCGAGCGGGTGGCGGCGGTCCGGACCGAGACGGAGGAGGACCTCGCCGAGGCGCGGGCGCTCGTCGCCGCCGGGGACCGCACCGGCCTGGCGCCGCAGCTGGCCCGGGCGGAGGCGGCGCTGGCCGCGTCCGCCGCCGCGCTCGGCCCCGCGGACGGCCGGCCCGACCCGCTGGCCGCCCTGCGGCAGCTGGAGGAGGCCGACACCGCCCTGGAGCAGGCCCTCGGCGGTGCCCGCGATGACCAGGCCCGGACCCGCCACGCGGCGGCGGCGCTCGACTCGGCGCTGCTCGCCGCGCGGTCGGCGATCACCGCGGCCGGCGACTTCATCAGCACCCGGCGCGGCGCCGTCGGCCCGGAGGCCCGTACCCGGCTCGCGGAGGCGCAGCGCCACCTCGACGTCGCCGTGGCGCAGGGACAGCAGGACCCGGTCGCTGCGCTGCGCGAGGCGCAGCACGCCGACGCCCTGGCCCGGCGCGCGCTCGACGTCGCCCGGGGCGACGTCGGCTCGTGGTCGGCCGGCACGGGCGGCTACGGGTCGGGCGGTCTCGCCGGCGGCTCCCCGGGTCGGGGCGGTGGCCTGGACCTGGGCAGCCTGGTGCTCGGCGGCATCCTCTTCGGGGGCGGCGGAGGAGGACCGCGCGGCCACCGCAGCAGCGGCTTCGGCGGCGGAGGACGCCGGTCCGGGAGCGGGCGGCGCTCCTCCGGTGGCGGGCGGCGCTCCTCCGGCGGGGGACGCCGTGGCGGCGGGGGACGCTTCTGACGGCCGGCCGGCGCCGCACACCCCGCCGGGGAACTGCGTGCGACCGCCGTGCGTGCCTACAGTCCGGGCGACTCAGCGATCGCCCTCGTTCGACGGAGGTCCCACCGTGCGCCGGCTGACGATCGTCCTGGCCTTCCTGACCGCCCTGCTCCTCGTCGCCGCTCCCGCGCAGGCCGTGCCGCCGTCCGGGGTCACCGACCAGGTGAGCGACCAGGCCGACGTCATGGACGCCGGGGAGGAGGCCGAGGTCCGGGAGGCGCTGGACGAGCTGAGCTCCGGGACCGGCACCGAGCTGTACGTCGTCTACGTGGACAGCTTCGACGGGACCGACCGGACCGAGTGGGCCCGGTCCAGCGCCCAGCAGACGGGGCTGGACGACGACGACGTGCTCATGGCCGTCGCCGTCGACGACCGCCTCTACGGCGTCCACTACGGCGACCAGATCGACGCCTCGGACCTGCAGGACGTGCTGGCCGGTGACGTCGAGGCGCAGCTGTCCCAGGGTGACTGGGCCGGGGCGTCGGTCGCGCTGGCCGACGGGCTCTCCGCCGGCGGCGGCGGGTCCTCCGCGGCCGACGGTTCCTCGGCGGGCGGCGGCGGAGGAGCGGTGCTGGCCGTCGTCGTCCTGCTCTTCCTGCTCGTCGGCGGCGGGTACCTCGTCGCCCGGCGTCGCCGGCGGGCCCCGCAGCGCGAGCTGGCCGCCGCCCCCGCCCGGAGCCGGGAGGTCGACCCGCACGCCGGCACGCCCACCGAGCAGCTCAACTACCGGGCCAGCACCGCCCTGCTGGAGCTCGACGAGCAGGTGCGCAGCGCCCAGCTGAACCTGGACTACGCCCGCTCCTACTTCGGCGAGGAGGCGGTCCCCGGGCTGCCCGAGGCGCTGGACCGGTCGCGGGCCGAGCTCGCGCGGGCTTTCACGATCCGGCAGGAGCTCGACGACGAGATCCCCGAGGACGAGCCGACCCAGCGCCGCATGCTCACCGAGCTGCTGGCGCTCACCGACGCCGCGGGGGAGCGGCTGCGGGCCCAGGCCACGGCGCTCGAGGAGCTCCGCGAGCGGGAGCGCACCGCGGGCCAGGCCGCCGACGAGCTGGCACGGCGGATCGAGGAGCTGCAGCGACGGCTGCCCGACGAGGAACGGCGGCTGGCCGACCTGCGGGGCCGGTACGCCGCGGCGGTCGTGGCGCCGGTCGCCGAGAACGTCGCCGAAGCGGGTGTGCGGCTGGCGGCGGCCACACGGGAGATCGAGCTGGCCCGCGAGGACCAGTCGGCCGGTCGGGGCGGCCGCTCGGTGGGCCGGCTGCGGGGCGCGGAGAACGCCGTGGGCCAGAGCGCCACGCTGCTCGACGCCATCGCCCGCCTGGGCGCGGACCTCGCCGCCGCCGAGCAGCGCGTCCCGGCGGCACGGGCCGACATCCAGGAGGACCTCGCCGAGGCCCGTGCGCTGGTGTCGGCGGGCAGCCGCAGCGACCTGCGACCGCAGATCGCCCGCGCGGAGGCCGCCCTCGCCTCCGCGGACGCCGCGTCGGCCGGGGAGGGCGGCAGCCGCCCCGACCCGCTGGCCGCGCTCCGCCGGCTGGAGGAGGCCGACGCCGCGCTCGAGCAGGCCCTGCAGACCGCCCGCGACGAGCGGACCCGCGCCCGCCGGGCCGCCGAGGCGCTGGACCAGGCGCTGCTGACCGCCCGTGCGGCGGTCGCCGCGGGCGGTGACTTCATCAGTACCCGCCGCGGCGCCGTGGGCAGCACGGCACGCACCCGGCTGGCCGAGGCGGAGCGGCACCTGGCGGCCGCCGAGCGGCAGGCGGGCACCGACCCGGCCGCCGCGCTGCGGGCAGCGCAGACCGCCGACCGGCTCGCGCAGCACGCGCTCGCGGAGGCCGAGGGCGACGTCCAGCGGTGGTCGCAGCAGACCGGCTACGGCGGCTACGGGGGCTACGGCGCGAACTGGGGCGGCTACGGGGGGCGTCACGGCGGCTACGGCGCCCCCCGGCGCGGTGGCGGCATCAGCCCGCTCGGCGCCGGTCTGGGCGGCCTGCTCCTCGGCGGACTCATCTTCGGCGACCACGACGGCGGCGACTTCGGCGGTGGTGGCGACTGGGGCGCCTCGGACTTCGGCGGTGGCGACTTCGGCGGGGACTTCGGCGGCGGGGAGTTCTGACCGCTCCCGCTCGGACCGCTCGTCGGGCACTGGGAACTGTCGGAGGCCGATGGCACGGTGACCCTCCCCACACCTCGAGGAGGAGCAATGCCCACTCGGAACACCCCGTGGCCGGCCGGTACCCCGTGCTGGATCGACTACGGCGCCTCGGACGTCGACGGCGCGAAGGAGTTCTACGCCCGGCTGCTCGGCTGGGAGTACACCGGCGGCGACCCGGAGTACGGCGGCTACCTGAACGCGCACCGCAACGGTGAGCCGGCGGCCGGGCTCGGCCCGCTGATGGACCCCGGTGACTCCCCGGCCTGGACGACGTACTTCGCCACCGACGACGTCCAGGCGACCGCCGCCCGTGTCCGCGAGGCCGGTGGCACGGTCGTCGTCGAGCCGATGGAGGTCGGGCCGATGGGCACCATGGCCGTCGCGGCCGACCCGCAGGGCAACGCCTTCGGCCTGTGGCAGTCCGGCACGCACACCGGGGCGCGCGTCTACAACGAGCCGGGGGCGCTGGTGTGGAACGAGGCGGCCGTCGACGACCCCGCAGCGGCGCGGGAGTTCTACGCGTCGGTCTTCGGCTTCACCTTCGAGGCCGTGCCCATGGACGGCGAGATGGAGTACAGCACGTTCACCACCGGCGGGAACCCGCTCGGCGGGATCGGCGGTCACCAGCCGGGGTCGCCCAAGGGGTGGACGGTGTGCTTCGCGGTGGCCTCGACCGATGACGCCGTCGCGATGGTGGAGTCCGGTGGCGGCAAGGTGACCATGGCGGCGACCGACACCGAGTACGGCCGGTTCGCCGTGGTCGAGGACCCGTGGGGCGCACCCTTCTCGGTGATGCAGGTGCCGGCGGAGGGCTGAGCACCCGGGGCCGTCGGTGCGGTGCGTCGAGGGCGCGCCGTCCGGCGGCGGCTCAGCCGCGGAGCTGGCCGTAGGCGTGCTCCGGCCGGAACCGGACCACCAGCCGGCGGTCGGCGACCATCGCCGCGCGGTAGTCGTCCCAGTCCTCGTGCTCGCCGGAGGCGCCGCGGTAGTAGGTGATGAGCTCCTCGACCGTGGCGTCGTGCGGATCGGCCGCCACCGGGGTCAGCTCCGCGGTGCCCTCGACGGCGACCCAGGTCCAGAAGTCCTTCGACGAGACGTGCAGGGTCACCCGCGGGTCCGCCTGCAGGTTGCGGGTCTTGGCGCGGTCGGCGGTCACCGACACCCGGATCAGCTGCGACTCCGGGTCGTAGGCGTAGCCGACGTTGGACAGCTGGGGGCGGCCGTCGCGCTTCACGGTCGCGAGCACCCCCCAGCGGTTCTCGGCGACGAAGGCGAGCATGCGGGGGTCCACGGGAGCAGCCATGTCGGCGAGAACGCCGTCCCGGCGCCGGATGTGCCCGGGCGGGCGCGGAGTGCACCCGCGCCCGCCGTCAGCGCACCCGGCCGCGGGCCTTCAGGGACACCGGCGGCAGCGGCGGCGCCGGGAGCCGCTCGCCGTCGTAGCCGACGACGGTGCCGAAGCGCTCGTCCTCGGCGTTCCAGCGCTCGGCGTACTCGGCGATCTCCTCGCCCGTGCGGCCGACGAAGTTCCACCACATGACGATCCGCTCCTCGAACGGCTCCCCGCCGAGCAGGAGCAGCCGGCCCGCCTCGGCGGCCCGCAGGCGCACCGATCGCCGTCCGGTGCCGAGGTACAGCATCGCGCCCCGCTCCAGCGGGGTGTCCTCGACCGTCGCGGACCCGGAGGACGCGAGGAGGGCGTACTCGAAGTCCGGCTCGAGGGGGATCTCGACGTCGGCGCCGGCGGTGAGGTCGAGGTCGGCGCCGACCAGCGGGGTGTGCGCGGTGCCCGGGGACGTCGCCCCGCCGAGCGAGCCCATGAGCACCGTGGCCGTCACCCCGTCGGAGGAGAACCCGGGCAGCTGGCGGTGGTGGGCGAACGCGGGTGCGGTCTCGCGGGCGGCGTCGGGCAGGGCCACCCACAGCTGGGCGCCGTGCAGGAACCGCGGGTGCACCGCGGGGGACTGCTCGGAGTGCGCGATGCCGTGGCCGGCGGTCATGAGCGCCAGCTCGCCGGGCCGGATGACGGCGTCGCTGCCGAGGGAGTCCCGGTGGTGGACCTCCCCCTCGAGCAGCCACGACACGGTCTGCAACCCGGTGTGCGGGTGCGGCGCGACCTGCATCCCCGCGGAGCCGGCGATGTCGTCGGGCCCGTAGTGGTCGACGAACGCCCAGGCGCCGACCAGCCGGCGGCCCAGCGTCGGCAGCAGCCGGCGCACGCGGGTGCTCTCGCCGAGCACCACCTCCTTGCCGGGCAGCAGGTCCAGCACCGGGCCGGCCGGGGTGCCCTCCAGGCCCCCCAGCTCATGCGCGGGGGGACGGCGGTCGAGGTTGCTCATCGCGTCCCTCCTCGGGCGGTGGTCGACATCCTGGCCCCTACGCGTCCTGGCCGGTCTCGCCCCGGACACCGGCGTGCGGGACGTGCTGCGCCGGGATGCTCCCGAGGCGGCCGGCCTGGAAGTCGGTGAAGGCGTCCACGACCTCCTGCCGGGTGTTCATGACGAACGGCCCGTACATGGCGATCGGCTCGCGGATCGGCGCCCCGCCCAGGACGACGACGTCCAGCGCCGGCGTCCGGGACTCCTGCTGCACCGCACCCGAGACCGTGATCGTGTCGCCGGGGCCGAAGACGGCCAGCTGGCCGGTGCGCACCGGGTGGGCGTCGACGCCGACCGAGCCCGCGCCGGAGAGCACGTAGACCAGCGCGTTGAAGTCCGGCCGCCAGGGCAGGTCGAGGGTGGCACCGGGGGCGATGGTCGCGTGCACCATCGCCATCGGGGTGTAGGTGGAGCCGGGCCCGCGGTGGCCGGCGACGTCCCCGGCGATGACCCGCAGGAAGGCGCCGGCGTCCGGGCTGGCCAGCAGCACCGACTGGTCGGCGCGCAGGTCCTGGTAGCGCGGCTCGACCCACTTCTGCGCCCGGGGCAGGTTCACCCACAGCTGCAGGCCGTGGAACAGGCCGCCGCTGACGACGAGGTGCTCCGGCGGGCGCTCGATGTGCAGGACGCCGCCGCCGGCGGTCATCCACTGGGTGTCGCCGTTGCTGATCGTCCCGCCGCCGCCGTGGGAGTCGGCGTGCTCGAAGGTGCCGTCGATGATGTAGGTGACGGTCTCGAAGCCGCGGTGCGGGTGCCAGGAGGTGCCCTTGGGCTCGCCCGGCGCGTACTCGACCTCCCCCATCTGGTCCATGTGGATGAACGGGTCGAGGTCGCGGAGGTCGACCCCCGCGAACGCGCGGCGGACGGGGAAGCCCTCGCCCTCGAACCCGGACGGCGCGGTGGTCACCGAGCGGACCCGACGGCGCACCGTGCCGGGAGCGGGCACGGGGACGCGCGGCAGGGCGGTGGTGTCCTCGACGGTCACGGCAGGCATGCCGGCCTCCTTGGTTGAGTACTCAACTAGTGGCGACTGTAGCGCCGGCAGCCTCGATTGTCTTCCCTCCTCGCCCGTCCCTCCGCCGTGAGCACGGGGCGTCGAGCCCGGGCGCACCGGCCCCGGCGTGTCGGGCGGCGACGACACCCTCACCGACACGGTGCGGCGGCCGGGTGGCCGACCGCGACCGGCCGGGTCAGGCTGCGACCGTGGACGACGTCGCCCGCCGGCCGGGCTGCCCGAAGCGCATGGTCTTCGGACCCTGCGGCGGGGTGCGGGCCGACGAGCGGTGCGAGGTCGCCGAGCACCGCTGCGTCTTCCTCGACGAGCCGGCGCCGGCCTGGGACGCGCCCGGCCCGGCCCCCGCGCGGCCCGCGCCGGGCAGCCTGCTGGACCTGGCCGGCACCCGGCCGGTGGTGCTCAGCGACCTCACCGTCCCGCCGTTCGACCGGGCCGCGCTGCGCCGCGTCGTCCGCGTGCTCGGGCCGGTCTCCGACGGGCTGCTGGCCGGCGAGCACGCCAACCGCCCCGACCTGCCGCCGAGCCTGCTGGCCGCGGAGGTGCTCGCGGCCGGCGGGCGGCCCTGGACGACGCTGGCCTGCCGCGACCGCAACCGCGTCGTCCTCGAGCAGGAGCTGGCCGGGCTGGCCGCGGTCGGCGTGGACGCGGTGCTGTGCGTGACCGGCGACGCCCGCGGCCCCGACGTCCGCCCCGGGGCCACCCAGGTCTTCGACCTCGACGGCCCGCGGCTGACCGCCCTGGCCGCGGCCGGCGGACTGCCGGTCGCCGTCCCGGAGTCGCCGGCCGCGCCGCCGGCGCACCTGCGCCCGGCGCGGGTCGCCGACAAGCAGCGCGCCGGGGCGCAGGTGTGCGTGCTCAACCACGTCCGGACGCCGGCGCAGGTGGCCGCGTTCGTCGCCGCCGCCCGGGCCGCCGGGGCCACGCTGCCGTTCGTCGCCGCGGTCGCGGTCTACACCGACGAGCGCTCGGCGCGGGTGCTGCAGCGCTTCCCCGGCCTGCAGGTGGACGACGACGCGCTGGAGCGGGTGCTGGCCGCAGCCGACCCGCGGGCGGCGGGGATCGCGACCGCCGTCGAGGAGGCGCGGGCGCTGCTCGCCGTCCCCGGGGTGGTGGGGGTGAACCTCTCCGGCCTGGCGTCGGCGGACGGCGAGGACGCGGGCGCGCGGGTCAAGGCCGAGGTGGCCGCCACGATCAGGGAGGTCGCCGCATGAGCGAGCTGGAGAGCGAGGCGATGGAGGCCGAGTTCGGCACCGTCGCCCGCTGGACCGAGGAGGCGGTCCGCGCGCTCGGGCCCGAGTACGCGATCCCGGCGGGGTGCCGGGGCAGCGGCAGTGAGGGGGCGCTGCGCTGGCTGGCCGACCGCCTGGACCTCACCCCCGGCAGCCGGGTGCTCGACGACGGCGCCGGCGTCGGCGGTCCGGCCGGCTGGCTGGCCGCCGAGCGGGGCGTGCGGGCGGTCTGCGCCGAGCCGATGCACGCCGCCGCGGGCGCGTCCGCCCGGCTCTTCGGCCTGCCGTCGGTGACCGCGCTCGCCCAGCGGCTGCCCTTCGCCGACGGCACGTTCGACGCGGCCTGGTGCCTCGGCGTGCTCTGCACGACGTCGGACAAGGCCGAGGCGCTGGCCGAGCTGCGGCGGGTGCTGCGCGACGGCGGCCGGCTGGGCCTGCTGGTCTTCGTCGCCGACCGCCCGCTGCCGCCACCGCTGCCCGAGGGCAACGAGTTCCCCACCGAGGCCGAGCTGCTCGACCTCCTCGAGGCGGCGGGGCTGCGGCCGGCGGAGACCGCGACCGCCGACCTCGGCGACAGCCCGGACGAGTGGAGCAGGCGCGCCGACGCGGTGGACGACGAGGTGGCCCGCCGCCACGGCGCGGACCCGCGCTGGACGGAGGCGCAGGAGCAGTCCCGCCGCGTCGGCCGGCTGCTCTCCGACGGCGCGCTGCGGGCCTGGCTCGGGGTGGCGGTCGCGGTCACCCCCGTCGGCTGAAGGCCCTCCGTGGCGACCCGCCGGTGGGACCGCCGGCGTCCACCGCGTCGGGGAGCCGCTCGCTGCTGGGCGCCGGCCGCGGCGCCCAGTGCGGCGGGGCCGCGGCCAGCCACGCCGCGCCGGCGTCGGTGAGCCGGCCGTCGCAGCGCAGCGGGGCCCAGCCGCGCAGCACGCGCAGCGCCTCGGCCACGGTGACCAGCACGCCTCCCACCCCGCGTCGGCGCAGGCCCGGCGCGACGGTCACCGTGTCGACGACGCCGGAGCGCGTCCACCAGCGGACCTCCCCGACGGCGTCGCCCGTCCCCAGCCCCAGCGCGACCACCCGGTGCGGGCCCAGCAGCGAGCCCGGCCGGACGCCGGCGCCGTGGAAGGCCAGCAGGGAGGTCGAGGGGACTCCGCTCGTGACGTGGTGGACCTCGTCGAACCACAGCGGCGGGCACCGGTCGGCGAGGTCCGCGGCGAGCTCCACCCGGACGGCGGCGCCGTCGGCGATCCGGTGACGGAGGTCGACCAGCCAGCCCGCGGGTCGCCGTCCCCGGGACTGCAGGGCGGTCAGGTCGACCGGCGTGCCGTCCGGGAAGCGCTCGGAGTTGACGGCGACCAGCGAGTGCTCGACCGACGCCGGCCCCTGCTCGGCAAGCGGGGCTTGCGGGTTGCTTGCGGGGCACTGGTGGCGGTGCCGGCCGCTCGGCTGGCAGCGTCGTGCGGCGGCCGTCCCGCCGGCCAGGGGCCGGTGTCCCGAGGGGGTCGGGACCAGGGCCCGGCGTGCGCGGATACTGGTGTTCCCATGACCTCCCCCAGAAGCCGATGAGCGCACCCCTCAACCTGGTCAACCTCGAGCGGGTGCAGAAGGCACACGGCACGACGGTGCTGCTCGACGACGTCTCCCTCGGGATCGCCGCCGGTGAGCGCATCGGCGTGGTCGGCCGCAACGGCAGTGGCAAGTCCACGCTGCTCGGCGTCCTCACCGGTCGCGAGGAGCCCGACACCGGCCGGGTCACCCGCCGCGGCGACCTGGCGATGGGCGTGCTGGACCAGTCCGGCACGTTGCCGCCGGGGACCACGGTCCGCGACGTCGTCCTCCCCCCGAGCCTCTTCGCCGCCGAGCACGAGTGGGCCGCCGACCCCGCGGTGCGCAGCGTGCTGACCGGTCTGGAGCTCGACCGGCTGGGCCTGGACTCGCCGGTGGCCCCCATGTCCGGTGGCGAGCGGCGCCGGGTGGCGCTGGCCGCCCAGCTGGTCCGGCCGCTGGACCTGCTCGTGCTCGACGAGCCGACCAACCACCTCGACGTCGAGGGGGTCGCCTGGCTCGCCGACTACGTGAAGCGCCGGGTCGGTGCACTGGTCGTCGTCACCCACGACCGGTGGTTCCTCGACGAGGTGTGCACCACGACGTGGGAGGTGGCCGACGGGGCGGTGCACGCCTACGAGGGCGGGTACGCCGCCTACACCCTGGCCCGCGCCGAGCGCGCCCGGATCGCGGCGGTGACCGAGGAGCGCCGGCTCAACCTGGTCCGCAAGGAGCTGGCCTGGCTGCGCCGCGGACCGCCCGCGCGCACCAGCAAGCCCCGGTTCCGCATCGAGGCGGCGCAGGCGCTCATCGCCGACGAGCCACCGGCGCGGGACTCCATGGCGCTGGCCGGCTTCGCCGCCCGCCGCCTGGGCAGGACCGTGTACGACGTGGAGGACGTCGACTACGCGGTCGGCACCGACGAGGGTCCGCGGACGCTGTTCTCCGACCTCACCTGGCACGTCGGCCCCGGGGACCGGATCGGCATCGTGGGGGTCAACGGCGCGGGCAAGACGTCGCTGCTCCGGCTGCTGGTCGGTGAGACCGAGCCCGACCGCGGCCGGGTGGTGCGCGGCCAGACCGTGGCGCCGGCCTACCTCTCCCAGCACGTGACCGAGCTGCCGCCGAGGGCCCGGGTGCTGGAGGCGGTGCAGGAGATCGCCCGGATCGCGCGGATCGGCAACCAGGAGATCTCGGCGTCCTCGCTCGCCGAGCGGTTCGGCTTCCCGGCGTCCCGGCAGTGGACGCCGGTGGGCGACCTCTCCGGGGGCGAACGGCGGCGGCTGCAGCTGCTGCGGCTGCTCATGGCCGAGCCGAACGTGCTGCTGCTCGACGAGCCGACCAACGACCTCGACATCGACACGCTCACCGCGCTCGAGGACCTGCTCGACGGCTTCCCCGGCACGGTGCTGGTGGTCAGCCACGACCGGTACTTCGTCGACCGGGTGTGCGACTCGGTGGTGGCGCTCATGGGCGACGGCTCGCTGGCCGCCCTGCCCGGCGGGGTCGAGGAGTACCTGGCGCGCCGGGCGGCCGGTGAGGCGCAGCTGCCGTCGGCGTCCGGCGCGACGGCGTCCACCGGTGGGACGGCGGGGCCCGCGTCCGCCGCGGAAGCTGCGCCGGCCCGCTCGGCCGGTGACGTGCGGGCCGCCCGCAAGGAGGCGGCCCGCCTGGAGCGGCGCCTGGAGAAGCTCACCGCCGAGGAGGAGCAGCTGCACGGCCAGCTCGCCGCCGCGGCCACCGACCACACGAGGGTGCTGGAGCTCGACGAGCGGCTGCGGGCGGTCCTCGCGGAGAAGGACCAGGTCGAGAGCGACTGGCTCGAGGCCGCCGAGCTGGCCGAGGGCTGACGCCGGGGGCGCGAGCCGGCCCGGCCGGGGGACGTCCCACGCGCGCCACGGCCCCGGGTGCAGGAGCACCCGGGGCCGTGGTGCGCGTGGAGGAGCGGGCGGGCGCCGGGTGTCGCGTCAGGCGACGGCCCGCTCGGCGCGGCGGCGGGCGATCATCCGCAGTCCGATGACCACCGGCGGGACGGCGCCCAGCAGCGCGAGTCCGGCGTGGGGCAGCGGGGAGAACGGCAGCGCCATCGAGCCCACGAGGGCGGCGACCGCCGGGGCGAGCAGCCACCAGCCGACCACCCCGGCCCGGGCCAGGCCGGCGTAGCCCACGAGCGGCCCCAGCAGGCCGAGCAGGGTCAGGACGCCGACCACGGCCACGCCCGGGTTCGCCGCGACCCCGTCGTAGAGGGCCACGGCCGTGGCCGGGTCGAGCTCCCGGCCGATGGCGGCGGTCCAGTAGTCGTAGAGGACGAAGCCGGCCACGGTGACCAGCCCGACCGCCGACAGGAGGGCGCCGACGACCGTCGGGATCCGGCCGCGCCGACCCCGCACGAGCGCCGGGACCCCCAGCCAGGACAGGGCCAGGGCGGTGTTGCCGTAGTGCAGCAGCATCGCCGAGAGCGTGGTCTGCCCCTCGTCCCGGGCCAGGGAGGCGATGTAGTCGGCGGCCGCCATGGAGTCCGACGGCGGCGACGTCGCCATGCCGGCGACGTAGAGCAGTGATCCGGCGATCAGCGCGCCGCCGGCGATCGGCAGCAGGAGCGAGCCGGCCGAACGGGAGGTCCGCGCGGGGGGCGTGGGGGCGGGGGTGGTGCGGACGTCGGTGGTCATGGTCCCTCGTCGAGTCGGTGCACCGCCTCGGTGCGGTGTCGGGGAGAAACCTAGGAACGGGGCTGTGACCTGCGCGTCCGTCGCCGCGCACCGACCGGGGTCCGCCGTGCGACGGACCCGGACGACACACCGTTCGGCCGCGTGGGGGATCCCCTCGGCCCCGGGCGGCCCCTAGCGTGCCCGCCATGTCCTGGTCCTCGCGCGGCCGTGCCCGTCTCGTCTGGCCGGTCGTCGGCGTGCTCGCCGCGTTGCTCTCGGTCGTGGAGACCGCGATCGACGAGTTCTACGGGTTCCCGCTCGTCACCTCCCTCCCCGGCGTCGCCGTCGGCCTGCTGCTCGGCGTCTGCCGCCGGTGGCCGGAGTCGACCGCGGTGCTCGGCTCGCTGTCGGTGCTCGGCAACGCCGCCCTCGGCACACCGGGGCCCGGGGGCACGCAGCTCATCGGGATGGGCCTGCTCGTGGGGCACGCCGCGGCGGTCCTGCCGGTCCGGCGCGGCGTGCGGGTCGCGGCGGTCACCAGCGCGGTCGTCGTCGCGACGGGGGTGGTGTTCTCGCCGTCCCCGTGGGAGGGCGTCTTCTACCTGCTCGTCACCGCCGCGGCCTACGGCGTCGGCTTCCTGGTCCGCCAGGTGCAGGGGCGCTCGTACGAGCTGCAGGTGCTCGCGCGCCGACTGGCCGAGCAGCAGGAGGCGGTGGCGGGGGCTGCCGTGGTGGCGGAGCGGGCCCGCATCGCCCGCGAGGTGCACGACTCGGTCGCGCACTCCGTCAGCGTCATGGTGCTGCAGATGGGCGGGCTGCGGCGGCTGCTGCCCGACCACCCCGAGGCCCAGGAGGTGCTGCTCGGCCTGGAACGCCTCGGGCGGGACTCGGTCGACGAGATGCGCCGGGTGGTCGGGATCCTCCGCGAGCAGCCCGACGGAGCACCCGCGCCGCAGCCCTCGCTGTCACGCCTGGACGCCGTCCTCGACGAGCTGCGCTCCGCCGGCATGCCCGTCGAGCTCACCGTCACCGGACAGCCGGTCGAGCTGCCGCAGCTGGTCGACGTCTCCGCCGTCCGGGTGGTGCAGGAGGCCCTGTCCAACGTCGTCCGGCACGCCGGTGCCGCCGCGACCCGGGTGACGGTCGCCCACGCCCCGGACGCGGTCACCGTGACCGTCGTCGACGACGGCCGGCCGCGGGTGGGCGCCGAGGTCCCCACCGGCAGCGGCGGGCACGGTCAGCTGCACATGCGGGAGCGGGTGGCGGTCGCCGGCGGACGCCTGGAGGTCGGGCCGGTGCGCGGCGGCGGCTACCGGGTGCGGGCGACCTTCCCCGTGGCGGTGGCGGCCAGCCCCGCGGAGGTGGGGGCATGACGATCCGGGTGGTGCTCGTCGACGACCAGGCGATGGTGCGCACCGGGCTGCGCATGGTGCTCGCCGCCGAGCCCGACATCGAGGTGGTCGGCGAGGCGGCGGACGGCGCGGCCGGCGTCCGCGTGGTGACGGAGACGCGGCCGGACGTCGTCCTGCTCGACGTCCGCATGCCGGGCATGGACGGCCTCGAGGCCGCCCGCCGGCTGTCCGCCGCGGACCTGTCGACCCGCATCATCGTGCTGACCACCTTCGACGAGGACGAGTACGTCGCCGCCGCGCTGCGGGCCGGGGTCAGCGGGTTCCTGCTCAAGGTCGCCCCGCCGGAGGACCTCGTCGCGGCGGTGCGCACCGTGGCGGCGGGGCAGGGCCTGCTCGACCCGGCGGTGACGCTGCGGGTCATCGAGAGCTTCGCCGCCGCGCCGGCACCCGACCCCGGCCGAGCAGCCGCGCTGGCCGAGCTGACCGACCGGGAGACCGACGTGCTGGAACTGGTCGCGGCCGGGCTGACCAACGCCGAGATCGCCGCGCGGCTGTACCTGGGGGAGGCGACGGTCAAGACCCACGTGAGCCGGGTACTGCTCAAGCTGGGCCTCCGCGACCGCGTGCAGGCGGTCGCGTTCGCCTACGAGAGCGGGCTGGTCCGGCCCGGCGGCTAGGGGGAGCCCGCTGCCCCCCCACCACTGGCCGGCTCGCGGCGGGCCCTGCAGCGCGGCCGACCCGGAACGCGCCTCCGGGTAGACTCCCCGGTACCGCCGGCCGTCGTCGACCGACGTCTGTGGTCCCCGAGCCGCCCTCCGACTCCCGGGAGACCCGTGCTAGTTCTGCTGCTCCTCCACCTGCTCGCCGGCGTGCTCGCGCCCGTGTTCGTGCGGTGGTGGGGGCGGCAGGCGTTCCTGGTCCTCGCCCTGGTGCCGGCCGCCGGCTTCGTCTGGACCCTCGCGCAGTTGCGCGCCGTCCTCGCCGGGGACGAGGTCCGCGAGACGGTGCCGTGGATCCCCGTCCTCGACCTCGACGTCGCACTGCGGCTGGACGCCCTCGCGCTCGCCTTCGCCGCGCTGGTCACCGGGGTGGGCGCGCTGGTGTTCGTGTACTGCGCCCGCTACTTCGAGCCGGGCGAGGAGGGCACCGGCCGGTTCGCCGGGTCGCTCACCGCCTTCGCCGGCTCCATGCTCGGCCTGGTCCTCGCCGACGACCTGCTGCTCCTGTACGTCTTCTGGGAACTCACCACCGTCTTCTCCTTCCTGCTCATCGGCGGCTCGGGGCAGCGGCTGGCCGCGCGGCGGGCGGCGTCGCAGGCGCTGATCCTGACCACCGCCGGTGGCCTGGCGATGCTCGTCGGGCTGATCCTGATCGGGCAGGCCAGCGGCTCGTACCTGCTGTCGGAGGTCGTGGCCGACCCGGGCAGCGGGACCGCCATGGTCGCCGGGACGGCGCTGGTGCTCGCCGGTGCGGTGACCAAGTCGGCGATGGTGCCCTTCCACTTCTGGCTCCCCGCCGCGATGGAGGCGCCCACGCCGGTCAGCGCCTACCTGCACGCCGCGGCGATGGTGAAGGCTGGCATCTACCTCGTCGCCCGGCTCGCCCCCGGGTTCGCCGACGTCCCCGGGTGGCGGCCGGTCGTGCTGGGCCTCGGGCTGGCCACCATGCTCGTCGGCGGCTACCGCTCGCTGCGGCAGAACGACCTCAAGCTGCTGCTGGCCTTCGGGACCGTCAGCCAGCTCGGCTTCCTCCTGGTGCTCGTGGGTGCAGGCAGCCGGGAACTGGCGGCGGCCGGGCTGGCGATGACCATCGCGCACGCCCTGTTCAAGTCGACGCTGTTCCTCACCGTCGGGGTCATCGACCACGCCACCGGCACCCGTGACCTGCGGAAGCTGTCCGGGCTGGGCCGGCGGCTCCCCGTGCTCGCCGGCATCGGCCTGCTCGCCGGCGCCTCGATGGCCGGGGTGCCGCCGCTGTTCGGCTTCGTCGGCAAGGAGGCGGCCTTCACCGCGCTGTGGGAGGGCGGCCTGCCCTCGCGCACCGCGGCCGTGGTCGAGCTGACCGGGCTGGTCGTCGGCTCGGTGCTCACCGCCGCCTACACGTTCCGGTTCCTCTGGGGCGCCTTCGCCGCCAAGCGGGGGGTGCCCGACACCGAGCCCGGACACCCGCCGGGTGCGCTGTTCCTCGCCGCACCGGCGGTGCTCGCCCTGGCCGGGCTGGTCGCCGGGCCGGTCAGCCCGCTGCTGGAGCCGCTGGTCGGCGGGTACGCCGAGACGCTGCCCCTGCTCGCCCCCGAGTACGTGGAGCTCGCGCTGTGGCACGGCCTGCAGCCTGCCCTGGCGCTGACCGCGGTCACCCTGCTCGGCGGTGCCGCCCTGTTCGCCGTCCGCGCCCCGCTCAACCGGGTGCAGCGGCGGATCGCGGTGGGGGCCTCGGCCGACGAGGGCTACTGGAACGTCGTCCAGGGCATCGACCGGCTCTCCGTGCTGGTCACCGGTACCACCCAGCGTGGCTCGCTGCCGGCCTACCTGGGCACGATCCTCGTCGTCGTCCTGGCGCTGCCGGGCACGATCCTGCTCACCCGTGCCCCGTGGCCGGGGGAGTGGCGGGCCTGGGACACCCCGGTGCAGGCGATGGTCGGCGTCGTCGTGATCACCGCGGCGCTGCTGGCCCTGCGCATCCGGCAGCGGCTCTCGGCGGTCCTGGTCGTCGGCGTGACCGGCTACGGGTGCGCCGTGCTGTTCGTGGTGCAGGGGGCCCCGGACCTCGCGCTGACCCAGTTCCTCGTCGAGACCCTCACCCTCGTCGTCTTCGTCCTCGTGCTGCGCAAGCTGCCCAAGGACATCACCGAGCGCCACCGGCCCCGGGAGCGCGCCGTCCGGGGGGTCATCGCCGCCGCCGTCGGGGCGTTCATGGCCGCCGTGGGCGCCGTGGCGCTGTCCGCGCGCACCGCGACGCCGGTCTCGGTCGACTACCCCGACGAGGCGTACGCCTTCGGCGGGGGCAAGAACATCGTCAACGTGACGCTGGTCGACATCCGCGCCTGGGACACCCTCGGCGAGATCTCGCTCCTGGTCGTCGCCGCGACCGGCGTGGCCAGCCTGGTCTTCCTCCGCGGGCGCACCGGCGGGGTCGAGCGCATCACCGGCTCCGCCCTCGCGGAGCGTCGCCGCCGCAGCAGGCGGGCGCCGCGCGACCGCTGGCTGGCCGCCACCGCGATCCTCGACCCCGCCCGCCGTTCGGTGGTGCTCGAGGTGATCACCCGGATCCTGTTCCACACGATCATGGTGTTCTCCCTCTACCTGCTGTTCTCGGGGCACAACGAGCCCGGCGGCGGCTTCGCCGGGGGCCTGGTCGCGGGCCTGGCCCTGGTGCTGCGCTACCTCGCCGGTGGCCGCTACGAGCTGGGCGAGGCCGCGCCGGTCGCCCCCGGCGTGCTGCTGGGGGCGGGGCTGCTGTTCGCCGGCGGCACCGGCGTGGGCGGCCTGCTGCTGGGCGCCGAGGTGCTGCAGACGGCCATCCTCGAGACCGACCTGCCGGTGCTGGGCCACATCAAGCTCGTGACCTCGCTGTTCTTCGACATCGGCGTCTACCTCATCGTCGTCGGCCTGGTCCTCGACGTGCTCCGCAGCCTCGGCGCGGAGCTGGACCGCCAGGAGGACGAGGAGGACCCGATCGAACTCACCCCCGGGGAGGTGGTGGTCCGATGACCCCGACCGTCGTGCTGCCCGTGATCATCGGCGGGCTCTACGCGGCGGGGGTGTACCTGCTGCTCGACCGCAGCCTCACCCGCGTGCTGCTGGGCTTCCTGCTGCTGGGCAACGCCACCAACCTGCTGCTGCTGTCCAGCGGTGGGGTGGCCGGGCTGGCGCCGATCCTGGGCTACTCCGAGCCGGAGGAGATGAACGACCCGCTGCCGCAGGCGCTGATCCTGACCGCGATCGTCATCACCTTCGGCGTCTCGGCGTTCGTGCTCGCGATGATCCACCGTTCCTGGCGGCTGGTGCACCAGGAGGTGGTCGGCACCGACGAGGAGGACCGCCGCGTCGCCGCCCGCTCGGGCACCGACGTCGACGAGCTCGACCCCGACGACCTCGCCCCGGAGGACCGCGCGGCCGGCCACGCCGACAGCCTGCACGTCCCCGACGTGGAGGACGTGCCCGCCGACGACGTCGACCTGCCCGCCGGGACGGGGGCCCGGTGACCGGCGTCCTCACGCCGCTGCCGGTCCTCCTGCCGCTGCTGGGCGCGGCCTGCGCGCTGCTGGCCTCCGGCTACCCGCGCACCCAGCGGAGCCTCAGCATCGCCGTGCTCACCGCGGTGCTGGCGGTCTCGGTGACCCTGCTGCTGACCGCGGACGCCGACGGCGCCACCGCGGTCTCCGTCGGCGGTTGGCCGGTCCCGCTGGGCATCGTCCTGGTCGTCGACCGGCTGTCGGCGCTCATGCTGGTGGTCGCCTCCACCGTGGCCCTCGGCGTCCTCGTGTTCGCCGTCGGCCAGGGCGCGGCCGACGGGCAGGAGGAGACGCCGCTGTCGATCTTCCACCCGACGTTCCTGGTGCTGGTGGCCGGGGTGAGCAACGCCTTCCTCGCCGGCGACCTGTTCAACCTCTACGTCGGCTTCGAGATCCTGCTGATGGCCTCCTACGTGCTGCTGACCCTCGGCGGCACGGCGCCACGCATCCGGGGCGGCATCACCTACGTCATCGTCAGCCTGACCAGCTCGCTGCTCTTCCTCGCCGCGATCGGGCTGGTCTACGCCGCGACCGGCACGGTCAACATGGCCGACCTCGCGGTGCGGCTGGGCGAGCTGCCCGAGGGCACACAGGTGCTGCTGCAGTCGATGCTGCTCATCGCCTTCGGCATCAAGGCCGCGGTGTTCCCGCTGTCGGCCTGGCTCCCCGACAGCTACCCGACCGCGCCGGCGCCGGTCACCGCGGTCTTCGCCGGCCTGCTCACCAAGGTCGGCGTCTACGCGATCATCCGCACCCAGACCCTGCTGTTCCCCGACGGCGCCCTCGACGACCTGCTGATGTGGGCGGCCTTGGCCACGATGGTGATCGGCATCCTCGGTGCGGTCGCGCAGACCGACCTCCGTCGGCTGCTGTCGTTCACCCTGGTCAGCCACATCGGCTACATGGTGTTCGGCATCGCCCTGGGAACGGCCGCGGGGCTGGCCGGCGCCGTCTTCTACGTCGCCCACCACATCGCCATCCAGACCACGCTGTTCCTCGTCGCCGGCCTGGTGGAACGCCAGGGCGGGACGACGTCGGTCAACAAGCTGGGCGGGCTGGCCCGGCGCTCGCCCCTGCTGGCCGTGCTCTTCTTCGTGCCGGCGATGAACCTGGCCGGCATCCCGCCGCTGTCGGGCTTCATCGGCAAACTCGGCCTGCTGCAGGCCGGGGTCGCGGAGGGCAGCTCGCTGGCGATGGTCCTGGTCGCAGGCGGGGTCGTGACCAGCCTGCTCACCCTCCTGGCCATCGCCCGCGTGTGGACCCGCGCCTTCTGGCGGCCGCCGACGCAGGCTCCGGCCGACGACACCGCGGCCGCCGCCGCGGCCGACGCCGGATCCGGGAACGGGCAGACCGCGGACGGCGGCCCGGCAGCGGACGGCGACGCCTCCCGCACCGCGTTCCAGGTCGCGTGGCGCCGGCACACGCGGGTGGCGACCGCGGCCGAGCCGGACCTGCCCCCAGCGGCGGCCAGCGTCCGTGCCCTGCGCCCGCTGCCGGTGACGATGGTGGCGGCCACCGCCGCGCTGGCCACGGTCACCGTCGCGCTCACCGGGCTGGCCGGCCCGCTGTACGGCATCGCCGACCGCGCCGCCGAGGACCTCCTGGACCGGACCCCGTACGTCTCCGCGGTGTTCGGCGGGGAGCAGACCCCGTGAGCGTGGAACCGGTCGCCACCCGGCTGCGCCACCAGGTGCCGCTGGTCGCCTGGCTCGTCCTGGTCTGGATGCTGCTGTGGGGCACCTGGTCCTGGGCCAACGTCATCAGCGGGGTGGTGGTGGCGCTGGCCGTCCTCGTGCTCCTGCCGCTGCCGCACGTCGTCGGCGGGGTCCGGGTGCGCCTGGTGCCGTTGCTGGTCTTCCTCGGCCACTTCGCCGTCGACCTGCTCGTCTCCGCCGCGCAGGTGGCCTGGCTGGCCCTGCGCCCGGGCGGCGCGCAGCGGTCGGCGATCGTGCGGGTCCAGCTGCGCGCCGACTCCGACCTGCTGCTGACGATGGTGGCCGAGGCGACCTCGCTGGTCCCCGGCTCGCTGGTGCTCGACCTGGACCGGGAGGAGCGGCTGATCACCGTGCACCTGCTGCACGCGCGCGACCATGAGGCCGTGGCGCGCGAGAAGGAGGACGTGCTGCGCACCGAGACCCGGCTGGTCCGGGCGTTCGGCTCGGCCGCCGACGTCGAGGCCCTGGAGTCGGGCCGGTGACCGTCGTGACGTACGTGCTGTACGCCCTCATCGGCGGGGGAGCGCTGCTGGCGCTGGTCCGGCTCGTGCTGGGCCCGTCGCTGCTGGACCGGGTGGTCGCCACCGACACGCTGCTGGTCATCATCTCCGCCGGCCTCGCGGTGTACGCCGCGCTCGAGCGGAACCCCACGGTGGTGCCGGTGCTCGTCGTCGTCTCGCTGCTGGCCTTCGTCGGCTCGGTGTCGATCGCCCGCTACGTCGGCGGGATGCTGGTGCGCGCCCGCACCGGCGACGGGCGGGACCTCGGCCTGCCGGTCGCCGCCGAGGTGCAGGAGGGACGCCGGTGACCGGCGTGGCCGACGTCCTGGCGATCGGCTGCCTGCTGGCCGGCGCCTTCCTCTGCCTCACCGCCGGGCTGGGCCTGGTCCGCTTCCCCGACGTCCTGACCCGGATGCACGCCGGCACCAAGCCGCAGGTGCTCGGGGTCCTGCTGATCATGGTCGGCGGGGCGATCCGGCTCAACGGCTGGTCGGCGACCTGGATGCTGCTGCTCGTGGCCGCCTTCCAGCTGCTCACCGCCCCGGTCAGCGCGCACATGATCAGCCGGGTGGCCTACCGGCGCCGGCACGTCCGCCGCGACCTGCTGCTGGTCGACGAGCTCGCCGACGGCAGCCACCAGGACCGCGTCTACCGCGGGGACGAGCCCGGCGACGCGCCGCCGGAGGACCCTCCGCGGTCGGTTCCCGGCGGGTGACTCAGCTCAGCTGGCCCAGCCAGAACGGCAGGCCCTGGTCGTCCCGGCAGTACGCGGACAGCCCGTAGGGGTGCCGCTCGACCTCCCCGGCCCGGCCGCCGGCGGTGCGCACCGCGGCGACGGCGACCTCGATGTCGTCGACGGCGTACACCGGCACCGCGCCGAGGTCGTGGGTCGCGCCGCCGGCGATGCCCACCACGGGGGTGACGGCCTGGTCCTCCCAGTCGTCGTCCACGCGCCCGGGGCTCATCGACCAGCCGAGCACGGCCTCGTAGAAGTCGCGGGCGCGGGCACCGTCGGGCACGCGCAGGGTCAGGTACACCGTGTCGCCGGGGCGCATCGGGGGTCGGGCGGCGGCGGGGGACCCGGCCGGGGTCTGCAGCATCCAGCGGTGTCCGAACGGGTCGACGACGACGCCGGTGCGCCCGTGGGGGGCGTCGGCCGGCTCGCGTTCGACGGTCGCCCCGGCGGCGGCCGCGCGGGCCACGGCGCCGTCCACGTCCGGTACCGACAGGTGCAGGGTGACGCTGACCCGGCCCCCGTCGGGGGCAGCCAGGCCGAGCTCGGCGTACTCGTCGGCGAGGTAGAGGGTGGCTCCTCCGACGTCGAGTTCGGCGTGGCCGATGCGGTCGTCGTCGGAGACGTGGGGGTCGCCCACCACGCGGGCGCCGAGCGCGTCGGCGTACCAGGCCATCGCCGCGCGGGCGTCGCGCACCACGAGGTAGGGGGCCAGCTGCGACATCCCCGGATGATGCCCCGTCGGGGTCCGACGCGCCGCCCCGGACCACCTCACCGCTGGGCCCGGTTCACCGCCGAGACGACCGCGCGCAGCGACGCGCTGACGATGTTCGGGTCGATCCCCACGCCCCACAGCACCCGGTCGCCCACGGCGCACTCGACGTAGGCCGCGGCCCGGGCGTCGCCGCCGGCGGACATGGCGTGCTCGGCGTAGTCGAGCACGCGGACGTCGACGTCGACGGTCTTCAGCGCGTCGACGAACGCGGCGATCGGCCCGTTACCGCGGCCCTGGATCGTCGTCGGGACGCCGTTGTCGACCAGCTCGACCACCATCTCGTCCAGCTGGTCACCGTGCGCGGTGTGCCGGTGGCCGGACAGCGCGAACCGGCCCCAGGGGGAGTCCGGGTCGGGCAGGTACTCGCTGGAGAAGGCCGTCCACATCTGCTGGGCGGTGACCTCGCCGCCCTCGTCGTCGGTGTGCCGCTGGATGACGGCGCTGAACTCGATCTGCAGGCGGCGCGGCAGGTCCAGCTGGTTCTCGGTCTTCATGATGTAGGCGACGCCGCCCTTGCCGGACTGGCTGTTCACCCGGATCACGGCCTCGTAGCTGCGGCCGACGTCCTTGGGGTCGATCGGCAGGTACGGCACGGCCCAGGGCATCTGGTCCACCGGCTTCTCGGCCGCCCGCGCGTCGGCCTCCAGCGCCTTGAAGCCCTTGTTGATCGCGTCCTGGTGCGAGCCGGAGAAGGCCGTGTAGACCAGGTCGCCGCCGTAGGGGTGCCGCTCGTGGACGCCCAGCTGGTTGCAGTACTCCACGGTGCGGCGGATCTCGTCGATGTCGCTGAAGTCGATCTGCGGGTCGATGCCCTGGCTGAACAGGTTCAGGCCCAGGGTGACCAGGTCGACGTTGCCGGTGCGCTCGCCGTTGCCGAACAGGCAGCCCTCGATGCGGTCGGCGCCGGCGCGGTACCCCAGCTCGGCGGCGGCGACGGCGGTGCCGCGGTCGTTGTGCGGGTGCAGGCTCAGCACGACGGCGTCGCGACGACCCAGGTTGCGGTGCATCCACTCGATCTGGTCGGCGTACACCGTCGGCTCGGCCATCTCCACCGTCGCCGGCAGGTTGATGATCGTCGGCCGGTCGGGGGTGGGCTCCCAGACGTCGGTGACGGCGTTGCAGACCTCGACGGCGAAGTCCAGCTCGGTGCCGGTGAAGGACTCCGGCGAGTACTCGAAGGAGATCTCGGTGCCGGTCATCTGCTCGGCCAGCTTGCGGACCACCTGCGCGCCGTGGACGGCGATGTCGACGATGCCGGCGCGGTCGGAGCCGAAGACGACGCGGCGCTGCAGCGTGGAGGTCGAGTTGTACAGGTGGACGATCGCCTGCCTGGCGCCGCGCAGCGACTCGTAGGTGCGCTCGATCAGCTCGTCGCGGGCCTGCGTCAGCACCTGGATGGTGACGTCGTCGGGTACCAGGTCGTCCTCGATGAGCTGGCGGACGAAGTCGAAGTCGGTCTGGCTGGCCGCCGGGAAGCCGACCTCGATCTCCTTGTAGCCCATGCGGACCAGCAGCTCGAACATCCGCCGCTTGCGGTCGGGCGTCATGGGGTCGATCAGGGCCTGGTTGCCGTCACGCAGGTCGACGGCGCACCAGCGGGGGGCCACGGTGGTGACCGTGTCGGGCCAGGTGCGGTCGGGCAGCACGACCGGGGTGAACGGTGCGTAGCGGTGGACCGGCATGCCCGAGGGCTGCTGGGGGTGCCGGACGTGCGGGTGGTTCTCGCTCATGTTCCTGCTCACGGGGGTTCGCTCCTCTGGCGCGGGCTGGACTCAGCTCCGTGGGTGCGGTCAGCAGGCGCCGGGGACGCGCGGACTCCGCGGCGAGGGGGCCGACCTAGGAGAGGGCCTCGCCGCGGCGGGTAAGCAGGAGGCTGCCGCGCACGCCCCCACGGTAGCAGCGCGTCAGGCCAGGTCGCAGCCACACGCGCAGTCGGGCGCGTGCACGGGCGGGCCGTTGCCGTCGTCGGCCTCGTCGCACCGCGGCGGGCAGGTGCAGTCGAAGCCCACGCCGATGCCGCTCAGCTCGCCGGAGAGGAACCTCCGCTGCCGTTCTGCTCTCCACTTCTGCCACCGCGCCAGGCGGCGGGCCTCGGCGCGCTGCCACGGCGCGTCGCCGGCCCGGGGGAGCTGGTGGTCGTCGGGCGTGCCGGTGCGGTCACGGCGGGCATCGCGCCGGAGCCGGTCGCGGTCGAACGTGTACCAGACATGATCGCGGCTGTAGCGGTGCTCGTCGTGCCACCAGCCCTCGTCGGAGTACCGGGTGTCGAGGTGCGCCGGGTACAGCCGGCCGGCCGCGTCCCGCACGGCGTCGGGGTCCATGCCGGGCACCTGCCGGCCCTGCGCGTCGACGAGGACGAGCCGCAACCCCGCCACCTCGGCCGCGCGCGCCACGGCGCGCGCATCGAGGCCGGAGCGGCCGCTCTCCACCGCGGCCACCGCGGACTTCGAGACGCCGATCCGGGCCGCCAGCTCACGTTGCGAGAGGTCGGCCACTCGGCGGATCCGGCGCAGCCAACCGCCGAGGTCGATCCCGCCCACCCCGACGAGGCTCGCGGTGCAGCGCGTCGGAGGGGAGCGGACACCTCGGTCTGTGGAAGCTCGTGCTCTGCCCACAGTCGTGGGCAGAGCACGAGGCTCCGGAGGGGTGTACTACCGGGTCGCCCATCGTGCTCCGCCCCTCAGGGCGGGCAGAGCACGAGCTTCCGCAGGGAGAGTGGTCGGCTCCGGGGAACGGTCGGCTCCGGGGACGGGCCCGCGGTGGCCGGGAGGGCCGGGGGCCGGGCCGCGGGAGACGGGTCAGAAGCGCTTGGCCAGCCGCATCCGCCAGGGCCGGCCGTCGGGGTCGTCGACGAACCGGTAGACCGGGGTCGCCCACAGGCGGGTGGGCAGTGACAGCCGCTCGGTCCGGTGCGGGCGCAGCCGGCCGGGCGGGCGCGGGCCGCGCCGGCCGCCGGCGTGCCAGGCCTCCAGTGCCCCGGCGCTGTCCTCCAAGGCGCGGACGAACGCGTCCGGGTCGAGCAGGTCGGCGTCCTCGCTGCCGTCCGGAGCCCGGTCGAGGTGCTCGCGGGCCAGTTCCAGCCGCAGGTCCCGGGCGAACACGCGGGCGCCGTCGCCGGTGCCGGCCGGGTCGCGGGGCTCACGGGGGTCGCGGGTGGTGTCCAGGACGGCGGAGGACAGCTCGCTGTCGTGGGTCCAGGACCGGCGGTTGAAGTTGTCGCTGCCCACGCTGGCCCACACGTCGTCGACCACGCAGACCTTGGCGTGCACGTAGACCGGCGTCCCCTCGTGGTTCTCCGCGTCGAAGACGTGCACCCGGTTGCGGCCGGCCCGCCGGCACATCTCCAGCGCCTGCCAGCGACCGACGTACTGCGAGCGCTCGGCGACCGCGCCGTCCTGGTCGGGCACCCGGGGGACCACGACCACCAGGTGCAGGTCGGGCCGGTCGGCGAGGGCCTGCGCGAACAGCCGGGCCACGTCGGCCGACCACATGTACTGGTCCTCCAGGTAGACCAGCCGCCGGGCCCGCTCGATCGCCTTCGAGTACCCGCGGGCCACCGACCGCTCGCCGGCCGGCGCGAAGTCGTACGGCGGCCGGATCGCCGGGTACGTGCGCAGGTTCTGCACGACCATCGGACCGCACGGCGGGGGCGGCGGCAGCTGCGGCGGCAGCGGGTCGGCCCGCAGCCGCGCGTGGTGCAGCTTGTCCCGCACCCAGGCGATCGGGTGGTCGGCGTCGGGGCTGGTCGGGTCGTCCCACCGTTCCCGGAACACGGTGTCCAGGACGCCGACCGTCGGCCCGCGCAGCATCAGCTGGACGTCGTGCCACGGCGGCCGCGGCCCGTAGGCGTCGGCCATGGGCAGCGACTGCGGGTCGCCGGCGTGCGCGGCGTCGTCCCGGCGGCCGTGGCACAGGTCGATGCCCCCGACGAACGCGGTGTCCCGCGTCGGGTCCTGGTCGTGCCGGCAGACGACGAACTTCTGGTGGTGGCTGCCGAAGCGGCGCACCCGCTGGTCGAGGATCACCTCGCCGCCGCCGTGCTCGACCTCGGCGTCGAGCGCGCGGTTCTCCTCCTTGCTGAACGACAGCCGGTCCATGTGGGAGCGCCACACGAGCCCGCGCACGCAGACCCCGCGGCGCACGGCCTCGGTGAACAGCTGGGCGACCGTGGGCCCGCCGGGGCGCAGCTGCTCGTCCGGGTCGCCCCGCCAGTCGGTGAAGAAGAGGTGGTCGCCCTCGTCGAGGGCCTCCACGCAGTCGACGAGCCGGTCGAAGTAGGTGGCGCCGTGCACCAGCGGCTCTGCCAGGTTGCCCTCGGTCCACGCCGGCAGGCTGGTGGCCGGGTTCCCGCGCTCCTCGGCGGTCAGCAGCCAGCGCGCGGGATCGTCCACCCGGTGATCACATCCCGCCGTCCCGGGGCACGCAAGCACGCCGTGCGCGGACGTCGGTAGCCTGTGGACCCGTGGCCCTCGTCGTCCAGAAGTACGGCGGATCATCCGTCGCCTCCGCCGCGCACATCAAGCGCGTCGCCGAGCGCATCGTGTCGGCCAAGAAGGACGGCAACGACGTCGTCGTGGTGGTCTCCGCCATGGGGGACACGACCGACGAGCTGCTGGACCTGGCGGCCCAGATCACCGACGACCCGGCCGGCCGCGAGCTGGACATGCTGCTCACCGCGGGTGAGCGCATCTCCATGGCCCTGCTGGCCATCGCGATCAACACCCACGGGTACGAGGCGCGGTCGTTCACCGGCTCGCAGGCCGGGGTGCTCACCACCTCCAGCCACGGCAAGGCCCGGATCATCGACGTCACGCCGGGCCGGTTGCGCGACGCCCTCGACGACGGCGCGATCGTCATCGTCGCCGGGTTCCAGGGCGTCAGCCAGGACACCAAGGACGTGACGACGCTCGGCCGCGGCGGGTCGGACACCACCGCGGTGGCCGTCGCCGCCGCGCTGCAGGCCGACGTCTGCGAGATCTACACCGACGTCGACGGCGTCTTCACCGCCGACCCGCGGATCGTCCCGAACGCCCGGCGGCTGGACACCGTGACGTACGAGGAGATGCTCGAGCTCGCCGCGTCCGGTGCGAAGGTGCTCATGCTTCGCTGCGTCGAGTACGCCCGCCGCTACGGCATCCCGGTGCACGTCCGCAGCTCCTACTCCCAGCTCCCCGGCACGATCGTGACCGGCTCGATGGAGGACCTCACGGTGGAACAGGCCATCATCACCGGCGTCGCGCACGACCGCTCCGAGGGGAAGATCACCGTCTACGGGGTGCCCGACCGGCCGGGTGAGGCCGCGCAGATCTTCCGCGTGCTCGCCGACGCCGAGATCAACATCGACATGATCGTGCAGAACGTGTCGGCCGAGGCGAGCAAGCTCGCCGACATCTCCTTCACGCTGCCCAAGAGCGACGGACCGGCCGCGCTGGCCGCGCTGGAGCGGGTCAAGCACACCGTCGGCTACACCGACACCCGCTTCGACCAGCACATCGGCAAGGTGTCGCTGGTCGGCGCGGGCATGCGCTCGCACCCGGGCGTCTCGGCGCGCTTCTTCGGCGCGCTCGCCGACGCGGGGGTCAACCTCGAGCTGATCAGCACCTCGGAGATCCGCATCTCCGTGGTGTGCCGCGACACCGACGTGGACCTCGCCGTCCGCGCGGTCCACGACGCCTTCGACCTCGGCACGGACGAGGCCGAGGCCGTCGTCTACGGAGGGACCGGACGATGAGCCTGTTCAGCAAGGACGGCCTGCGCGTCGGCGTCGTCGGCGCCACCGGCCAGGTCGGCGCCGTCATGCGCACGATCCTCGCCGAGCGCCGGTTCCCGGTCGGCGAGCTGCGCTTCTTCGCCTCCGCCCGCTCCGCCGGCAGCACCCTGCCGTGGGGGGACGGCGAGATCACCGTCGAGGACGCCGCGACCGCCGACCCCTCCGGCCTGGACGTCGCGCTCTTCTCCGCCGGGGCGAGCACCTCGCGGGTGCAGGCGCCGCGGTTCGCCGAGGCCGGCGTCACCGTGATCGACAACAGCTCGGCGTGGCGGCGCGACCCCGACGTCCCGCTGATCGTCGCCGAGGTCAACCCGCACGCGCTCGGCGAGATGCGCAAGGGCATCATCGCCAACCCCAACTGCACCACCATGGCCGCGATGCCGGTGCTGGCCCCGCTGCACGCGGAGGCGCAGCTGGTGCGCATCGTCGCCAGCACCTACCAGGCGGTCTCCGGCAGCGGGCTGGCCGGCGTCGAGGAGCTCGACACCCAGGTCAAGGCCGTGGTGGACAAGGCCGCCGAGCTCACCCACGACGGCGCGGCGGTGACCTTCCCCGAGCCGGTCAAGTACGTGCGGCCCATCGCGTTCAACGTGCTGCCGATGGCCGGCTCGCTGGTCGACGACGGGACGTTCGAGACCGACGAGGAGCAGAAGCTCCGCAACGAGAGCCGCAAGATCCTCGGCATCCCGGACCTGCGGGTGTCGGGCACCTGCGTGCGGGTCCCGGTGTTCACCGGTCACTCGCTGTCGCTGAACGTCGAGTTCGCCCGGCCGCTGTCGGTCGAGCGCGCCACCGAGCTGCTGACCGGTGCGCCCGGCGTGGAGCTCACCACCGTCCCGACGCCGCAGCAGGCCGCCGGCAACGACCCGAGCTACGTCGGCCGCATCCGGCAGGACCAGGGCGTCGACGACGGCCGGGGCCTGGCGCTGTTCGTCAGCAACGACAACCTGCGCAAGGGTGCCGCCCTCAACACCGTCCAGATCGCGGAACTGATCGCGCAGTCCCGCTGAGGGACGGCCTCGTCCCTCCCCGTCCTGCGCCGGCTCGGGGCGGGGAGGGGCGAGGCCGGTCCGGCCGTTACGGCTGGACGTTCCGCAGTGCGAAGGAGAGCGCGACCTCGACCTGGCGGATGGTCTCCTCGATGACCAGCGACCCGTGCCCGGCGTCGAACCGGTACACCTCGTGCGGCTTGCCCAGCCGCTCCAGCTCGCCGAGGTAGTTGTCGATCTGCCGGATGGGGCAGCGCGGGTCGTTCGCCCCGGCCACCACCAGCACCGGCGCGCGGACGGCGTCGACGTAGGTGATCGGCGAGGAGCGGACGTAGACCTCACGCACCTCCTCCGGTGATCCGCCGAACAGTGCCCGGTCGTAGGCCCGCAGGCCCTCCATCTCGTCCTCGTAGGCGGCCAGGTAGTCCGCGACCGGTACCTCGGCGATCCCCGCGGCCCAGCGGTCCGGCTGCGTGCCCAGCCCCAGCAGGGTGAGGAAGCCGCCCCACGACCCGCCGGACAGCAGCGCACGCGACGGGTCCACGAGCCCCTCGGCGACCAGGGCGTCGTAGACGGCGGCGACGTCCTCCAGCTCGGTGAGCCCGGGGCGGCCGGTGAGGGCGTCCCGCCAGGCGCTGCCGTAGCCGGTGGAGCCCCGGTAGTTGACGTGCACGACCGCGTAGCCGGCGTCCACGTAGGCGGCGCGGCGGGCGCGGTAGGAGTCGTCGTCGGCGGCCTCCGGGCCGCCGTGCACCAGGAACGCCGTCGCGTACGGCGCCGGCCCCGCCGGCCGGACGACCAGCGCGTGGATGTCCCCACCGGGCCCGGGCACCCAGCGGTCCTCGACCGGGTAGGCGGCCGGCGGCTCCTCGCCGGGCGCGGCCAGCACGACCGGCCCGTCGGCCCGGCGGATCACCGGGGGCAGCTCGGCGTTGGACCAGGCCAGCTCCACCGTGCCGTCGGGGCGGGCGGTGGCGCCCCGGACGACGCCGCGCGGGGTGTCCAGCCGCTCCAGCGACCCGGTGGCCAGGTCGTAGCGGTACAGCTCGCTGCGGGCCGCGTGGTCGTGGCCGACCAGCAGCGCGGAGCCGTCGGGGTACCAGCCGGCGGTCACGTCGCCGGGCAGGTCGAGCACCACCTCGGTCTCGGTGTCGGTGCCGACGTCCCAGACGAGCACCTCCTCGCGGCCGCGGCGCTCGTGGCCGACCAGGAGCCGCCGGTCGCCGGGCAGCGGGGCGAACTCCAGCGCGTGCAGCCCGCGCCCCTCGCCGTCCCACTTCTCCGCGACCACCGACTCGTCGTCGGTGCGCAGCACCCGCAGGGCGGGGTAGCGCGGGTCGCCGTGCTCGGAGTGCGAGATGACCAGCAGGTCCTCGTCGTGGGCCAGGGCGTCGACCGAGGCGGGGTCCTCGTGCCGGTAGACCACCCGCGGCGTCCCGCCGGCCGGGGCCAGCCACAGCTCCGAGCCCTCGTCGGTGGACCGGCCGACGGCGACCACCCGCGTGCCGATCTCCAGCCCCGCCGGGTAGGCCGGCCCGACCTCGGGGACGGCGACGCGGTCGTCGCCGCCGGCGAAGGGCTGCACCATCCAGACGCCGAACTCGTCGCCGTCGGTGTCGGCGAACCACCAGATCGTCTCGCCGTCGGGGCTCAGGGTGCCGATCAGCGTGCCGTTGGCCCGGTCGGTGGCCTGCCGGTGGGCGTCGGTCGTGCGGTCCCAGGCGTACTGCTCGACGACGCCGCTGACGTCGGAGGAGTACAGGCAGCGGTGCGGTGCGTCGCGCGCCCAGTCGGGCAGGCTGACCCGCGGCGCGCGGAACCGGGCCTGCCACCGGGCGGTGACCTCCGGCGGGAGGGCGGCCGCGTAGGGCGTCGGCGTCGCGGGGGTGATCACGCCGGACTCGGCGGCGGGCTCGGCTCTCACCTGCTCATCTTCCCCCGGCTCCCGCCCCGACCCGTGCGTCGGCCCCGGCGTGGTCCACCGCGGCGTCCCGCACGTCACCGATCAGCTGCTCCAGCACGTCCTCCAGGGCGACGACGCCGACCGTGGCACCGTCCCGCACCACGTGGCCGAGGTGGGCGCCCTGGGTGCGCATCTCGGCGAGCACGTCGGGCAGCCCCGACCGCGGGGCCAGCGGGACCAGCGGGGTGAGGTGCTCCTCGGCGATCGGCCGGTCGCGCGCCTCGCCCTCGACGGCCAGCACGTCCTTCACGTGCACGAACCCGGTCAGCGCGTCGTCCGCACCGCGCACCGGGTAGCGGCTGAAGCCGTGCTCGGCGACCACGGCCTCCAGCTGCCGCGGCGTCGTGGTCCGGGGCACGGTGACCACCCGGTCCAGCGGCAGCAGCACCGACTCCACGGCGTGCTGCTCGAACATCAGCGCTCCGGCGGCGAGCTCGCTGACCTCGGTGCCCAGCCGGCCCTGCTTGCGCGACTGGGTGATCATCGAGCGGATCTCGGCCTCGTCGAAGCTGGCGGTCACCTCGTCGGTGGGCTGGACGCCGAAGAGCCGGACGAAGGCGTTGGCCACGGTGTTGAAGGACCAGATGAACGGCTTGAGCACGCGCACGAGTGCCGCCAGCGGCGGGCCCAGCACCAGCGCGGCGCGGTCCGGGCCGGCGATGGTGATGTTCTTGGGCACCATCTCGCCGAGCACCATGTGCAGCACGGTCACGATGGACAGCGCGATCACCAGCGCGATCGGGTGCAGCAGCCCCTCGGGGACGCCGAGGGCCGCCATGGGCCGCTCGATGAGGTGGGCCACCGCCGGCTCGCCGACGGCCCCCAGCCCCAGCGAGCACAGCGTGATGCCCAGCTGCGCCCCGGCCATCATCTGCGAGACGTTCCGCATCGCGGCGAGGGTCTTGCCCGCCCTCGCCGAGCCGGCCTCGGCGCGCGGCTCGATCTGGTCGACACGGGCGGAGACCAGGGCGAACTCGGCGGCCACGAAGAACGCGTTGCCCAGCAGCAGCGCGACGAGGACCAGCAGGCTGACGACGTCGCTCATGCCGCCACCCCGTCGACGGGCACCTCGACCCGGTCGGCGCGCACCCGAGCCACCCGCCGTCCGTCCAGGGTCTCCACGGTGAGCCGGGCGCCCTCCAGGTCCACGGTGTCGCCCACCTCCGGCAGCCGTTGCAGCCGCTCGGCGAGGAACCCGGCCAGCGTCTCGTAGCGGCCCTCCGGCACCGGCACCCCCGTGCGGTCGCGGACCTCGTCGGGGCGCAGCAGCCCCGACAGCAGCCAGGTCTCGTCGTCGGCCCGGCGCAGCGTGCGCAGCGGCCGGTCGGTCTCGTCGGCGATCTCGCCGACCAGCTCCTCCACGATGTCCTCCAGGGTCACCACGCCGTGGGTGGCGCCCCACTCGTCGACCACCAGGGCGATCTGCAGGCCCTGCTCGCGCAGCAGGTCCAGCAGCCGCTCCAGCTGCAGCGACGACGGGACGGCGAGCACCGGGGCGGCCAGCTCACCGGCGGTGCGGGTGGCGCGTTCGCCCTCCGGGACGGCGACGGCGTGCTTGACGTGCACCACCCCGGTGACCTCGTCCAGGTCGGCGCCGAAGACCGGGAAGCGGGAGTTGCCCGACTCCACCGACGCGGCGATCACGTCGGCCGCGGTGGCACCGGCCCGCAGCGTCCACAGGCGGGTGCGCGGGGTCATGACGTCGGTGGCGAGCTTCTGCCGCAGCCCCAGCGAGCGCTGCAGCAGGCGGGCGGCCACGGGGGAGAGGTCGCCCTCCTCGGCGGAGCGGCGCGCCACGGCGGCCAGCTCGTCGGCGCCGCGGGCGGAGTCCAGCTCCTCGCGGGGCTCGATCCCGAGCCGGCGGACGATGCCGTTGGCCACCGCCTGCAGCCCGTTGACCACGACGGCGGAGACGCGCGTGAACGCCCGCATGCCGGGCGCCACCGCGGCGGCGACGGCGAGCGGCTTGGCGATCGCCAGGTTCTTGGGACCGAGTTCGCCGAGCAGCATCTGCAGCACGGTGGCCAGGGCCAGGGCCACGCCGTAGGAGACGCCGGTGACCGCGCCGGCCGGCAGGCCGAGCGCCTCCAGCGGGCCGTGCAGCAGGTGGCCCAGCGCCGGCTCGGCGAGGTACCCCACGACCAGCGTGGTCAGGGTGATGCCGAGCTGGGCGGCCGACAGCTGGGTGGACAGCGACCGCAGGGCGGTGACCACCCCACGGGCGCGGCGGTCACCGGCTGCCGCGGCCTCCTCCGCCCGGCCACGGTCGACCGTGGTCAGGGAGAACTCGGCGGCCACGAAGAAGCCGGTGAGCGCGGTCAGCGCGACGGCGGCGAGGAGGAGCAACCACTCGGTCATCGCCCCACCGGTGCCCCGGTGCGGACGGGACGAACCGCCGCGCGGGCAGACACCGGCGAGAACGACTCAGGGGCCGCCTCACGGCGGCCCCTGAGCACTGGTCGGGGTGACAGGATTTGAACCTGCGACCTCGTCGTCCCGAACGACGCGCGCTACCAAGCTGCGCCACACCCCGAGGTACGCGACGAGTCTAGCCGACGCCCTCCTCAGCTCTGACGGGCGGTCAGGGTGAGGAGCGTCGCCTCCGGCGGGCAGGCGAACCGGGCCGGCGCGTAGGGGCTGGTGCCCAGTCCCGCGGAGACGTGCAGCCAGGTACCGGCCGGGTGCTCCCGCGTCGGCTCGGACCAGCGGTGCAGCCAGCGGACCCGGTCGCGGTCGATGCCGCAGTTGGTGACCAGCGCGCCGTAGAAGGGGATGCGCAGCTGCCCGCCGTGGGTGTGGCCGCACAGCAGCAGGTCGTAGCCGTCGGAGGCGAAGCGGTCGAGCACCCGCGGCTCGGGGGAGTGCGCCAACCCGATCCGCAGGTCGGCGCCGGCGTCGGCGGGGCCGGCGATCCGGTCGTAGCGGTCCCGGCGGATGTGCGAGTCGTCCACGCCCCCGAACACGATTCGGGTCCCTCGCACGACCAGCTCACCGGTGGCGTTGGTGAGGTCCAGCCAGCCGCCGCGGGTCAGGCCGTCGCGCAGGTCCCGCCACGGCAGGGGGTCGCCGTGCACCCGCTTGTGGTTGCGCTTGAAGTACTTGAGCGGGTTCTTCGGCCTCGGGGCGTAGTAGTCGTTGCTGCCCAGGACGAAGGCGCCGGGCAGCTCCAGCAGCGGCTCCAGCGCCCACAGCGTGCCCGGGACCGCGTCGTGCCCGGCCAGGTTGTCCCCGGTGTCCACCACGAGGTCCGGCTCGAGGCCGGCGAGCGAGGCCACCCACGCCTGCTTGGACCGCTGCGCCGCGGTCATGTGCAGGTCCGACAGGTGCAGCACCCGCAGCGGCTCGGCACCCGGCGGGAGCACGGGGACCTCGAAGCGGCGCAGCGTCCAGCGGTTGCGCTCGTAGAGGGAGGCGTAGGCGATCCCCGCGGTGGCCGAGGCGAGGACGGCGGAGGGGACGGCGGTGGTCGCGCGCACGGTGACCCAGGGTACGGACGTGCCCGCGGGACCCGTCATGCCAGGCTGGGGACGTGACCGAGCTCAAGGACCAGCTGCGCGCCGACCTGACCACCGCGATGAAGTCCCGCGACGAGCTCCGCACCGCGACCCTCCGCATGGTGCTGGCCGCCGTCACCGCGGAGGAGGTGGCCGGCAAGGAGGCCCGCGAGCTGACCGACGACGAGGTCCAGGCCGTGTTGCGCCGGGAGGCCAAGAAGCGGCGGGAGGCCGCCGAGGCGTTCGCCGCCGCCGGCCGCACCGAGCAGGCCGAGCGCGAGCGCGCCGAGGGCGACGTCGTCGGCGCCTACCTGCCCGCCCAGCTCCAGGACGCCGACCTCGCCGCTCTCGTCGCCGACGTCATCACCCGCACCGGGGCCACCGGCATGAAGGACATGGGCCGGGTCATGGGCGCGGTGCAGGGGGAGGTGGCCGGTCGGGCCGAGGGCGGCCGGGTGGCCGCGGAGGTCCGCCGCCAGCTCGGCTGACCCGGGTCAGCCGCCGGTGGGGGCCCCGCCGGCCGGAGGCGCACCCGCGGGCGGGACGACGCCGCCGGGGACCGGTCCCGGGACGGCGCCGCCGTCGGCGGGCACCTGGCCGGTGCCGGGGTCCGGAGCGGGGGCGACGTAGCGCGCACCGTTGCTCACCTGGATGGTGACGACCTGCTCGGGCGTGGCCCGGCCGCCGGCCCCGGGGTCGGTGCCCAGCAGCGTGCCGGGCGCCTGGTCGCTGTCCACGGCCACGGTGGTGGAGTCCAGTCCGGCGGCCTGCAGCGCGGCCCGGCACTCGTCCTCCGACGAGCAGGCGGGCACCTGGCGGGTGTTGCCGTTCTGGGTGGTGGGGTCGGCCGCCGGGAAGGGCACCATGGGCTGGCCCCCGAGGACCGGCCGCATCGCGTCGTGCCAGATCGTGGCGCCCTTGCCGCCACCGAAGCCGCCGACGTTCTGGTTCTCCTTGGGGTTGAGCACCATCACGCTGGCCGCGTACTGCGGCGTGTAGCCGACGAAGGCGACCGAGAAGTTGTTCTGGCTCGTCCCGGTCTTGCCGGCGATCTGGTGGCCGTCCACGTAGGCGCGCGCGCCGGTCTGACCGGGGTGCCCGGGCTCGACGTCCTTGCGCAGCATCTGGTTGAGCGTGCTGGCCACGCCCCGCGGGATCGCCTCCGCGGTGCAGTTGTCGTCGCGGACGACCGGCTGCCCGTCCTCGCCGGTGAGCGGCTCGCCCTCGTGGTCGAGCACGGCGGTCACCGGGGTCGGGTCGCACTGCGTGCCGTTGGCGGCCAGGGTCGCGTACGCCTCGGCGAGGTCCAGCGGGCTGGTCGGCTCGGCGCCGAAGGTGAACGACCCGCGGTTCTCCTCGATGATCTGGTCGGCCGGGGTCGACCGGAAGTCCATGCCCATGGCCTCGGCCATGCGCACCGGCTTCTCGACACTGCCCAGGGCGTCCTCGAGCGCGAGGAAGTAGGTGTTGGAGGACATGTAGAGGGCGCGCTCCATGTCCAGGGTCGCCGGGTAGTTGCCGGCGTTCTCCACGTCGTAGCGGGCGCGGCCGTCCCGGTAGACCCGGGAGACGTAGGGGTCCCCGGTGGTGAGCGTGTAGTACTGCGAGTACCCCTCGGCCAGCGCGGCGGCGGCGACGAAGGTCTTGTAGGTCGACCCCGCGCCCTGGCTGTAGGCGGTGTTGAGGACGACGGACTCGCACTCGGGCCCGTCGCAGCCGTAGCGGCGGTTGACGCTCATCGCCAGCAGGTGCCCGGTGCCCGGCTCGACGGCGGTGTACATGCCGGCCAGTCGGTCGCCCATCGGGAGGGTGTTGAGCACCGCCTGGTCGCCGGCGGCCTGCATGTCGGGCCGCAGCGTGGTCTGGATGGTCAGACCGCCGTTCTGCAGCGTGTCGTCGGAGATGTCGAGCGTCTGCACGAGGTACTGGTGCAGGTAGGCGCAGAAGAAGCCGCCGATCGAGGCGTCGATGCAGCCGTTGGCCGGCTGCGCGCCCGGCGTCACCTGCACCGGGGAGGCGGAGATCTCGGTCAGCTCCTGCTCGCTGATGTGCCCGAGGTCGAACATCCGCTGCAGCACCTGGTTGCGCCGGACCTGGGCGTTCTCCGGGTTGGCGATCGGGTCGTCGTTTGCCGGGCTCTGCACCAGCCCGGCCAGCATCGCCGCCTGCGGCAGCGTGAGGTCGGCGGCGTTCACGCTGAAGTACTTCTGCGCCGCGGCCTGGATGCCGTACGCGCCCTGCCCGAAGTAGGCGATGTTCAGGTACCGGGTGAGGATCTCGTCCTTGGAGTACTTCTCCTCCAGGGCGAGGGCCAGCCGGGCCTCCTTGAGCTTGCGACCCAGGCTCTCCTCGGTGGCCGCCTGCCGCTCCTCGGGCGTCGCCGCCGTCTCGGCGAGGGTCTGCTTGACCAGCTGCTGGGTCAGCGTCGAGCCGCCCTCCCGCACCGACCCGGCCGCCACGTTGGTCACCAGCGCTCGCAGCGTGCCCTGCACGTCCAGGCCGTTGTGCTGGTAGAAGCGCGAGTCCTCGATGTCGACCAGGGCCTGCTTCATCACCTCGGAGACCTGGTCGGGCTCCACCGGCGTCCGGTTGTTCCGGTAGAAGTGCGTGATCAGGGACCCGTCGGCGGCGAGCACCCGGGTGTTGCCGGCGGGTGCCTCGTCCGTGAGCTCGACCGGGAGGGCGTCGAGCAGGGAGGCGGAGTTGCGGGCGACCATGCCCGTGCCCCCCACGAAGGGCAGCAGCATGCCGGCGAGCAGGGCTCCGGCGAGGACGATCGTCGCGGCGAGCTTCGCGAGGACCCGGGCGCGAGCGGGGGCGGCGGGAGACATCGCGAGCAAATGTACGTGGCGACGTGCCCCCGACGTCGCCGTCAGCGACGGCGCGCGGGGAGCACTCTGGTGCGTGGGACTCCTGTCGGCGTGTCGTCATCCGGACCGGTCAGCGCGGCGCCCATGACCCGCAGTCCGTCGAGGTCGTGCACGTCGCCCGCGGCGGCCGGGACGGTGCGGACGGGGACCTGCGGGTGCGCGCTGGTGAACCGGTCGGCCAGGCGCTGCTCGCGGGCCGCGGCGGCCATCCGGTCGGCGTGCACGCGCAGTGCGCCGGCGGCCAGCTCGGCACCCTCGCCGCCGGCCTCGAGGACCTCCTCGGCGGCCGCGTCGGCGCGGGTGGCGGTCAGCCCCGTGGTGGCCGGCGGGTGCGTGCGGTTGAGCACCAGCCCGGCCAGCGGCATCTGCTCGGCCGACAGCCGGTCGACGAAGTAGGAGGCCTCCCGCAGCGCGTCGGGCTCGGGTGTCGCGACGACGACGAACCAGGTGCCGGGCCGGCGCAGCAGCTCGTAGGTGGCGGTGGCCCGCTCCCGGAACCCGCCGAACATCGTGTCCAGCGCGGAGACGAAGGCGGAGATGTCGCGCAGCAGCTGGCCACCGAGGACCTTGCTGATGATCCGGCTGAACACCAGGAACCCGGCCCCCACCAGGCGCATGCCGGCGCGCCCCCCGGCCCGGGCCGGGGCGGTCAGCAGCCGGATCATCGTGCCGTCGAGGAACCGGCTCATCCGGTTGGGGGCGTCGAGGAAGTCCAGGGCCGACCGTGACGGCGGGGTGTCGACGATGATGAGGTCCCACTGCTCGCCGGCCCGCAGCTGGCCCAGCTTCTCCATCGCCATGTACTCCTGCGTGCCGGCGAAGGAGGAGGACAGCGCCTGGTAGAAGGGGTTGGCCAGGATCTGCTCGGCCCGCTCGGGCGTCGAGTGTGCGCACACGACGTCGTCGAACGTGCGCTTCATGTCCAGCATCATCGCGTGCAGCTCGCCCTCGGCCCCCGGGACGTCGACCCGCCGCGGCTCGTTGTCCAGCTCCACCAGACCCAGGGACTGCGCCAGCCGCCGGGCCGGGTCGATGGTCAGGACGACGACGCTGCGGCCGGCCTCGGCGGCGGCCAGGGCCAGTGCCGCCGACGTCGTCGTCTTGCCCACGCCACCGGCGCCGCAGCAGACCACGATCCGGGTCTCGGGGTCGGTGATCAGCGCGGCCAGGTCGAGGGGGAGCGCCTCGGGGGGAGGGGGTGCGGCGGGGCGCGGATGCCGGTGGTGCCGCTCGCCCGCCGTCGGCTCGGCCGCCTGCTGCGCGGTCGCCGTCTGCCCGGCGGCCTCGCTCACGCGGCCACCTCGGTCCGCAGGTGGTCCTCCAGCCGGCCGGCCAGCTCGAACAGTGCCCCGACGTCGATGGGACCGGGGAGCAGGGGCAGCTCGACGGTGGGCCGACCCAGCGCCTCCACCTCGTCGCGCAGCTCGTCCTGGGCGGCCCAGCGCTGCGCGTGCTCGACCGCCTGGGCGGCCAGCGCGTCGGCCAGCGCCGTGCCGTCGTGCACGTGCGCGGCGGTGAGGGCGGGGGCGAGGTCGGCGCCGGTGAGGCCCGCCGTGGCCGCCCGATCCAGCTGCTCCTCGGGCAGGAGGGGCTCGGCGGCCATGTTCACGATGACCGAGCCGACCGGCAGGCCCGCCTCGGTGAGCTCGGCGATGGCGTCGGCGGTCTCCTGCACCGGCATGTCCTCCAGGAGGGTCACCAGGTGCACCGCGGTCTGCGGCGACTTGAGCACGGCCATCACCCCGTCGCTCTGGGTCTTGATCGGGCCCGAGCGGGCGAGCCCGGCCACCTCCCCGGTGACGCCGAGGAAACGGGTGATGCGGCCGGTCGGCGGGGCGTCGACGACGACGGCGTCGTAGACCAAGCGGCCGTCGCGGCGGCGGGTGACCGCCTCCTTGATCTTGCCGGTGAGCAGTACGTCGCGCAGACCCGGCGCGATCGTGGTGGCGAAGTCGATGGCGCCCATCTTGCGCAGCGCCCGGCCTGCCCGCTTGAGGTTGTAGAACATCTCGAGGTACTCCAGGAGTGCCTCCTCGATGTCGATCGCCAGCGCCTTGACCTCGCCGCCGCCGCGGGTGACCGCCACCCGGCGCTCCTCGTAGGGCAGGGGCGGGGTGTCGAACAGCTGGGCGATGCCCTGCCGGCCCTCGGTCTCGACGAGCAGCACGTGCCGGCCGTCGGCGGCCAGGGCGAGCGCCAGGGCGGCGGCCACCGTCGTCTTGCCGGTCCCGCCCTTGCCGGTCACGACGTGACAGCGCACGGGAGGGGGTTCGGGTGCCACGCTGATCAGCCTAGAAGGACCCCGTCCTCCCCACCCCTCGCGAGCTCGGAGCGGGACCCGGGACGGGGCCGAGGGGCTCAGGGGGACCCCGTGCTCCCCACCCTTCGCGAGCTCGGAGCGGGACCCGGGACGGGGCCGAGGGGCTCAGGGGGACCCCGTGCTCCCCACCCCTCGCGAGCTCGGAGCGGGACCCGGCCTCCCACGGATCCGGCGGGAGGGCGAGGGACGGGGTCGACGGGCTGCGCTAGCGTCGCGCCCATGAGCGAACCGGCCCGCGTCCGGTGGGAGTACGCCACCATCCCGCTGTTGATCCACAACACCAAGGCGATCCTCGACTCCTGGGGGGTCGACGGCTGGGAGCTGGTGACGGTGCTGCCCGGCCCGGCCGGCGCCGAGCAGCCGGTCGCGTACCTCAAGCGCCCGGTCGGCTGATCCCGCCATGACGACGCCCCAGACCCAGAGCTGGCACGCCCGGCTGGTCGAGCTGGGCATCCGGCTGCCCGCGGTGGCCGCACCGGTGGCCGCGTACGTGCCGGCGGTGCGCAGCGGCCAGCTGGTCTACACCTCGGGGCAGCTGCCGTTCGTGGACGGCGGGCTGCGCCGCACCGGCAAGGTCGGCGGTTCCGTGGACCCCGAGGACGCCGCGCACGACGCGAAGCTGTGCGCGCTCAACGCCCTGGCCGCCGTGGACGACCTGGTCGGGCTGGACTCGGTGGCCCGCGTCGTCCGCGTGGTCGGGTACGTGGCCAGCGCCGAGGGGTTCACCGGTCAGCCGCGCGTGGTCAACGGGGCCAGCGAGCTGCTCGGCCGCATCTTCGGCGACGCCGGCCGGCACGCCCGCAGCGCCGTCGGTGTCGCGGAGCTCCCGCTGGGCGCGCCGGTCGAGGTCGAGCTCACCGTCGAACTGAGGTGACCGAGCCCCGGCAGGCGGCGACCGTCCTGCTGCTGCGGGACGGCACCCCGGGCCTCGAGGTCTACCTGCTGCGGCGCACCCGAGGGATGCCCTTCGCCGGCGGCATGACCGCCTACCCCGGTGGCGGCGTCGACCCGCGGGACGCCGACGTGGAGACCGCCTGGGTCGGCCCGCCACCGGCGCAGTGGGCCGAGGCGTTCGGCTGCGACGAGCCCACCGCCCGCGAGCTGGTGTGCGCCGCCGTCCGGGAGACGTTCGAGGAGGCCGGCGTCCTGCTCGCCGGCTCGGCCGACGGCGCGGACGGGGTGGGCGGGGTGGTCCCGTCGGTGTCCGGTGACGACTGGGAGGCGCAGCGGCAGGCCCTGTTGACCCGGGAGCTCTCCCTCTCCGAACTGCTCGCCGACCGCGGCCTGGCCCTGCGGTCGGACCTGTTGCGCCCGTTCGCGCACTGGGTCACCCCGCCGGTCGAGCCGCGCCGGTACGACACCAAGTTCTTCGCCGCGGCGCTGCCGGTCGGACAGGAGGCGCGGCACGTCACCGGCGAGGCCGACGAGGCGAGCTGGCTGACGCCGGCCGCCGCGCTGGCGGAGATGCGTGCGGGCACGCGGCCGATGCTGCCGCCGACGATCCACACCCTCGGCCAGCTGGAGCCCTTCGCCGACGTGGCCGCCGTGCTGGCCGGCTCCCCGCCGGAACCGCTGCAGCCGATCAGCCCCACGTTCGAGGACGAACCCGACGGACGCTGGGCGGTCCTGCCCGACGGCACGCGGATCCGGCTGGTCGTGCCGTTGCCCTCGTGAGCCTCCGGCTCACCCCGCGATGACACCGTCGTCCTACCGGACGACACCGCGGCCCGGTGCCGTCCCGGCCCGGGCCGAGCCGTTGCGTCGTGCCTGCGCGGACCCTCCGGGACCTACTCGGCACGACGCCCGGGGCGCGGTCGCGTGCTGCGACCCCACGGGTCGACGCGAGAGGCCCGGGACCACGTGGGTCCCGGGCCTCCGACGTGAGCAGTCAGCGGGCGCGGCGGCGCAGACGCTCCTCGTCCAGGACGACGACCGACTTGCCCTGCAGCTGGATCCAGCCGCGGTGCACGAAGTCGGCCAGCGCCTTGTTCACCGTCTCGCGGGAGGCGCCGACCAGCTGGGCCAGCTCCTCCTGCGTGAGGTCGTGCTTGACCCGCAGGCCCTCGCCCTCACGGCTGCCGAACCGGTCGGCCATCTGCAGCAGCGCCTTGGCCACCCGGCCGGGGACGTCGGTGAAGATGAGGTCGGCCACGGAGTCGTTGGTCCGCCGCAGGCGGCGGGCCAGCACGCGCAGGAGCTGCTCCCCGATCTCCGGGTGCGCCTCGATCCACGGACGGATGACCGACTGCGGCATCCGGGCCAGCTTGACGTCGGTGACCGCGGTCGCCGTCGCGGTGCGCGGCCCGGGGTCGAACACCGAGAGCTCACCGAACTGGTCCGACGGGCCCATGACGGCGAGCACGTTCTCGCGGCCGTCGGGGGAGCGTCGGGACAGCTTGATCTTCCCGGACATGACGATGTAGAGGCTGTCGCCCGGTTCGCCCTCGTTGAACACGACCCGGCCTCGCGGCAGCGTGATCGTCTCGAGGCGGCTGATGACCGTTTCCACCGCCTCTTCCGACTGTCCCTGGAAGAGCCCGGACTGGGCCAGCACCTCGTCCACTACGCGTCCTCTCGCACGACCAGTGGGAACGCCGACAACCGGCGCCTCCCGGAGAGCGCGCGCCTGCGGCGCGGCGCTGTCCGCAGTGAGTCTAGGGGGCTGTGCGCGTGGTCACCCGATCAGTGGGAGGTCGTATAACTCCGACGAGGGGGTGGGCGGCGCGGCCGGGCGCCGGTCGGTCCTCACACGACGGGCGGCTCGGCCTCCTGCAGCACCCGCGACGAGCGCCGCCGCCGCCACCGGGCCATGGCCCGGCGGATGCCGGAGGTGGCCAGCGTGTCGACCTCGCCGGGGCTGGCCGTGGAGAGGAACTCGGCGACCTCGCGCGGACCGGTGGGGCGCCGCAGCGGCTCCTCGACCCGCTCCATGACCAGCAGGAACGCGATGAGCAGCGGTGGGAACAGGATGACGATGAGGGCGACCACCGGGTTCCTCCTCCATCCTCGTCGGGGGCGGCACCGGCCCGGCCGGTGCCCGCGCGCACTCCTGTGTACCCCGTTGCGCGAGCCGGGATCCTCCCGCTCACGGCGGCTGCGATGATGACACGGAGCCGGGGTCGTCAGCTCATCCGCCTACCCTCGACCGCGTGTCCTCGCCCGCCTACGCACGACCCGTCCCCCCGCGCGCGCGGCGCGCCGCCGCCCGTGGCGGAGCGCCGTACGACCCCGAGGAGACGCCGCTCGCGCGCACCCGCCGCGCCCGGCGGATGGCCCGCGAGCTGGCGCTGATCCACCCCGACGCGCACTGCGAGCTGGACTTCACCAACCCCTTCGAGCTGCTGGTCGCCACCGTGCTGTCGGCGCAGACCACCGACAAGACGGTCAACCGGGTGACCCCCACCCTGTTCGCCGAGTACCCCGACGCCGTCGCCCTGGCCGGGGCCGACCGCGCCCGGCTCGAGGAGATCCTCAAGCCCACCGGCTTCTTCCGGGCCAAGGCCGCCTCGGTGCTCGGGCTGGCCCAGGCGCTGGTCGAGCGGTTCGACGGCGAGGTCCCCGCCCGGATGGCCGACCTCGTCACGCTCCCCGGGGTCGGGCGCAAGACGGCCAACGTCGTCCTCGGCAACGCCTTCGGCGTCCCCGGGCTCACCGTCGACACGCACTTCGGCCGGCTGGTGCGGCGCTTCGGCTGGACGGCGGAGGAGGACCCGGTCAAGGTCGAGACCGAGGTCGCCGAGCTGGTGCCGAAGAAGGAGTGGACCGACTTCAGCCACCGGGTGATCTTCCACGGCCGGCGGGTCTGCCACGCCAAGAAGGCGGCCTGCGGCGCGTGTGGCCTGGCCCGCTGGTGCCCGTCCTACGGCATCGGCCCCACCGATCCGGAGGTCGCGCTGAAGCTGGTCAAGACGCCGGCCGCCTCCGACACCGAATGAGCGTCCGCGGGTGGGCCGCCGCCGGGGCGCTGCTGCTCGCCCTGACCGGGTGCGGCGCGGAGGCCACGGACGACGGTGCCACCCCCTCGGCTGCACCGACCGTGGCGGACACCACCGCGGCCTGCCCGGAGCAGCCCGACGAGCCGGCGTCCGGGGGCGAGGTGCTCGCCGACGTGACGGTGGACTGCCTCGGCGGCGGGCAGCTGGCCTTCGGCCGCGCGCAGGGGACGCCCACCGTGGTGAACCTGTGGGCGAGCTGGTGCGGGCCGTGCCGGGAGGAGCTGCCGCTGGTGCAGCAGCTGGCCGACGCGGCCGGCGACCGGCTGCGGGTCGTCGGTCTGGTCAGCCAGGACACGGCGGACAACGGCCGGTCCTTCGCCGCCGACGCGGGCGTCACGATGCCCACCGGCGTGGACGCCGACGGGGATCTCGCCATCGAGCAGGGCCTGCGGGGACTGCCCTACACCTACTTCCTCCGCGCCGACGGCTCCGTCGCCCACCTGCAGCTGCGCCCGGTGACCTCGCTGGAGGAGCTGGAGGGCCTGGTGGCCGAGCACCTGGGGGTGCAGCTGTGAGCGCGCCGGCCGGCGAGCGGGAGCGGCCCGACGGCCTCCCGGCCTACCTGCACCGGCTGCTGGACCACGGCGCCGACCTGCCGCTGCGCCACCGCGCCCCCCGGCCGACCGCGACCGCCCGCCGCTCGGCGGTGCTCATCCTCTTCGGCGAGGGGCCACGCGGCGCCGACGTCCTGCTCATCGAGAAGTCCGCCCACCTGCGCACGCACGCCGGGCAGCCGGCCTTCCCGGGGGGTGGCGCCGACCCCGGTGACGAGTACCCCGTCGGTACCGCCCTGCGGGAGGCTGAGGAGGAGGCCGGCATCGACCCCGACGGGGTCCGGGTGCTCGCCACCCTGCCGGAGCTGTTCCTCGGGCCCTCGGACAACCTCGTCGTCCCGGTGGTCGGGTGGTGGGACGACCCGCGCGAGGTCAGCGTCGGCGACCCCCGGGAGGTGGCCCGCGTGGCGCGGGTGCCGCTCGCCGAGCTCACCGACCCCGCCAACCGGTTCCGGGCCCGCCACCCCTCCGGCTACGTGGGCCCGGCGTTCGGGGTGGCCGGGATGGTCGTGTGGGGGTTCACCGCCGGCCTGCTCGACGCGATCCTCGAGGCGGCCGGCCTGGCCCGCCCGTGGGACCACACCGACGTCCGGGAGCTGCCCGTGCTCGGCGCGCGGCGGCCGCAGCTGCCGGGCACCCTCGACGCCGTCGAGGAGGAGGACGCCGCCGCGCCGACGGTGGCCGACCCCGCACCGGACGGGCCTCCGACGCGTACGGTTCCCCCGCGATGAACGGTAGAAGGACCTGCCTGCCCCCCGTGGAGGCCCCGCCTGCGCCCCACCGGCCGCCGGCTCGCGGCGGGATCCCGCAGGCAGGCAGGTCGAGGCTCGCGGGGGGCCTCCGCGGGAAGGCCGTCGTGGTCGCCGCCGGAGTGGTCCTGCTCGCCGGCTGCGGCGGCGAGGCCGGGCCCCCGGCGGCGTCGACGTCGGCCGGGCCGGACCTCGGCACGGTGACCACCGCCGCCGACGGCGTCCAGGAGGTCACCCTGCAGACGCAGGACGACTACGTCTTCACCCCGGACACCTTCACCGTCGCCCCGGGGCAGGTCCGGCTGACCGTGGTGAACGTCGCCGAGCAGCTGACCCACAACTTCCGGTTCACCCCGGACGCCGGTCCGGAGCCGATCGTCCCGGAGATCCCGCTGCTCACACCGGGGGAGAGCCGCACCATCGAGTTCACCGTGTCGGTCCCCGGTGAGCACCTGTTCGAGTGCAGCTTCCACACCCAGCTCCAGCAGTTCGGCACGATGACGGTGGAGGGCTGACCGGCGTGTCGATCGTCGACGTCGTCCTCATCGTCCTGGCCCTGTCCTTCGGCTTCTCCGGCTTCCGCCAGGGCGTCATCGTCTCCGCGGCGTCCTTCTTCGGCTTCTTCGGCGGCGCGGTCCTCGGCGCCCAGCTGTCGGGGCCGGTCACCGAACGGGTGGACGGCTCGCCGGTCACCCGGGTGTTCGCCGCGCTGGTCGTCGTCCTGGCCGGTGCGCTGCTGGGCCAGGTGCTGGCCGGTGCGGTCGGCCGGGCGGTGCGCCGCCGGGTCACCTGGGAGCCGGCCAAGACGGTCGACGCGGTGGCCGGGGCGGTGCTGTCGGCCGCCGCGGTGCTGCTGGTCGCGTGGATGGTGGCCACCCCGCTGGCCACCGCGCCGTTCCCCCAGGTCGCCGGGCAGGTGCGCCAGTCGGCGCTGGTCCAGGCGGTCGACCGCAGTGTCCCCGACGGCGTCCGGTCGGTGTACGACTCGCTGCGGGAGGCGATCGACCGGCGCGGCCTGCCCGACGTCCTCGACCCGCTCACCCCCACCGACGTCCCCGAGGTCCCCGAACCGGACCAGGCGCTGCTGGCCAGCCCGGTGGTCAACTCCGTGCAGGGCTCGGTCGTGCAGATCCGCGGCGTCGCACCGTCCTGCGCCCGGCAGATCGACGGCTCCGGCTTCGTCTACGCCCGGGAGCGGGTGATGACCAACGCGCACGTGCTCGCCGGGGTCAGCGACCCGGTGGTCAGCGCGGAGGGCGAGGAGTACGAGGCGACGCCGGTGTACGTCGACGAGGAGACCGACGTGGCCGTCCTCGCCGTCCCCGGGCTGCCGCAGGTGCCGCTGACCTTCGCGCCGGCGCCGGTCGACTCCGGCGCCGACGCGATCATCATGGGGTACCCCGGGGGTGGCGGGCTGTTCGTCGGCCCGGCCCGGGTGCGCGACCGCGGCGAGATCAGCGGGCCTGATTTCCGCAACTCCCAGACGGTGGTCCGTGACGTCTACGCCCTGCGCGGCGACGTGCGCGCGGGCAACTCCGGCGGCCCGCTGTTCGACCGGCAGGGTCACGTGCTCGGCGTCGTGTTCGCCTCGGCCATCGACGACCCGCACACCGGCTACGCCCTGACCAACGCCCAGGTCGACCCGGCCCGCCAGGCGGGGCTGTCGGCGACCGCGGAGGTGCCCACGGGCGCCTGCGAGTAGGAGGACCGCCTGCCCGCTGCTCGTCGGAGGCCCCCGTCCGCACCGCTCGCGGGCTCGCGGCGGGGCCCTGGACGGGCCCGACCCGGGACGGGGCCGCCCCCTCGCGTCACTCGGCGGCCCACTCCGCGAGCGTGCGGTTCACCGCCTCCGGGGCCTCCTCGTGCGGGAAGTGGCCGACGTCGGGGAGCGCGCGCCAGTCGTAGGAGCCGGCGACGTAGCGGCCCGACCCGAGCGCGGACGACGGCAGCACACAGGTGTCCAGGTCACCGTGCAGTTGCAGCGTCGGCGCGGTGACCGGGGCGGCCATCCGGCGGGCGTAGCGCCACCCGTCGGGGCGGATCTGCGAGCGGCCGGCCCAGCGGAAGTACTCCATCGAGCCGTAGGCGGCCTGCGGGATGCGGGCCGCCGAGCGGTAGCGCTCCACGGCCTGCGCGAAGTCGGCGGTGGAGGTCCAGGCCGGGCCGGCCCACCGGCGCATCAGCTCGGCCACCGGGTCGTCGTCGGCGCGGGTCAGCCGGCGTTCGGGCAACCGCGGCAGCTGGAAACCCAGGACGTGCCGCAGTGCCCGCCGCTGCGCCCGGTCGGTCAGCGACGCCCGCAGGCGCCGGGGGTGGGCCATCGACAGCACGACCAGCCTGCGGACGCTGCGCGGGTGGAGGGCCGCCACCGACCAGGCCACCAGCCCGCCCCAGTCGTGCCCGACGACGACGGCGTCCCGCTCGCCGAGCGCGCGCACGAGTGCGGCGACGTCCGAGGCGGCCGTGGGCAGGTCGTAGCCCCGCGGTGGCTTGTCGCTGCCGCCGAAGCCGCGCAGGTCGGGGGCGACGGCGTGGAAGCCCGCCGCGGCCAGCGCGGGCAGTTGCGACCGCCAGCTCCACCAGAACTCCGGGAAGCCGTGCAGGAGGAGCACCAGGGGGCCCTCGCCGGCCTCGGCCACGTGCAGCCGGACGCCGTTGGCGGAGACGTCGCGGTGGGTCCAGGGGCCGGGCAGCAGGACGCTGGTGGCGTCGGGCGGCTCCTCCTCGGGGACGCTCACCGACCGGGGCGCTGGGCGCGGGCCCCGGTCAGACGCGGTAGTTGTCGTTGCCGCGCAGGGCCACCCGGCCGTTGCTCACCGTCGGCACCTCACGGCGGCGCTCGCCGGGAGCCTCACGGTGCACGACCTCTGGCAGCTCACGGAGGGTCTCCAGCGTCCGCTCGGGCTTCTCGATCTTCTTCAGCGAGCTGCGGCCGATCAGCGCGGCGATCCCGGCCAGCAGCACGATGAGCGCCCACACGATCAGGTAGGAGATCCACCGCTCCAGGCCGAGCCAGGTGAGGAACTCGGCGATCGCGACGAAGATGAAGATGCCGGAGAAGGCGAGCAGGACGCCCGCGGCACCGAAGGCGCCGACGCCGATCCCGGCCTTCTTCGCAGACCTCCCGACCTCTGCCTTCGCCAGCTCGATCTCGCTGCGGATCAGCGTCGAGACGTCGGCCATGGCGCTCTGCACGAGCGCTCCGACCGAGGGCTCCTCCGCGCCGGCGGGCCGGCCCTGGTGCGGGGTCGACGATGCGCTGTGGGCCACGGGGGGCACCTCCTGGACTGGGGCGGTCGGACGTCCCGCCTGCACGCGGGGCTGGGGGAATCGTGCCCCATGATCGCCGGGAGCGCGTCCCCGAGTCCCCCGGACGGGGCCGGGGAGGGCCGCGGCCCTCCCCGGCGTGACCCCCTGCGGGCGCTCCCCACGGTGGAGCCCGGGGCCCTCCCTCAGTCCTCCGAGCCGGACGACGCCGGCAACTTGTCCTTGATCAGGTTCATCACGGAGGAGTCGGTGAGCGTGGTGACGTCACCGAGCTCGCGGTTCTCCGCGACGTCGCGCAGCAGCCGCCGCATGATCTTGCCCGAGCGGGTCTTGGGCAGCTCCTGCACGACCATGATCTGGCGGGGCTTGGCGATCGGGCCGATGTCCTTGGCCACGTGCTGGCGCAGCTGCTGCACCAGGTCGTCGCCGGAGTCCTCGGCGCTGCCCCGCAGGATGACGAAGGCGACGATGCCCTGGCCCGTGGTCGGGTCGCTGGCGCCGACCACCGCCGCCTCGGCCACCGCCGGGTGGGCCACCAGCGAGGACTCGACCTCGGTGGTGGAGATGCGGTGCCCGGAGACGTTCATGACGTCGTCCACCCGGCCCAGCAGCCAGATGTCGCCGTCGGCGTCCTTCTTGGCGCCGTCCCCGGCGAAGTAGACGTCCTTGCCGAACCGGGACCAGTAGGTGTCGACGTAGCGGTCGTCGTCGCCCCAGATCGTGCGCAGCATCGACGGCCACGGCTCGGTGAGCACCAGCAGGCCGGTGGTGTCGTCACCGAGCTCGTTGCCCTCGTCGTCGACGACCTTGGCCGAGATGCCGGGGAACGGCGTCTGGGCCGAGCCGGGCTTGAGGTCCGTGACGCCCGGCAGCGGGTTGATCATGTGCGCGCCGGTCTCGGTCTGCCACCAGGTGTCCACGATCGGGCAGCGCCCGCCGCCGATGTTCTTGTGGTACCAGAGCCAGGCCTCGGGGTTGATCGGCTCACCGACCGACCCCAGGACGCGCAGGCTGGTCAGGTCGAAGCCGGCGGGGATGTCCTCGCCCCACTTCATGAACGTCCGGATCACCGTGGGGGCGGTGTAGAGGATGGAGACCCGGTACTTCTCGATGAGCTCGAACCAGCGGCCGCGGTGCGGGGTCTCCGGCGTCCCCTCGTACATGACGCTGGTCGCCCGGTTGGACAGCGGTCCGTAGACGATGTAGCTGTGGCCGGTCACCCAGCCCACGTCGGCGGCGGTCCAGAAGACGTCGGTGTCGGCCTTGAGGTCGAAGCTCGCCCAGTGCGTGAAGCTGACCTGGGTCAGGTAGCCGCCGCTGGTGTGCAGGATCCCCTTGGGCTTCGCCGTCGTCCCGGACGTGTACATGATGTAGAGCGGGTGCTCGGCGTCGAACGCCTCGGGGGTGTGCTCCGTCGACTGCCGGTCGACCAGGTCGTGCCACCACACGTCGCGGCCCTCGGTCATCTCGACGTCCTGCTCGGTCCGCCGGACGACGACGACGCTGCGCACGCCCTCGGTCCTGGTCAGCGCCTCGTCGACGTTGGGCTTGAGCGCGCTCGGCGCCCCGCGGCGGTAGCCGCCGTCGGCGGTGACGACCACCCGGGCGCCGGCGTCGGTGATCCGGCTGGCCAGGGCGTCGGGGGAGAAGCCGCCGAAGACCACCATGTGGACGGCGCCGATGCGGGCACAGGCGAGCATCGCGACGACCGTCTCCGGGATCATCGGCATGTAGATGGCGACCCGGTCTCCGGTCTGCACACCCAGCTCGGTCAGGGCGTTGGCGGCCTTGCAGACCTCGTCCTTGAGCTGGGCGTAGGTGATCGTGCGGGTGTCGCCCGGCTCGCCCTCCCAGTGGTAGGCGACCTGCTCGCCGTGGCCGGCCTCGACGTGCCGGTCGACGCAGTTGTACGCGACGTTGAGCTTGCCGCCGACGAACCACTTGGCGAACGGCGGGTTGCTCCAGTCGAGGACCTCGTCCCACTCCTGCGCCCAGGTGAGGCGCCCGGCCTGCGTGGCCCAGAAGGCCAGCCGGTCGCGCGACGCCGCCTCGTAGACGTCGGGACCCACGTTGGCCTGGGCGGCCAGCTGCTCGGGCGCCGGGAACCGGCGGCCCTCCACCTCGGTCGACTCGCTCATGCGGGATCCTCCTGGTCTCGGCCGTCGCCCAGGGGACGACGGAACGTGCTCCCCGCCACACCGTATGGTCCCGAGCCGCCCGCGTCTGCCCCGTGTGGCGTGCTCGGGGACGAGACTGCACCGGTGGCCGGAGACGCGCAGGTGGAGGTGGCCGCCCGGGTGCCGGGCGCCGCCGCGCTGGGCCTGCTCGCGCCCCCGTCGGCCCGCCCGTTGCCGGCCGTCCGGCTGGCCGACCCGGCGTGGACCGCCGGCCGCCTGGCGGACCTGGCCGAGCGGTACCGCAGCGACGACCGGCGGGTGCTCGCGACCGTCTGGTGGTACTCGGCGTCCTCGGTGCTGCTGACCCCGCCACTCGCCGGCCTGCTGACCGGGCACCCGCTGTCGGCCCGGCTGCCCGACACGACCCTCGCCGAGCTCTCCGGCGGCGTGCTCGTGGCGGCGACCGCGGCGGGCGCAGCGGCCGGGGGCGGCGACCTCGCGGCGGAGCTGCGGAGTTCGCTGGCGGCGGTGGTGGGCGCGGTGGCCGAGGCCGGCGGGATGCGGCCGCGACCGCTGTGGGCGATCGCCGCCGACTCGCTGGCCGGCCGGCTGCTGGCGGTGGGCCGCGCGCTGGGCGACGTGCCGGGCGCGACCGCGCTCGCCGCGCCGCTGGCAGCCGCCGTCGGGACGCCGCTGCCGGTGCCGGGGTACGTCGACGTCGACGGGATCCGCTTCGTGCGCCGGGTGTCGTGCTGCCTGCTCTACCGGCTGCCCGGCCAGCCGCTGTGCACCTCCTGCCCCCGCCGCCCGGCGGCGCACCGGGAGGTGCTGCTCGCCGACACCGCCGCCCGCATGGGCTGACCCCTACCGGTCCAGTCGCTCCTCCACCGCCCGCCGGAGGTCGTCGATGCCCTCGCCGGTGAGCGCCGACACCGGGACAGCGTCGGGGTAGGCGGCCCGCAGCCCCGCGAGCCACTCGGGTGGCGCGATGTCGACCTTGTTCAGGGCCAGCAGCTCCGGGTGGTCGCGGGCGCCGATCTCGTAGAGCACCCCGCGCACCGTCGTCACCTGGGCCATCGCGTCGGGTGCGGAGGCATCGACGACGTGCAGCACCAGGTCGGCCTCGACGACCTCCTCCAGGGTCGAGCGGAAGGAGTCCACCAGCTGGTGGGGCAGGTGGCGCACGAAGCCGACGGTGTCGGTGAGGGTGTACTCGCGCCCGCCGGGGGTGTGGGTCCGGCGGACGGTGGGGTCCAGCGTGGCGAACAGTGCGTCCTGCACCAGGACGTCGGCGCCGGCCAGCCGGTTCATCAGCGCGGACTTGCCGGCGTTGGTGTAGCCGGTCAGTGCCACCGCCGGCACCCGGTTCCGGCGGCGCCGCAGCCGCGTGCGTTCCCGGCGGCGGGCCGTCTCCTGCACCTGCCGGCGCAGCAGCGTGATCCGGCGGCGCAGCTGCCGGCGCTGGCTCTCCAGCCGCATCTCGCCGGGCCCGCGCACCCCGGTGCCGGCACCGCCCGCCGTCCGGCCGCCGCCGATCCGGGACAGCTCGGTCCCGTGCCCGGTCAGCCGGGGGAGCTGGTAGGCCAGCTGGGCGAGCTCGACCTGCGCCTTGCCCTCACTGCTGCGTGCGTGCTGGGCGAAGATGTCGAGGATCAGCGCCGTCCGGTCGACCACCCGCGCGCCCAGCCGTTCCTCCAGGTTGCGGACCTGCGCGGGGGAGAGGTCGCCGTCGGCGATCACCAGGGCCGCCTCCTGCTCCCGCACCAGCTCGGCGAGCTCGGTGACCTTGCCGGCGCCCAGGTAGGTGGCCGGGTCGGGCCGGTCGCGGGCCTGCGTCATCCGGCTGACGACCGCCACCCCGTCGGTCTCGGCCAGCCGCTGCAGCTCGTCGAGCGGGTCCTCGGACCCGCCCGCCCCGTCGCCGCCGGCCCGCAGGCCGAGCAGGACCGCCCGGGGGCCCTCCCCGTCGGTGCCGGGCGGCGCCTGCGCGCCGAGCAGCCACGTCCCTGGCATGTCGCCTCCCGCGCCCGGGCCGCCGGCCCGGGCCGTGGCCGGAGGTGGGGGGCCGTCCTGGCCCGGCGCCCCGGAGGGCGCCCTCCGGCTCCTCCAGCGTCGTCGCCCGAACGCGTCCGTGCCACCCGACCGGGGGCCGACGGGCCGCTGCGGCCCTCAGGGCAGGAACAGCATCGTGTCGCCGTACTCGTGCCACAGGTACCCCGTGGCGGCGGCGCGGGCGTAGGCGCGGTCGACCAGCTCCCGCCCGGCGACGGCCTCCAACAGCAACAGGTGGCTGGCGTCGGGCGCGTGCAGACCGGTGACCAGCCCGCTCACCGCCCGGACCGCGCGGCCGGGGCCGAGGACGAGGTCGGTCCAGCCGGCGGCCGCGCGCGTGACGCCGTCCTCGCCGGTCGCGGACTCCAGCGCGCGGGTGACGGTGGTGCCCACGGCGACCACCCGCTGACCGGCCCGGCGGGTGGCCTCGACCAGCCGCGCGGTGGGCCCGGGCACGCGGAACCGCTCCGGCGCCGGGGGCTCGTGCAGCTCGGGGCTGGAGACGCCGGCGTGCAGGACCACCGGGGCGACGACGACGCCGCGGGCCATGAGCCGCACGAGGAGCGGCTCGGTGAACGGCCGCCCGGCGCTGGCGTTCTCGGCGCTGCCCGGTTCGGTGGCGTAGACGTTCTGCGCGTCGGCCAGCGACGGGGCGGCGGTGAGGTAGCCGTAGCGGATCGGCTGTCCGTGCCGGCGCAGGTGCTCGGCCACCGCCACCGGCCGGTCGGGCCGGGCGCGCCACAGCCGTGAGGGCCGGGCCGGGTCCGGGAAGCCCGCGAGCAGCTGCAGCCGGACGCCGCCGGGCAGGCCGAGCACCGTGCCGGGCTCGACGCCGCGGTCGGGGCCGTCGTTGTCCGGGCGGCGGACCTCGACCACCCAGTCGCCGTCGTCCAGGGCCGTCGAGACGTGCAGCGGGGTGGTCGTGCCGTCGGCGCGGCGGGCGTCCAGCCGGGCGGGCAGCGTCGCGGAGGTGTTGACCACGAGCAGGTCGCCGGGCTCGAGGTGGTCGGGCAGGTCGCGGAAGGTGGCGTCCGACAGACCGTCGGGGCGGACCACCATCAGGCGGACGCCGTCCCGGGCCACGCCGCGGTGCTCGGGCGGGGCGGTCGCCTCCCGGCCCATCGCCGGTGCGCTCACCGGGTCACCTCCAGGCCGACCGGGGCGTCGACGGCGAGCGGGAGGACCTCCCTGCCCCCCACCCCTCGCAGGCTCGCGGCGGGCCCCTGCGGGGAGGCCGCCACGCGGTACCGGCCGCTGGGCAGGTCGCCGTCGACCAGCCGCAGCAGCGCCGGGACGACCGACTCCGGGGCCGGCAGGCCGGTCGCGTCGGGGTCCGCCGCGCGGTGCATGTCGGTGGCCATGTCGCCGGGGTCGACGGCGTAGAGGCGCAGGTGGGGGTGCTCGACGGCGAGGACGGCGGTCAGCTGGTCCAGCGCGGCCTTGCTCGCGCCGTACCCGCCCCAGCCCGGGTAGGCCTCGACGGCGGCGTCGCTGCTGATGTCCAGCACCCGCCCGCCGGCGCGCTCCAGTGCCGGCAGCACCGCCTGCAGGAGGGCCAGCGGGGCGACGGTGTTGACCGCGAGCACGCGCTCGAGGGCGGCGGGGGGCAGGTCGGCCAGGCGGGGCATCGGGGTGGGGCCGAGGTCGCTGGCGTTGTTGACCAGCAGGTCGAGCCGGCCGGGGACGGCGGCGGCGAGTGCGGCCCGGTGTGCGGGGTCTGCGACGTCGCCGGCGACGGCAGTCACGAGTCCGGGCCGGGGGAGGGCGGCCACGGTGGCGGCGAGACGGTCGGGATCGCGGCCGTCGACGACCAGCCGCCAGCCACGCCGGCTGAGGGCCTCGGTGAGGGCGGCGCCGAGGCCGCGGGACGCTCCGGTGACGAGTGCGGTCGGGGTGCTCATGGGACTACGGTGAGATCTCAAGTCCACTTGAGGTCAAGGGCTCGGGCCGTCTCGACGGTCGGGAGGTGTCGTGGCCGAGGAGCTGACGATCGGGCAGGTGGCGCAGCGGTCGGGGGTCGCCGCGTCGGCGCTGCGCTACTACGAGACGCAGGGACTCATCACGGCGTCCCGCACGGCCGGGGGTGCCCGCCGCTTCCCCCGCAGCGTGCTGCGTCGGCTGGCCTTCATCCGGGCGGCGCAGAACGTGGGGCTGACGCTGCCGGAGATCAGGGACGCGCTGGCGACCCTGCCCGAGGGGCGCACGCCGTCGGCGCGGGACTGGGCACGGCTGTCGCAGGGCTGGCGGGACCGCCTCGACGACCAGATCGCCGCGCTGGTCCAGCTGCGGGACGGGCTGTCGTCGTGCATCGGCTGCGGCTGCCTGTCGCTGACCCGGTGCGCGCTGTCCAACCCCGGGGACGTCGCCGGCGGGGAGGGACCGGGGGCCCGCTGGCTGTCCCCGGCGCTGCGGCGGGTGCCGCCGGTGTCGAATGCGGGGTGACCGGACGGCCTCGCTAACGGCGCGGGTGCGGGTGATGATCGGGGGGTCGCCGTCGACGAGGGAGCAGCCCCATGCCGGTCATGCCCGCCGCGTTCATCGGCCACGGCAACCCGATGAACGCCCTCGAGGAGAACCGCTACACCCAGGCATGGCGGGCGTTCGGCCAGTCGGTGCCCCGGCCACGGGCCATCCTGGTCGTCTCGGCCCACTGGTACGTGCACGCCACCGCCGTGACGGCGATGCCGCGGCCGCGCACCATCCACGACTTCTTCGGCTTCCCGCGCGAGCTGTTCGACGTCAGCTACGAGCCCCCGGGGCTGCCCGAGCTGCACCAGGAGATCGCCGACGTCGTCCACCCGACGTGGGTGGGCGCCGACGTGGACAGCTGGGGCATCGACCACGGCACCTGGTCGGTGCTGCGGCACGCCTTCCCGGATGCCGACATCCCGGTCGTGCAGCTGTCGATCAACGCGCTCAAGCCGTTCGACTACCACCTGCAGCTGGGGGCGTCCCTCGCACCGCTGCGGGAGGACGGCGTGCTGGTGATCGGCAGCGGCAACGTCGTCCACAACCTCGGCGGGGTGAGCCGCGCGATGCCCGACGCCGGGTTCGACTGGGCGCGCCGGTTCGACGAGGAGGCCCGCGAGCTGATGCAGCTCGAGCCCACCGAGGTGGCCAAGCTGGACGGACACCGTGACTACGACCTCGCCGTCCCGACGCCGGACCACTTCCTGCCGCTGCTCTACGTCGCCGGGGTGGCCGGCGCGACCGGCACGACCGCCGACGTGCTGGTCGACGGCTACGCCTACGGCTCGCTGTCGATGACCGCCTACACCGTCGGCATGACCCCACCCGAGGCGAACGGGGGCGGGTTCGCCGCCCCGCTGCCCGAGGAACCGCCCCCGGACGGCGCGAACATCTGACGGACCCGTCCTCCTCGCGGCGAGCCCCTGGTCGGGGCCGACCCGGGGCAGCCGGCCTCGGTCGACGGCCACGCGACCTCCGGCGGGCCCGGGTCCCGGACGTCAGCGCGACGGACTGAGCTCCGCGGCCAGCCGCACGACCTCGCCGACCACCCAGACCGCGGGCGGGCGGATGCCCTCGTCGGCCAGCGTCCGGGCCAGCCCGGCGAGCGTGGTGCGCACGGTCCGCTGCGTGGGGGTCGACCCGTCGGCGACGACGGCGACCGGGGTGTCCGGCGCGCGGCCCTGCTCGACGAGGGCCGCGGCGATCGCCGGGGCGGTGTCCACGCCCATGAGCACGACCAGGGTGCCGCGCAGCCGGGCGAGGGCGGTCCAGTCGACCAGCGACGAGGGGTGGCCCGGGGGCACGTGGCCGGAGACGACGACGAACTCGTGGGTGAGCCCGCGGTGGGTCACCGGGATGCCGGCCAGCGCCGGGACGCCGATCGCCGAGGTCACCCCCGGCACCACCTCGACCGGGACGCCGGCGGCCACGCAGGCCTCCAGCTCCTCCATGCCGCGGCCGAACACGAACGGGTCGCCGCCCTTGAGCCGCACCACCCGTCGGCCGGCCCGCGCGTGCTCGACCAGCAGCGCGTTGATCTGCTCCTGGGCCATGTAACGGCCGCGCGGCAGCTTGGAGGCGTCGATGACCTCCACGTCGGGCGGCAGCGAGGCCAGCAGCGACTGTGGCGCGAGGTGGTCGGCGACGACGACGTCGGCCTGCGACACCGCCTGCTGCCCGCGCACGGTGATCAGCCCGGGGTCGCCGGGGCCGCCGCCGACGAGGACGACGGTGCCCGGCCGCCCCTCCGGCGCGGCCCGCGCGGCGCGGTCGCGGATGCTGCCGTCGGTGAGCCCGGCGACCACCGCGTCACGGACGCCGACCGCCCGCTGCGGGTCGCCGCCACCGTGGACGCCGACCACGAGGTCCCCCTGCCGGCCGACCGCGGGGGTCCAGACGCTGGAGGCGGCGCGGTCGTCGGCGCGGGCGCAGAACACCCGGGCGGCGTCGGCCTCCGCGGCGACCGCGGCGTTGACCGCGGGGTCGTCGGTGGCGGCCACCGCGTACCAGGCGCCGTCGAGGTCGCCGGGCTGGTAGCGGCGGCGCACCCAGACGACCGCGCCGGGGCCGACCAGCGCCTCCAGGGCCGGGGTGACCTCGGGGCTGACGACGGTCACCCGTGCCCGCGCCTCCAGCAGCCCGGCCACGCGGCGGTGGGCGACCTGACCGCCGCCGACGACGACCACCCGCCGGTCGAGCAGCCGCAGCCCGACCGGGTAGACGACGCCGCTGGCGGGGTCGACCGGGGTGGCGTTCACGCGTCCTTCCCCGTGACGCCGGCGGAGTCGAACGTGGCGACGTCGCGCAGGGCCCGCGCGGCGCTGGCGACCAGCGGGAGCGCGAGGAGGGCCCCGGTGCCCTCGCCGAGGCGCAGGTCCAGGCCGAGCAGCGGGCGCAGGCCCAGGGCGCGCAGGGCCAGGCCGTGGCCCGGCTCCGCGGAGGCGTGCCCGGCGAGCGCGTGCTCCAGGGCGGTCGGGCACAGCGCGGCGGCCACCAGCGCCGCCGAGCCCGCGATCACGCCGTCCAGCAGCACGGGCACGCGGGCCGCCGCGGCACCGAGGACGAACCCGGCGAGGGCGGCGTGCTCCAGCCCGCCCAGCTCGGCGACCGCGGCCAGCGCCGCCGAGGGGCCGGCGGGCCGCTCGGGCACCCGCGCCGCCGCCCGGGTCACGACCTCGACCTTGCGGGCCAGGGTGCGGTCGTCGACGCCGGTGCCGCGACCGGTGGCCGCCGCGGGGCTCGCGCCGGTGAACGCGCAGACCAGCGCCGCCGACGCGGTCGTGTTGGTGATCCCCATGTCGCCGGTGACGAGGCAACCGTGGTCGGCGGCGAGCGTCGTCGCCACCTCGATGCCGACCTCCACCGCGCGCCGCGCCTCGTCGACGGTCATCGCCGGTCCGGTGGCGAGGTCGGCGGTGCCGGAGCGGACCCTCCGGCGCAGGAGGGCGGCCGTGGGGTCGACCGCGTAGGGGGTCGCCACGCCGACGTCCACCACGACGACGTCGGCGCCCAGCTGCACGGCGAACGCGTTGACCACCGCGCCGCCGCGGGCGAGGTTGGCCACCATCTGCGCGGTGACCTCCTGCGGCCACGGCGTGACGCCCTGGGCGTGCACCCCGTGGTCGCCGGCGAACACCGCGACCGCGGCGGGCACCGGCAGCGGTGGCGGGCAGGCGCCCGCGGTGCCGGACAGCTGGGCGGCCACGTCCTCCAGGACGCCGAGGGAGCCCGGCGGCTTGGTCATCCGGTCCAGCCGGTCGCGGGCGGCGCGCTCGGCCTCGGCGTCCCGGGGGGCGACCGCGGCGATCGTCTCGCCCAGCAGGGTGCCGGCGAACGGGGTCGGGTCGGTGCTCAGCGGATCTCCTCGGGCTGGCGGGGCTGGGCCCGCGGCGTCGGTGGCGCGGGAGGGATCCCCTCCAGGATCGCAGCGAGGTCGGCGGCGAACGCACGCGAGGTCGCCGGGCGGCGGACGGCGACCCGCAGGTGGTCGGCGGAGAGGCCGGGGAAGGTGTCGCCCCGGCGCACCGCCCAGCCCCGCTGCCGCAGCTCCGACCGCACCCGTTCCCCCTCGGGCACGCGCAGCAGGACGAACGACGACCGCGGGGTGCCGACCACCTCCACGCCGGGCGGCAGCGCGTGCACCAGCACCTCGCGGTGGTCGATCAGGTGGTGGGCCGCCGCGGTGGCCTCGGCGCGGGCGGCGTCCGTCGTGCAGGCGGCCAGCGCGGCCAGCGCGGGCGTGGACAGCGGCCAGTGCGGCTGCTGCGCGGCCAGCGCGGCCACCAGGTCCCGCGGGCCCAGCGTGTAGCCGACCCGGAGCCCGGCCAGCCCCCAGGTCTTGGTCAGGCTGCGCACCACCAGCAGCCCCGGCAGGTCACGGCGGGCGGCCAGCGACTCCGGCTCCCCGGGCACGGTGTCGGCGAACGCCTCGTCGACCAGCAGCACGCGGCCGGGCCGGGCCAGTGCGGCGACGTCCGCGGCCGGGTGCAGCACCGAGGTGGGGTTGGTCGGGTTGCCGAGCACGACCAGGTCGGCGTCCCGCGGGACGGCGGTGGGGTCCAGCCGGTACGCCGGAGTGGGCAGCAGCAGCCGCTCGACCGGGTGGCCGGCGGCCCGCAGCGCCGCCTCCGGCTCGGTGAACGACGGGTGGACGACGACCGCGCGCCGGGGCCGCAGCGCCCGCGCGACGAGGGTGAACGTCTCGGCGGCGCCCGCCGTCAGGAGCACCTCGCCGGCCGGCCGGCCGGAGGCGGCGGCGACCGCGGCGCGCGCGGGGCCGGCGTCGGGGTAGGCGGCGACGTCGGCCACCGCGGCGTGCAGGACGGCGCGCAGCCACGGGGGCGGCGTGCCGGCGCGGACGTTGACGGCGAGGTCGGTCAGCCCCGGGGCGAGCTCCGCGTCCCCGTGGTGGTCGAGGTCGGGCTCACCCACCGGCCACCGCCACGGTGACCCGGCCGACCACGGTCCGGCCGACCAGCAGCGTGCCGCCGCCCAGCAGCGCCGCGGCCTCGGCGACCGAGGCGGTCCCCACCGCGGCCGCCACCCGTGCCGACCGCGAGGGGACCGGGACGGCGGCCAGCGCGGCCGCGGGGTGCCCGGTCAGCGGCCAGCCGCGGGCCGCCGCGGCGACTTGGAGACCGGGCTCCGCGGCGCGGGCGTCGAGGGTGGCCAGCCGCACGTCGCCGGCCCCGGCCGGCAGGACGGCGTCCACCGCGGCCAGCACCTCCGCGGCGGTGACCCCCGGTCGCGCGCCGACGCCCACGACCGTCACGGGGTCACCCCCTCCGGCAGCGCGGCCAGCAGCTCGTCCGCGTTCCGGGGGAGGGCGCCGTCGGGCAGCAGGCCGAGGGCGCGCAGCCGGACGCCGAGGGCCAGCGCCCACGGGCGGTCGAGCCGGGCACGTGCCAGCAGCGCGTCGTCGGCGAGCAGCTCCGCGGGCGCCCCCTGCACCACCGTGCGGTCGACGACGACGGCCACCTCGTCGGCCCAGCGCAGCGCCAGGTCGACGTCGTGGGTGCTCATGACCACGGTGGACCCGGCGCTGCGCAGCCGCTCCAGCGCGGCCAGCGCCTCGGCGACCGCCGAGGGGTCCAGACCGGCGGTGGGCTCGTCGAGCAGCAGCACGCAGGGCCGCATCGCGACCGCGCCGGCGATCGCCACCCGCTTGCGTTCGCCGTAGGAGAGCTGGTGGGTGGGCCGCCCGGCGAGGGAGGCGACGCCCAGCAGGTCGAGGGCCTCGGCGACGCGGAGACGCACGGCGTCCTCCGGCAGGCCGAGGTTGAGCGGGCCGAAGGAGACGTCCTGGGCGACCGAGGCGCTGAACAGCTGGTCGTCGGGGTCCTGCAGCACCAGTTGCACCTCCTGCCGGTGCGCCCGCAGCCCGCGCCGGGTGTGCCGCAGCCGCTCGCCGTCGACCGCGACCGTGCCGGCGGCGGGCTCGAGGGCCCCGGACAGGCAGCGCAGCAGCGTCGTCTTGCCCGACCCGTTGGCGCCCAGCAGCGCCAGCCGCCGTCCGGCGGGGACGGTGAGGTCGGCGCCGTCGAGCACCCGCCGGTCCCGCTCGTAGCCGGCGACCAGGCCCTCGGCGGTCAGCGTGTGGTGGCTCACGCCGCGAGCACCCCCACCGACACGAGCGCCGCCAGCCCGGCGGCGGTCGCGGCGAGGAACGCCCGGGACGAGGGCAGCGCCTCGGGCAGCACCTGCAGGCCGGCCTCCATCCCGCGGCCGGCCAGGCCCTCCTGCAACCGGCGGGCGCGGTCCCAGGAGCGGGTGAGGACGGCGGCGGCGAGCACCCCCGAGGACCGGTAGGAGCGGCGCACCGACGAGTGGCCCATCCTGGCCGCCTGCGCCTCCCGGACGGCGCGCAGGCTGTCCAGCAGCACGAACAGCAGCCGGTAGGTGACCGCGGCGACCTCCACGACGGCAGCGGGGACCCGCAGGCGGCGCAGCGCCGGGAGCAGGTCCGACACCGGCGTGGTGGTGGCCAGCAGGAGCACCGCGCTGGTGCCGGCCACGGCGTGACCGACGAGGGAGCCGGCCCGGGCCGCGGCGTCGGGTGCCCAGCCCAGCCCTCCGGAGTCCACCGACACGACCGCGGTCAGCGCGCCGGTGGCCACGAAGGCCAGCGGCCACCGGACCGCCCGGCCGAACGTGCGGGCCGGCACGCGGGCGGGGCCGAGCGCCAGGGCGACGGCGGTCACGGTGACCAGCACGCTGCCCGGCCAGGCGGGCAGTGCCAGGGCGCAGACGACGAGCCCCGTGCAGAGCAGCAGCTTGTCGCCCGGCGAGCGCCGTCGCCAGGCGCTGCTCCACGCCGCGTCGTCGACGGCCAGCGTCACCGGGGCCCGGGTTCCGGTGCGGGCCCGGGTCCGGGTGCGGTCCCGGGTTGGGGCCGGCGACGTCCGCGCAGCCGGCCGAGGACGTAGCCGAGCACGCCCCCGCCGACGGCGGCCTGCAGGGCGAACAGGCCCGACTCGACCTCGCCGGCCGGGGCGGAGAAGGGCTCGAACCAGGGCGTGTAGCCCGCGGCCTCGAGGTCCTCGGTGACCGCGGCGTCGGTGCCGCCGTACCCGGAGGCGCCGCCGTCGAGCAGCAGCGGGACGGCGAACAGCGCCACCACGGCCAGCACGATGACCGCGTCGACCCACCGACGGCGGGTCATGCGGCACCTCCGGCGGACGCGGGCCGCAACACGCCGAGCCGTTCCAGCTCGGGTCGGGCGTTGACGGTGAGGACGCGGAAGAGGAGCACCCCGAGCAGTCCCTCACCGATGGCCAGCGGGATCTGGGTGACCGCGAAGACGCCGAGGAACTTGCCCAGCGCCCCGGCCAGCCCGGTGCTGGCGTCGGGGAAGGCGAGCGCGAGCTGCACCGACGTCGTCACGTACGTGGCCAGGTCGGCCAGCGCGACGCCGGCGAACACGGCGGGCAGCAGCCCCGCCCCTGCCGCGCGGACCAGCCGGTAGGCCCCGTAGCCGGCCCAGGGCCCCACGACGGCGAAGGCGAAGGCGTTCGCGCCGAGCGTGGTGAGCCCGCCGTGCGCCAGCAGCAGCGCCTGGAACAGCAGGACCACCGTGCCCAGCAACGCCATGACCGGGGGCCGGAAGAGGACCGCCCCGACGCCGGTGCCCGTCGGGTGGCTGGAGCTGCCGGTGACCGAGGGCAGCTTGATGGCGCTCAGCACGAAGGTGAACGCGCCGGCCGCACCGAGCAGCAGCGTCGACTCCGGGTTCTCCCGGACCTCGGTGACGACGGCCCGGGCGCCGTGGACCACGAACGGCGCCGCCGCCACGGTCCAGCCGACGGCGTGGGCCGGCGGCAGGAACCCCTCAGCGATGTGCATGACGTGCCCCCTCCTGGACGGCCGCCGCGCAGGCGGCCACGAGACGCTCGGCCACGGTCGGGGACCCGGCCCAGTTCAGGTGCAGGTAGCTCGCGTGGACGCTGCCGGTGACGAACCCCTCGGGGGAGGCGGGTCCCTGGTGACCGACCCACTGCCAGGCCGGCGCCGGCCCCGCGGCCGGGGTCGCGACGGTGCGGTGGAACTCGTGGCCGCGGACCCGGGTGCCCGCCGGGGCGAGCACCGAGTCGGTGAGCGCCACGGCGGCGCGGTAGCCGAGGGTCAGCTGCGGGGACATCGCCGCGTCGGTGTCGAGGACACCGCACATGGGCAGGCCGTCGAGGCTGCGGGCCAGGTAGAGCAGCCCGGCGCACTCGGCGGCGACCGGACCGCCCCGGGCGGCCAGCGCGGCGACGTCGGTGCGCAGCGTGGTGTTGGCCGACAGGTCCGCGGCGTGCACCTCGGGGAAGCCGCCGCCGACGACCAGCCCGGCGGTGCCCGCGGGCAGGTGCTCGTCGCGCAGCGGGTCGACGGTGACCACCTCGGCGCCGGCGGCCGCGAGCAGCTCGGCGTTCTCCGCGTACCCGAAGGTGAACGCCGCACCGCCCGCGACGGCGACCCGCGGCCGCCCGGGCCCGGGCACGACCTCCGCGGCGGGGTCCCACGGGACGGCGTCCAGCGGCGGGGCCGACCGCGCCAGGCGCAGGACGGCGTCCAGGTCGAGGGCCGCGCCGACCGCCTCGCCGAGCCCGCGGACCGTGGCCAGGGCCTCGGCCGAGCGTTCGGCGGCCGGCACCAGCCCCAGGTGCCGGGACGGCGTGCCGAGGGCGTCCAGCCGGCGGACCGCCCCGAGCACCGGCACCCCGGAGGCGCCCAGCGCGTCGCGGAGGATCTCCTCGTGGCGGTCGCTGCCGACCCGGTTGAGCACCACCCCGCCGAGCCGCACGCCCGGGTCGAAGGTGGCGAAGCCGTGCACCAGCGCGGCGACGGACTGGGCCTGGGCCGAGGCGTCGACGACGAGCACGACCGGCGCCCGCAGCAGCCGGGCGACGTGCGCGGTGGAGGCGAAGCCGGGCTCGACCGAGGGGTGCGTGGCGCCGTCGAACAGGCCCATGACCCCCTCGACGACGGCGACGTCGGCACCTCGCGCCCCGTGCAGGAACAGCGGCACGACCTGCTCCTCGCCGACGAGCACCGGGTCCAGGTTGCGGCCGGGGCGGCCGGCGGCGAGCGCGTGGTAGCCGGGGTCGATGTAGTCGGGGCCGACCTTGTGCGGCGACACCCTCAGCCCGCGGGCGGTGAGGGCGGCGACCAGCCCGGTGGTGACCGAGGTCTTGCCCGCGTTGCTCGCCGGCGCCGCGACGACCACCCGGGGCACCGCGACGCTCACCACTCGATCCCCCGCTGGCCCTTCTGGCCGGCGTCCATCGGGTGCTTGACCTTGGTCATCTCCACGACCAGGTCCGCGGCCTCGACCAGCGCCGGCGGAGCGTCGCGGCCGGTGACCACGACGTGCTGGGTGCCGGGGCGCTCGACCAGCGTGCGCACCACGTCGTCGACGTCCACCCAGCCCCACCGCAGCGGGTAGGTGAACTCGTCGAGGACGTAGAAGCGGTGCGCCTCGGCCGCGAGGTCGCGCTTGACCTGGGCCCACCCCTCGGCGGCGTCGGCGGCGTGGTCGACCTCGCTGCCCTGCCGGCGCGACCAGCTCCACCCCGCGCCCATCTTGTGCCAGACCACCGGGCCGCCCTCGCCGGTCTGCTCGTGCAGCCGGCCCAGGGCGGTGAGGGCGTTCTCCTCGCCCACCTTCCACTTCGCGCTCTTGACGAACTGGTAGACCGCGACCGGCCAGCCCTGGTTCCACGCCCGCATCGCCATGCCGAACGCGGCGGTGGACTTGCCCTTCATCTCCCCGGTGTGGACGACGAGCAGCGGACGGTTGCGCCGCTGGCGGGTGGTCAGCCCGTCGTCCGGGGTGACCGTCACCTGGCCCTTCGGCATCAGGCCGCCTCCCGGACGCCGCGCACCGTGGCCGCCAGCGACTCGGCGGCCAGCTCCTCCAGCCGCAGCGTCGTCGCGCCCAGGTGGGCCCCCAGCGCCCCCGCCAGGCCCAGCCGCACCGGGCCGGACTCGCAGTCGACGACGACGGCCGCCGTCCCGGCCCCGGCCAGCAGCCCGGCCGCGGCGTGCGCGTCGGCGACGTGCGCGCCCCCGCGGGCCCCGGTGGCCCGCCCGTCGGTGACGACGACGAGCAGCGGACGGCGTCGCGGGTCGCGCACCCGCTCCACCCGCAGCGTCTCGTGCGCCCGCAGCAGACCCGCGGCCAGCGGCGTACGCCCACCGGTGGGGAGCTCGCGCAGCCGGGCCGCGGCGGCCTCCACCGACCACGTGGGCGGCAGCGCCAGCTCGGCGCCGGTGCCGCGGAAGGTGACCAGCCCGACCTTGTCCCGCCGCTGGTAGGCGTCCAGCAGCAACGACAGGACCGCGCCCTTGACCGCGGCCATCCGCGACCGCGACCCCATCGAGCCGCTGGCGTCGACGCAGAACAGGACGAGGTTGCCCTCGCGGCCCTCGAGGGTGGCCTGGCGCAGGTCGCTCCGCTGGACGTGCAGGCCGGGCCCGGTGCGGCCGCGCGCGACCTGGTGGGGGGCGGCGGCGAGGACGGTGCCGGTCAGGTGCAGCCGCGTGACGGTGCCCTGCGGGCGGGTCGAGCCGACCACCCGGCCGCGGTCGGCGCGCGCCCGGGACCGCCTCCCGGCGGCACCCGCGCCGATCCCGGGGACCTCCAGCCGTCGCGTGCGGAACGGGTCGGCCGGCGCCACGGCCGCCCGCTCCGGTGCCCGCCCCGTCGTCGACGCGGAGTCGCCGGGGAGCCGGTCCTGCGCCGCGCCGGCTGCACCCGGGGCCGGGGAGGGTCCGTCGTGGCGACCCCCGTCGCCCTCTGCAGCGGTGCCGTCCCCCGGGCCGCTGCCGCCCGAGGGCCCTGCGCCGGGCGGTCCGCCGCCGGCCGGTCCGCCGCCGTCGTCGTCGGGGCCGTCCGGGTCCTCCGGCTCCTCGGGGCGGGCGTCGGAGAGTGCCTGCTCCAGGGTCTGGTCGTCCAGGCCGGGTGCGTCGAACGGGTTGCGCCGGCGACGGTGCGGTAGTGCCAGGCGGGCGGCGACCCGGACGTCGTCCTCGGTGACCTCGTCCCGGCCGGACCAGGCGGCGTGCGCGAGCGCGGCACGGGCGGTGACCAGGTCCGCGCGCAGGCCGTCGACGTCGAACGCCGCGCACACGGCGGTCACCTGGCGCAGCGCCCCGTCGGAGAGGACGACGTGCGGCAGGCGGGCCCGGGCGTCGGCGATGCGGGCGGCCAGGGCGGACTCCTCGGCGCCCCACTGCGCGGCGAACCCGGCCGGGTCGGCGTCGGAGGCGAACCGGCGGCGCACCACCTCGGCCCGCTCGGCCGGGTCCCGGGGGGCGGCGACCTCCACGGTGAGACCGAAGCGGTCGAGCAGTTGCGGGCGCAGCTCGCCCTCCTCGGGGTTCATCGTGCCGACGAGCAGGAACCGGGAGGCGTGCCGGACCGAGACGCCCTCGCGCTCGACGTAGGCGGTGCCCAGCGCGGCCGCGTCCAGCAGCAGGTCCACCAGGTGGTCGTGCAGCAGGTTGACCTCGTCGACGTAGAGCACACCCCGGTGTGCGGCGGCCAGCAGCCCCGGCTCGAACGCCTTCACGCCCTCGGTGAGCGCCCGCTCCAGGTCGAGGGAGCCGACGACGCGGTCCTCCGACGCCCCCACCGGCAGCTCGACCAGCCGGGCGGGGCGGGTCTGCGCGGGGGCCCCGGTGTCGTGCGGACCGTCCGGGCAGGCCGGGTCGGGGGCGGCGGGGTCGCAGGCGAACCGGCACCCGGCGACGACGTCCACCGGCGGCAGGACGGCGGCCAGTGCGCGCACCGCCGTCGACTTCGCCGTCCCCTTCTCACCCCGGACGAGCACGCCCCCGACGGCGGGGGAGACGGCGTTGAGCAGGAGGGCCAGTCGCATGTCGGCCATGCCGACGACAGCGCTGAAGGGGTAGGTCATGCAGGTCGACCGTGCACGGCACGCGTCCTCTCCCCGGGTGTCCACGCCCGGAGGTGGCAGGGGCGACGGCGGGAGTCTCCTGGCTGCCGGATCGTCGTCCGCCCCCGACCTTCCCGTCCCCGGGGGGACAGTGGCCGAGCATGGGGGCGGGCTCCCCGGTCACAGTGGCGGGACCGCGCCGGAGTCTCACCGGGCTTCCTCCACTGCCGTCGCGTGTGGCGGCGTCATCAGACCACGACCCGTCGGCGCGCCGACAGTCCCGGGTGTCCCGACGGCTCCCGGAGTGACCCAGCACCCCCTCCCCGGCCCGGCGGCGCCGACCGGCAGAGTGGGTGCGTGGGCGGCTCCGGGCGGATCGCGTGGCTGGTGGACGCCGTCCTGGTCGTCGCCGGCGCGCTCGCGGCGACCGTCGTCCTCGATGCGCTCGACCTGCCCTCGCCGTCGCTGTTCGGCGGGCTGCTCGCCGGGCTGGTCCGCGGCCTGACCGTCGCCCGCCGGCTCGCCGTCCCCCGGCCGGGCACCACCGCCGCGCAGGCGCTGATCGGCGTCTCCGTCGGCGCGCTGGTCGACCTGGACACCCTCGAGGCGATCGGCCGTGACTGGCTGCCCGTCCTGCTGGTCACCGTCGCCACCCTCGCGCTGACCGTGCTGGCCGGCCTGCTCATGCGGCTGCAGCCCGGCATCACCCCGGTGACCGGTGCGTTCGCGATGATCGCGGGGGGCGCGTCGGGGATCACCGCGATGTCCCGGGACCTCGGGGCCGACGACCGGATGGTCGCGGTCCTGCAGTACCTGCGGGTGCTGATCATCGTCGTCCTCATGCCGGTGGCCGCCACAGCGGTGTTCGGGGCCGAGCCCGGCTCGGGCGGGACGCTCGCCGCGGAGGGCGGTCCCGGCTGGGCGGCCGGGCTGCTGTTCTCGCTGGTGTGCGTGGTGGTGGGGCTGCCGCTGGCCCGGCTGCTGCGGATCCCGGTGCCGGCGCTGCTCGGCCCGATGCTGGTCGCCGCCGGCCTGGACCTCAGTGGCCTGTCGGGCGGCGCGCAGGTGCCCGCGGCGCTGGAGCTCGGGGCGTTCCTGGTCATCGGCCTGATGGTCGGCCTCAACTTCACACGCGACAGCCTGCGCACCATCGGGCGCGCGCTGCCGCTGGCGCTGGTGATCATCCTCGGCCTCATCGCCGCCTGCGCCGGCCTCGGCGCGGTGCTCACCGCCACGACCGACGCCAGCGCGCTGGACGCCTACCTGGCCACGACCCCCGGAGGGCTGTACGCGGTGCTGGCCACCGCCCGGGACGGCGGCGCGGACGCCACGTTCGTCCTCGCCGTCCAGGTGCTGCGGCTGTTCGTGATGCTGCTGTCGGCGCCGCTGCTGGCCCGGTGGCTGCGCCGCGCGCGCTGACGGGAAGCAGGCGGGACACCGGGTGGTTGACCGTTCAACCGACAACGGCAGGGAGTGGCAGTGGAACTCGGGGTCTACACGTTCGGCGACGTCCTCCGGGACCCGCACACCGGGACGACGACCAGTCCCGAGCAGCGGCTGGCCGACCTGCTGGAGGAGGTCGAGCTCGCCGACCAGGTGGGCCTCGACGTCTTCGGCGTCGGTGAGCACCACCGGCCCGACTACGCGGTCAGCTCCCCGGCGACCGTGCTGGCCGCGGCCGCCGTCCGGACCTCGCGCATCCGGCTGACCAGCGCGGTCACCGTGCTCTCGTCGGAGGACCCGGTGCGGGTGTTCCAGCAGTACGCCACCGTCGACCTGCTCTCGCACGGCCGCGCCGAGGTGATGGCCGGCCGCGGCTCGTTCATCGAGTCCTTCCCGCTGTTCGGCTACGACCTCGACGACTACGACGAGCTGTTCGCCGAGAAGCTCGACCTGCTGCTGCGGCTGCGCGACTCCGTCCGCGTGACGTGGTCGGGTCGGCACCGCGCGGCGCTGGCCGACCAGCCGGTCTTCCCCCGGCCGGTGCAGGAGCCGCTGCCGGTCTGGGTGGCGGTCGGCGGCAACCCGCAGTCGGTGGTCCGCGCCGGGGCGCTGGGCCTGCCCCTGGCGCTGGCGATCATCGGCGGCGAGCCGGCCCGGTTCGCGCCGCTCGCCCAGTTGCACCGGCGGGCCGCGGCGCAGTACGGGCACGGCCCCCTGCCGGTCTCGATCAACTCGCACGGGTTCGTCGCCGACACCTCGCAGGCGGCCGCGGACAGCTTCTACGACACCTACGCCGAGGTCATGACCCAGCTGGGGCGCGAGCGGGGCTGGGGCCCGATGACCCGCCCCGACTTCGACGCGCTCGCCGGCCTGCACGGCGCGGTCGTCGTCGGCAGCCCCGAGCAGGTGGCCGAGAAAATCCTGTTCCAGCACGAGTTGTTCGGGCACGACCGGTTCCTGATGCAGTCCTCGCTCGGCGCCGCGCCGCACCGCGAGGTGCTGCGCTCCATCGAGCTGCTGGGCACCGAGGTGGCCCCGATCGTCCGCGCGGAACTGGCCTCGCGCGCGAGGGCGTCGGCCTGATCACTCCTCCAGGGAGAGGCCTCGCCGCCCGGACACGCCTACCCTGGCCCGGGGCGCCAGGGAGGTGAGGGAGCTGTCCGAGGAGACGACGAGCACGGAGGACGCCGTGCTGCTGTTCGTGGGTGGTCCGCTGGACGGGCGGGTGGAGGTCCGCGAGGCCCGGCACGGCGACCCGCTGCCGACCATCACCCACGTGCACCTCCACGGCGGCCCCAAGGTGGTGCACCGCTACGACCTGACGACGCTGCACGGCTCGGCCGGCGTCTACACCGTGCGGCCGCGGCAGTCGGTCCGCGACGAGTCCGTCGCCGACTGACCGCTCACCGGCGCCGCAGCACGAACCCCGCGTAGCCGTACTCGTCGGCGTGCGCGCGGTGCAGGTCGATCTCGCGGCGGGCCTCGGCCAGCACCGCGGCGGTCGGCTCGTCCGGGTCGGGCCAGGCCCCGATCGCCGCCTCCAGCGGGCGGTGGTACTCGTCCTCCCAGTCGGAGTCGGGCAGCACGTACGTGCCCAGGACGTCGTAGCCGGCGGCCCGCGCCGCGGCGACGGTGGCCGGGACGTCGCGCATCGCCGGGTACACCGACCAGAACGCGGCGGCCTCGGGCGAGGGGGTGTCCGTCGTCCACACCGCGTCGGTGAGCACCACGGCACCGCCGGGCGGGACCAGCCGCCGCCACGCGGTCATCGCCGCGTCGACGCCCATGAGGTAGGCCGCCCCCTCGCACCACAGCAGGTCGAACACCCCGTCCGGGTGGGGGAGCGCGCTCATCGACGCCCGCACGACGGCGATCCGCCGACTCAGGCCGGCGTCGACGGCGGCCTGCCGGGCCCTCCGCAGGAAGGGTTCGTGCAGGTCGACGGCGGTGACCCGGGCGCCGGCCTCCGCGAGGACCAGGGACGCCCGCCCCGGGCCGCAGCCGACGTCGAGGGCCCGGGGCTCGTCCGGCAGGGGGCCGGCGAGGCCGAGCAGGGTGCGGGTGGTCGCGTCGGAGCCCACGCCCTCACGCGGGAGGTCGCGGTGCAGTGCCCAGAAGACCCCGGCGGCGTCCATCCCGCGCAGCGTGCCGGGCGACGGCGGGGGCCGTCGACCGGATCCCGGCTCAGCCGCGGTGCAGCGCGCGGACGGCGGCGACGGCCTCGTCGAACGGACGCCGGGCGAGCGCGGCGCCGATCCGCCGGGCGGCGCCCGGCGGGACCAGGAGCAGCCGGTCCAGCCGAGCCTCGCTGGGCCGGCCCTGCGGGTCCCAGCCGCCGGAACCGACGTCGATCCACCGCCGTCCGAACCGCGCCTCGTCCGCGGCGTCCCGGTCGTGGTCCTGACTGGACAGCATGAGGCCGACGAGGTCGGGCCCCCGGCGGCCGATGACCAGCACCGGGCGGTCCTTGCCGCGGCCGTCGCCCTCGTCGAAGGGCACCCACGCCCACACGACCTCGCCCGGGTCGGGCAGGACGTCGTCGCGCGGGGCGTAGCCGAGCTCGACGTCGGCGAGGCTCCCCGGGAGGTCGCGCACCCGAGCAGGGGCGGACGCCGGTCCCGGTGCCGCCTCCGACGTCGGTGTCCGGGTCCGCCGGGCGCGGCGCACCGCGGACCGGGCCGGCCCGGCGGCCGGCCGGAGGGCGGCCCGGACGGCCGGCTCCAGCACCGCCCGCAACCCCGCGGAGAGACGTCGTCCCAACCCTGATCCGGTCATGACCGGCACCGTACGGAACGGCGGGCCGGTGCCGGAGGGTGACCGCCGGAGCGCTGTCCGGGACCTCAGCTGTCACGTGTGACACATCGGCACCAATCGGTCACCCGGAGGGTTCGACCTGCCGGTACGGGGGCACCATGGCGTCACGGGGCGGGTCAGGGGGCTCCTCCGACGAGAGGGGGCCGCGATGACCTCGGCCGAACCGGTTCCGCCGGCCGCGCCACGGGCGCGGGAGGTGCAGGCCAGCGTGCTGGCCGCCTTCCAGCTGGTGGAGGACGCCCGCTACCTCGGCAGCGATCGGCGACAGCGCAGAGGGCGCCGGCGCAGCCTCGTCCAGCGCACCGTGGCCTACCGCAAGCTCGCCCGCGACCTGCGCGCCGGCTGAGGCCGGAGGGTCTCCCTCACGCGACGCAGAACTCGTTGCCCTCCGGGTCGATGAGGGTCGCCCACGTGAACGGCCCCTGGGACTGCCGGTAGAGCTCGGTGGCACCCATGCCCACCAGCCGCGCCACCTCGGCGTCCCGCCGCTCGGGGCCCACGTGCAGGTCGAGGTGCACCCGGTTCTTGACCGTCTTCGCCTCGGGGACGAGCTGGAACAGCACCCGTGGCCGCCCGGGGTCGGGGGAGTCCACCGCGGCCCCGACGCGCCAGACCAGCGCGCCGCGGTGCGTGGTCGTGTCCGCCTCGCTCGCCGCCCCCGACTCCAGCAGGCCCCGGATGAACGCCTCGTCCTGCGCCTCCACCTGCCAGCCCAGGGCCTCGGCCCACCAGTCGGCCAACCCGTGCGGGTCGGCGCTGTCCACCACCACCTGGATGTCGGTCGCCATGCCGGCACCGTAGGGCCGGCCACCGACGGATCAGAGTTCCTGGGCCAGCCCCGCCCGCATGACCGCGTCGTCGGGCAGCGGTGTGGTGAGCCGGCAGTGGTCGCCGAACACCTCGCGCATGGGGGCGAACGCCGAGCGCTCCACCTGGCGCTGCGGGTCCCACAGGCCCGAGCGCATGATCGACTTGGCGCACTGGAAGTAGGCCCGCGTCACCGTCACCACGAGCACCGAGCGGGGGGCGCGGCCGAACTCGGTGAGGTCCACCTCGAGCTCCTCCGGCGCGGTGATCTCCGCGGTGCCGTAGACGCGCAGGGTCTCCTCGATGCCCGGCACCAGGAACATCAGCGCCGCCCGCGGGTTGCCGGCGACGTTGTGCAGGCTGTCGACCCGGTTGTTGCCCGGACGGTCGGGCAGCACCAGCCGGTGCTCGTCGAGCACCTTCACGAAGCCGGGGTCGCCGCCGCGCGGCGACACGTCCGGCCAGCCGTCCGCCGAGGCGGTGGACAGGGTCGCGAACGGCGACAGTCCGATGAAGGCCCGGCAGTGGCGGTCGAGGTGGTCGATCACCTTGTCCCGCACCAGCTGGGAGGGGTCGCGGTAGCGGTCCAGCACGCCGTCCATGCCGAGGACGGTAACCCCGCTACGGTGGCGCTCCGTGACGGCACGGTGGAGCGCCCCGGTCCGGTACGTCGAGTGCGACCAGCAGGGCGTCGTCTTCAACGCGCACTACCTGACGTGGGCCGACGAGGCGTCCAACGCCTGGTGGGCGGCGGCGGGCCTGTCGTGGGCGGAGCTCACCGAGCGCTCCATCGACCCGCTGGTCAAGGCCAGCACCCTCGAGTGGTCGTCGGCGGCCCGCTGGGGGGACACGGTCACCGTGGACGCCGAGACCGAGAAGGTCGGCCGCACCAGCGCGACCGCGCGGTTCACCGTGCGCGTGGGGGAGCGGGTCTGCTGCGTCGTGCGCACCACGTACGTGTGCGTGGCCGACGGCGTGGCCGCTCCCTGGCCGGACGACGTCCGGGAGCGGCTCGCAGCCGGCTGACCGCACGGCGGCTCGCGGTCAGTCCGGCCGGACCACCTGCAGGACCTCGCCCACCTCCGGCGGTCCCTCCAGCCGCATCCCGAACTCCTCGAGGATCGGGGCGAGCGTGGACATCCACTCCGCCATCGCCTCACGGGAGTCCCAGACGTCGACGACGTGCAGCACGTCCCCCGTCATCCACGCGGTGTGGCTCTGCCGACCAGCGGGGTGCCGGAGGCCCCGTTCGTCGATGCGCCGCCAGGCCTCCTCGTAGGCCGCCCGCGCGTCGCTCTTCGGCGTGTTCACCACGTGGACCGCGATCGCCATGACCGTCTCCCGCTGCCGCTACCCGTCCGGGGATGCTCCCGCGCGGCGGCGCCCGGGCACCACGGGTGCCCGGCACCCCGGCGCGCCGCCTCCCGGTGGGTCCGCGCGCCATGGCTCGCCGCGCACACCGCGCGCGGGACGCGTGTCGGTCAGCGCGGCCCGGCGCCGGGCGGGAGCAGCGGCAGGCCGGCCGGCGCGCCGCCCTCGACCAGCCGCCACAGCGCGTCGGTGTCGGCGTGCTCGGCGACCAGGTCTCCGAGGGTGTCCAGGCGCCGCTCGCGGACGGCGGCGAAGTCGGTGTCCGGGGCCGCGACGAACCGCCGGCCGGCCACGCGCGCCACCTCGGCGAGGAACGCCCGGCGGAACCCGTCGTTCTCCATCGCGCCGTGCCAGGTCGTGCCCCACACCGACCCGCGCCGCGCGCCGTCCAGGAACGGCTCGGCGTCGTCGTCGACGGTGACCACGCCGTGGTGGATCTCGTAGGCGTGCACCGGCTGCCCGAACGCCGTCCCGACCGGGCGGGCCAGCGTCTTCTCCGGCGCGAACCGCACGTCGGCCGGCAGCAGCCCCAGGCCCGGCACCGTGCCGGCCCGCGACTCGACGTCGTCGGCGATCGTGCGGGCCAGCATCTGGTGGCCCCCGCAGATGCCCAGCACGGGCAGGCCGTCGGCGGCCCGGCGGCACACCGCGTCGGCCAGGCCCGTCGCACGCAGCCACCGCAGGTCGGCCACCGTCGCGCGGGTGCCCGGGAGCACGACGAGGTCGGCGTCGGCGAGCTCGCCGGGCGTGGTGGCGTAGCGGACCACGACGCCGGGCTCGGCCGCCAGGGCGTCCAGGTCGGTGGAGTTGGACAGCCGCGGCAGCCGGACGGCGGCGACGCGCAGCACCTCCTCCCCGTGCGGTGGGCCGGCGGCCGGACGCGCCGTCCCCAGGCCCAGGGAGTCCTCGACGTCGAGGTCCAGCCCCGGCAGCCACGGCAGGACGCCGAGGGTCGGCCGCCCGGTGAGCCCGGTCAGCGCCTCGAGGCCCGGCTGCAGCAGCCGGACGTCGCCGCGGAACTTGTTGACGAGGAACCCGGCGACCAGCCGCTGGTCGGCCGGCGGCATGAGCGCCACGGTGCCGTAGAGGGCGGGGAAGACCCCGCCGCGGTCGATGTCACCGATGACGACGACCGGCAGCCGCGCCGCGGTGGCCAGCCCCATGTTGGCGATGTCGTCGGCGCGCAGGTTGATCTCGGTCGGGGACCCGGCCCCCTCGCAGACGACGACGTCGAAGCGGGACCGCAGGTCGGCCAGGCTGCTGAGCACCTGCTCCAGCAGCGCGGCCTTCATCGGCCGGTAGGACAGCGCGCTCACCTCGGCCACCGGCCGGCCGAGGACGACGACCTGGCTGGAGTCCTCGCCACCCGGCTTGAGCAGCACCGGGTTCATCGCCGCCTCGGGCGGCACGCGCGCGGCGGCGGCCTGGACCACCTGGGCCCGGCCGATCTCCGCGCCGTCGGGGGTGACCACGGAGTTGTTGCTCATGTTCTGGGCCTTGAACGGCGCCACCGAGACCCCCTGGCGCACCAGCCAGCGGCAGATGCCGGCGGTGACGACGGACTTCCCCGCGTCCGAGGTCGTCCCGGCGACGAGCAGCGCCCCCGTCACACCGTCTCGCGGGGGGCGCCCCAGCCGGCCTTCTCCTGGCCGGACAGCTCGGCGATCGCCTCCATGATCCGGTCGGTGACCGCGCGGCGCGCCCGGCCGTTGCCGGCCATCCCCCGGTACTCGGGGAACGTGAGCGGCTCGCCGAAGGTGACCGACACCTTGTGCGGGCGGGGCCAGCGGGAGCCGACCGGCTGCACCCGGTCGGTGCCGGCCACCGCGACCGGGACCACGGGGCAGTCGGCGGTCAGGGCCAGCCAGGCCACCCCGGTCTTGCCGCGGGCCAGCCGGCCGTCCCGGGACCGGGTGCCCTCCGGGTAGATGCCGAACCCGCCGCCCTGACGCAGCACGCCCAGGGCGGTGTCGAGGGCCTCCTGCGCGGCGCGGTGGGTCTGCCGTTCCACCGGCAGGGCACCGAGCGCGGTGAACAGCGTCTTCGTCAGCCAGCCCGAGAAGCCGGACCCGGTGAAGTACTCCGCCTTCGCCAGGTAGCCGACGCGGCGGGGCGCGGAGAGGGGGATGACCATGCTGTCGATGAAGGACAGGTGGTTGCTGGCCAGGATGAACGCCCCGGTGGCCGGGACGTTCTCCTGTCCGGTCACGTGCGTGCGCAGCACGATGCGGAAGAGCGGGCGCAGCAGGAACCGGACGACGAGGTAGAGCACGCCGCGCTTCCCCTCTCGGCTCGGGGGACCGCCGGCGGCCGCCGGTGGCAGCGGCATTCTCCCGTGCGCCCCGGAGCCGGTTGCCCCAGGGCCCGGCGCGTCAGTGCATGCGGGGACTCGGCGGGCAGACGTCGCGGATGAGCGCGCGGATGTCGGCCGGCAGGGACGCGTGCCCGGCCGCCGACTCGGTGATGGCCACGGCGACGTCGCGCACCTTGCGGTGGGAGTTGCTCGAGATGTGCGCCAGCACGTCGAAGGCGACCTGGTCGCCGCAGCCGGTGAGGAGCATGACGATGCCCTTGGCCTGCTCGATCGCCGCCCGGCTGCCCATCGCGGTGCGCAGCTGGGCCACCTCGGTCTCCAGCTCCCGCACGCGCTGGGCGTCGCCTCCGGCACCGCGGTGGGGTGTGTGCGCCGGCTCGGCGGGCAACGCGACGAGCAGGCCCTCCAGGGCCTCGACCGCGCCGGCCGCGTCCAGCACCGGCTCGCCGATGAGGACGCCCGGGCGCTCGGTGCCGCCGCGGCCACGCAGCCGCACCTGGAGCGAGAACGGCGCCCCGTTGGTGCACGCGGCCGCGATCGCGCCGAGCGCGTGCGGGCGGTCGCCCGAGTGCAGCGAGCGGACCAGCAGCTCCGTGCACGGGTGGGCGCCGCCGTGGCCGCAGTCGAGCAGCGTGGTCATCTCGGGGGACCAGGACCACGAGCCGGTACGCCGCTCGTAGCGGAACCGGCCGGCCAGCCGCCGGGCGACCGGTGCCGGCCGGGACGGCGGGGGTGCGGGGTGGGCCGTCGCCGGGGGTGCAGGCGTGGCGGAGGCCGAGCGGACGGGAGACAGGATGGGTGAGGGCGTCGCTGTCATGTCGACTCCACGAGTGGTCGCCGGAGGCGGAGTCCGGCTGTGCACCGACGGCCGTGGCTTCGACCACCGCGGTGGACCGGTGACTCGGGGTCACGGCACCACCGATGAGAGGCACGGTACGACGCCGCAGCCGGGCCTGCACGCCCTGCGACCGTCCCGACGCGTGCGTCAGCGCGTCGCCACGGGCTGTCGGCCTCCCGGAGCGGTCAGACGACGGTCGCCGGCCGGGCGGGGACCCGTCCCGCACCGGGCGCGGCGGACAGGTCGGCGGACACCCGGGCGAGCAGCTCCACCGCCGTCCGCAGCCGGGCGGGGGGCAGGGTGAACGGCAGCCGGAGGTGGTCGTCGAAGGCGTGCCCGGTGCCGAAGGCACGACCCTCGGCGAGCGCCAGGCCCAGCGGGGCGGCGGCCGCGGTCAGGGCGGCGGAGCTGGTGCCGGGCGGCAGCCGGCACCACATCGAGAGTCCGCCGGACGGCCGGTGCGCCGTCCAGCCGGGCAGGACCCGGGCCAGCTCGGCCAGCAGCACCTCCCGGCGTTCGCGCAGCACCGCACGGCGCTGCGCCAGGACGTCGTCCAGCCCGCGGACGAGGACGACGGCGGCGAGCTGGTCCAGGACGCCGACGGAGAGCTGCCGTCGTCCCAGCGCGGCGCCGAGCTGGTCGGCCAGCGCGGCGTCGGTCCGCACCCAGCCGATCCGCAGGCCACCCCAGGCGGCCTTGGACAGTCCGCCGACGGTGACCGTCGCGGCGTCCGGCACGCTCGCGGCGAACGGGGGCAGCGGGCCGTCGTCCAGGTGCAGCTCCGCGGTGACCTCGTCGACGACGGTCAGGACGCCGTGCTGCCAGAGCGTCGCCGCCAGCCGGCGCCGCCCCGCGGCCGAGAGCCGGGCGCCCGAGGGGTTGGAGAAGTCGGGCATGACGAAGGCCATCCGCGGGCTGCTCTGCCGGGTGACCAGCGAGGCCGCGGACACCAGGGCGTCGGGGTCGGCCGCGTCGACGGGGGCGGGGACGCAGCGCCCCCCCGCGGCGGCCACCATGCCCAGGGCACCGGGGTAGGTGGGGTGCTCGACCAGCACACGGTCACCGGGCTGGAGCAGCGTCTCGAGCACGAGGGCGGTGGCGTCCCCGGTGCCCGCGGTGACCACCACCTGGTCGCGGTCGGTGGGCAGGCCCCGGGCGGTGAACCGGTCGGCGATCGCCGACCGGAGCTCCGGCAGACCGCTGGGCGCATACCCGTGCCCGGCCGTGTACGCCGGGAGCGCGGCCACCGCCTGCTCGTAGGCGGCCAGCACCTGCGGGACCGCCTCGGGGGCGGCGTGCGCGAGGTCGAGCAGCTGCGGGTCGGTGCTCGGCGCCCGCCACGCACTGCTCGCGGTCGGCAGCTCCGTCACCGTGCCCGAGCCGTGCCGCGTGACGGCGAACCCGTCGGTCCGCAGCTGCCGGTAGGCCGAGGCGACGGTGACCCGGCTGGTGCCCAGCTCGGCGGCCAGCTCCCGCTCCGCGGGCAGCCGGCTGCCACTGGGCAGCGCCCCGGTCGTGACCAGCTCCCGGATGCGGCGGGCCAGCGCCGCGTAGCGGGGGCCCGGGACCTCCTCCACGGACCCGATCAGAGTGGCCAGCTGATGCGCCGGAGTGGACTGGTCCGATCGCGGTGGCATGCGGGCCACCATGCCGCAGTGGACCGCTTTCCGCCACCCTGGATGGTGCCACTCTTCGGTCATGACCTCAGGTGGTGTCGTCGTCCTGCTCGTCCTGTTGGGGATCACCGCGCTGTCGGTGACCACCCTCGTCGTCGCCGTCCGGGGTGGCCGCGGTCCGGCCGACCCGCCGGCCAGCCACGCCCGGGTGGACCTGCACGGGTTCCCCGTGCTGCCGGAGGCGCGCGGCCTGTTGCCGCGGCACCCGGCTCAGCCGCGGCAGTCGCGCGGCCCGCGGCGCAGCCGCCCGCTCGCGGCGAGGGCCGCGGCCGCCAGCCACACGGCGCGGGAGAGCCGCACCGCGCGGCGGATGTCGTCCGGTGCCGGCGCCCGGCCGCTGCCGAGCGCCGGCCGGTCCTCGACCCGGTTGCCGTAGACGTTCCGCCCGCCCAGCCGCAGCCCCAGCGCCCCGGCCAGTGCCGCCTCGCACCGGCCGGCGTTGGGGCTGGGGTGCGCGGCGCCGTCGCGGTGCCACGCCGCCCACGCGCCGCGGGCGGACCCTCCCGTCAGCGGTGCCGCCGCCACGGTGAGCGCGGCGGTCAGCCGGGCCGGCAGCCAGTTGGCGACGTCGTCGGCACGGGCGGCGGCCCAGCCGAACCGCAGGTGCCGCGGGGAGCGGTGACCGACCATCGCGTCGAGGGTGTTGGCCGCGCGGTACGCGAGCAGCCCCGGCAGGCCGGCCACCGCGCCCCACACCAGCGGGCCGACGGCCGCGTCGGAGGTGTTCTCGGCCACCGACTCGACGGTGGCGCGGGACAGCTCCGCCCCGTCCAGGCCGGCCGGGTCGCGGCCGGCCAGCGTGGGGAGCAGGCGGCGGGCGGCGGGGAGGTCCCCGGCGTCCAGGGTGGTGGCCATGGCGGTGGCCGCCCGGCCCAGCGAGGTGCCGCCGAGCACGGTCCACGTGGCGGTGGCGGTGACCAGGGCCCGGGGCACGGGGCGACCGCGGGTGGCGCGGTCGAGGGCGACGCCCAGCAGGCCGGCGGCACCGGTCAGCGCCGCGGCGTACCCGACCCCGGCCGGCCGGGAGTCCCGCCAGACCCGCCGCTCCAGGGCAGCGGCGACCCGGCCGAACCCGGCGACGGGGTGCCACCGCCGCGGGTCGGCGAGCAGCAGGTCGGCCGCGGCGCCCAACGCCAGGCCCGTGGCGGTGGGCAGGTCACGCGGGGGCAGCACGCGGCACATCGTGCCAACCGGGCCGGACGGCGCCGTCCCTAGGATGGGCGTCCATGCGCCTGCCCGGCCGTTACAGCGGCACCGCCCGGCCGATCGTCACCTACGGGAGCGACCCGGTCCTGCACCGGCCGTGCGCGCCGGTGACCGAGTTCGGCAAGGACCTCCGCCGGCTGGTGCTGGACATGTTCGCCTCGATGGAGGCCGCCGACGGGGTGGGGCTGGCGGCCAACCAGATCGGCGTCGACGCGCGGGTGTTCGTCATCGACTGCCCGGACGCCGACGGCGAGGACGTCGTCGGCTACGTGGTGAACCCGGAGCTGACGGTCCTCGAGCCGCGGGAGGGCGAGCCGGCCGAGGAGGTCACCGAGGAGGGCTGCCTGTCGGTGCCCGGCCCCTACGCCGAGCTCCCACGGGCCTTCCGCGCCCGGGTGGACGGCGTGGACGCGGCGGGCCACCCGGTCTCGATCGAGGCCACCGGCATGGCCGCCCGCTGCCTGCAGCACGAGGTGGACCACCTGGACGGCACGGTCTACGTCGACCGGCTCCCGGAGGAGACGCGGGAGCGGCTGCTGGCGGAGGCCGCGGGCCCCGGCGGTGAGTTGCCGGCGTGACCGCGCCCGAGGGCTGGGGGGTCACCGTCGTCGGCATCGGCGCCGACGGGTGGGACGGCCTCCCGCCCCGCTCGCGGCGGGCGGTCGAGGACGCCGACGTGCTGCGGGGCAGCGCCCGGCAGCTGGCGCTGGTGCCCGGCACGGTCCGGGCCGAGCGGGTCCCGTGGCCCTCACCGATGACCCCGGCCCTGGCGGCGCTGCCGGAGGCGCATCCGGGACGGCGGGTGGTCGTCCTGGCCAGCGGCGACCCGATGCTGTCCGGCGTCGGCACCTCGCTGGTCCGGCTGCACGGGCCGGCCGCGGTGACGGTGCTGCCCGCGCCGTCCTCGGTGACGCTGGCCTGCGCCCGGCTGGGCTGGGCGGTGGAGGAGACGCAGGTGGTCTCCGTCGTCGGGCGCTCGGTCGACCTGCTCACCGTGCACGTCGCCCCGGGACGCCGGCTGCTGGTGCTCGGCTCGGACACCCGCACGCCGGCCGCGGTCGCCGCCCTCCTCACCGACCGCGGGTACGGGGCCAGCCGGCTGACGGCGCTGGCGCAACTGGGCGGCCCGGACGAGCGCCGCTTCACCGGCCGCGCCGACGACTGGCCGCACACCGAGACCGACCCCCTCGTGCTCACCGCCGTCGAGGTGGTCGCCGACCCCGGCACCGAACCGTGGCCGGCCACGCCCGGGCTGCCCGACGAGGCCTACGCGCACGACGGCCAGCTCACCAAGCGCGACGTCCGGGCGGTCACCCTCGCCCGGCTGGCTCCGCTGCCCGGCCGGCTGCTGTGGGACGTCGGGGCGGGAGCGGGCTCGATCGGCATCGAGTGGATGCGGGTGCACCCCACGTGCCGGGCCGTGGCGGTCGAGTCGCACCCCGAGCGCGCAGAGCGGATCGGGCAGAACGCCGCCCGGCTCGGCGTCCCGGACCTGCGGGTCGTCGCCGGCCGGGCGCCCGGGGCGCTGGCGGGCCTGCCGCGGCCGGACGCCGTCTTCGTCGGTGGCGGGGCGACGGTGCCCGGGGTGCTCGACGCGTGCTGGCGCGCCCTCGGCCCCGGCGGGCGGCTGGTCGTCACGGCGGTGACCGTGGAGAGCGAGGCGCTGGTGGCGCAGTGGCGGGCGCGGGCCGGGGGCGCGCTGACCCGGCTGTCGGTCGCGCACGCCGAGCCGGTGGGGTCGTTCACCGGCTGGAGGCCCGCCATGCCGGTGACGATCTGGAGCGTGGGGAAGCCGTGACACACACCGCTGCGGCCGGGCACGCCCGCGGACCGGCACGGGGCACGTCCGCGGGCGTGCCCGCAGGAACGGGGGGACCGTGACCGTCCACTTCATCGGGGCGGGGCCGGGTGCGGCGGACCTGGTCACCCTCCGCGCCGCCCGGGTGATCGCCGCGGCGCCCGTCTGCCTCTACGCCGGTGCGCTGGTCCCCCGTGAGCTGCTGGCCACCGCGCCGCCGGGAGCGCGGCTGGTCGACACCGCCGAGCTGGACCTGGACCAGATCACCGCCGAGCTGGTCGCCGCGCACGAGGCCGGCCTCGACGTCGCCCGGCTGCACTCCGGGGACCCGTCGGTCTACAGCGCCATGGCCGAGCAGATGCGCCGGCTCGACGCCGTCGGGGTGCCCTACGAGGTGGTGCCGGGGGTGCCGGCGTTCGCGGCGGCGGCCGCGGCGCTCAAGCGGGAGCTGACCGTGCCCGGTGTGGGGCAGACCGTGGTGCTCACCCGCACCAGTGCCCGGTCGACGCCGATGCCGCCGGGGGAGGAGCTGGCCGCCTACGCCGCGACCGGGGCGACGCTGGTCCTGCACCTGGCCGTGCAGCGGATCGCCGAGCTGGCGCCGCAGCTGGCCGAGCACTACGGCGCCGAGGGGCCGGTCGCCGTCGTCGCGCGCGCCAGCCGGGACGACGAGCTCGTGCTGCGGGGCACGCTCGCCGACATCGCCGGCCAGGTGGCGGCGGCCGGGGTCCGGCGCACGGCGGTCGTCGTCGTCGGCCCGGTGCTCACCGCCGCGCAGTTCCCCGACAGCCATCTCTACTCGACGACCCGCCCCCGGTGAGCAACCGGTTGCCGGCCCCGCCGCCGGGGCCCACCGCGGGCCGGCGGGTGGCGGGGGACAGCGGGGTCGGTCTGCTACGCGCGGCCGACGACGGTGCCGGCCCGGTCGATCACCACGACGTCGACCTCCACCGGCGCACCCCGCAGCACACCCAGCGCGGTCTCCCGCGCTCCGGCCGCCACCAGGTCGCCCAGGGGCAGACCCGCGGCCCGGCACTGCTGGAGGGCGTCGAGCGCGGTGTTCGCCGTCCGGACCCCCTCGACGAGTTCGGGCGGGCCACCCGCGTCCCGGACCCGGGCGGCCAGCGACTCGGTCGACACCTGCGAGCGGCCGGAGTGCAGGTCCAGGTGCCCGTCGGCCAGCTTGGCCAGCTTGCCGATGCCGCCGGCGACCGTCAGCCGCGGCACGGGGTGGCGGCGCAGGTACTTGAGGACGGCGCCGGCGAAGTCGCCCATGTCCAGCAGCGCGTCCTCGGGCAGCCCGTACAGCTCGGTGACCACCCGCTCGCTGGTCGAGCCGGTGCACCCCGCGACGTGCCGGTGCCCGGCCGCGCGCGCGACGTCGATGCCGCGCCGGATCGAGTCGATCCACGACGAGCACGAGTACGGGACGACGACCCCGGTCGTGCCCAGGACGGACAGCCCGCCGAGGATGCCCAGCCGCGGGTTCCACGTCCGCCGGGCCAGCTCCTCGCCGTGCTCGACGGACACCTCGACGACGACGTCGCCCGTGCCGCCGTGCCGGGCGGCGACCGCGGCCACGTGCTCGCGGATGAACTGCCGCGGCATGGGGTTGATCGCCGGCTCCCCGACCGGCAGCGGCAACCCCGGCTTGGTGACCGTGCCCACGCCGGGGCCCGCCCGGAACACCACGCCGCTGCCGGGCTCGCCGTGGGTGACGCGGGCGGAGACGAGCGCGCCGTGGGTGACGTCGGGGTCGTCGCCGGCGTCCTTGACGACCCCGGCGCTGGCGGCGCCGTCCTCCAGCTGCTCACGGGCCAGCGCGAAGGTCGGGTGCCGGTCGTTGGGGAGGTCGATGCCCACCGGGTCGGGGAACTCGCCGGTGAGCAACGCGGTGTACGCGGCCGTGGTGGCGGCGGTGGCGCAGGCGCCGGTGGTCCAGCCGTAGCGGAGCCCCGAGCCGCGCTCCCGTCCTGCCTCCGTCACCGGATCAGCATGCACACGTGGTCGGCGTGACCGGACGGGTGCTCGTGCTCGGCGGCACCGGCGAGGCCCGGTGGCTGGCCGAGCGCCTCGTCGCCGAGGGGGTCGAGGTGCTCAGCTCGCTGGCCGGACGGGTGGCCGATCCGCGACTGCCGCCGGGGGAGGTGCGGATCGGTGGCTTCGGCGGCGCGGACGGCCTGGCCGCGGCCCTGGCCGGCGTGGCCGCGGTCGTCGACGCGACCCATCCCTTCGCCGCCACGATGACCGCGCACGCCGCGGCCGCGGCCGCGGCCACGGGCACGCCGCTGCTGCGGCTGCAGCGCCCCGGCTGGACGGCGGGGCCCGGCGACGACTGGCGCTGGGTGGAGTCCCTGGACCAGGCCGCGGCGGCCGTGGCGCGGTACGGCTCGGTCTTCCTCACCACGGGCCGGCAGGGGCTGGCCGCCTTCGCCGGGCTGTCCGGCCGCTGCCTGGTCCGGGCGGTGGAGCCGCCGTCGCCTCCGCTGCCGGGACGGGTCACCGTGGTGCTGGCCCGGGGCCCGTTCACGGTCGAGGAGGAACGCACCCTGATGCGCCGGCACGACGTCGAGGTGCTCGTCACCAAGGACAGCGGTGGGGGGATGACCGCGGCGAAGCTCACCGCGGCCCGCGAGCTGGGCCTGCCGGTGGTCGTCGTCCGCCGTCCGCCGGTGCCCTCGGGCGTACCGCTCGTGGCGACGGTGGAGGAGGCGCTGGCGTGGGTCCTGGCCCGCTGAGTCCGCGGCTCAGACGTTGGCGGGCCAGAACGCCCAGGCGGTCACCCAGACGATGCCGATGGTCACGACCAGGGCGACCGGGACGTGTGCGGCGATCTGTCCGTGGCTGCCCAGCCAGGCCTGCAGGAAGGTGAGCAGGAAGGTGACGCCGGTCAGCGCCGCCGGCCACCACACGCGGGTGCGGCGGCCGTGGAGCGCGGTCGCCAGGAGGAGGAGGCCGGTGGTCACGTGCAGGGCGATCGCACCCGCCCCGTGCCCGTCGTCACCGACCGCGCCGCTCATGAGCCGGCCGGCGGAGAAGAACTGCCAGAGCAGCACGAGCACCGACAGCACGGCCGCGGCCTGGACCGGCCGGACGGTGGACGTGGACGTGGACGTGGACGTGGCGACGGCGTGCTCACGGGTCCGGGTCATCGGGTCCTCCGGTGGTCGGGCGCGGACGGGCGGGGTGTTTGAAGATTGCAGCAGCCACGCTCGGGCGACACCAGTCCCCGGACCTGGGGGTTCCCTGTGAACCGCCTGGTCCTGTTCGACCTCGACGGCACGCTGGTCGACTCCGCCCCGGGCATCTCCGCGTCGCTGCGGGCCGCCGCGGCCGCGGTCGGCCGGCCCGAGCCGACGCCCGCGCAGCTGCGCGCGATGGTCGGACCACCCCTGCAGGACGGCTTCGCGCTCGTCCTGGGCGTTCCGCCGGAGGACGTCCCGCGGGCGGTGGCCGCCTACCGGGCGCACTACACCGCCGGCGCGCTGCTCGACGTCACCGTCCACGCCGGCGTCCCGGAGCTGCTGGCGGAGCTGACCGCCCGGGGCGCGACGCTCGCGGTGGCGACCACCAAGCCCGAGCTGTTCGCCGTCCGGGTGCTGGAGCACACCGGGCTGCTGCCGGCGTTCGCGAGCGTGCACGGGGCCACCCTCGACGGCGCCGTCCGGCACAAGGACCAGGTGGTGGCCGCGGCGCTGGCCGCCCACCCCGGCGGCCGCGACCCGGTGCTGGTCGGCGACCGGGCCCACGACGTGCTGGGCGCCGCGGCTCACGGGCTCCCCTGCATCGGCGCGGGCTGGGGCCCGGGGGAGGACGGCGAGCTCGAGGCGGCCGGCGCCGCCGTCGTGGTGGGCACCCCGGCGGAGGTGCTGACGGCGCTGGACCGGAAAATCGGCTGACCACCCGGCGGTCGTCACGCACGATGTCCGCCGGCAGTCCCACGACGTGAGGAGCAGGAACGGTGCAGGCGCTGACCGAGCGGCAGGTACGGCGCTCGTTCGTGAACTGCTCACGCGGGGAGGCCGGCGGCCTGGCCCTGCCCCTGGGCTTCCCCGACCTCGACTGGGCGGAGCTCGAGGTGCTGGGCTGGCGCGACCCGAAGGCGCCGCTGCGCGGCTACCTCGTCCTCGAGGTCGACGACGGGCCGCTGGGCATCGCCGTCCGCGCCGCCGACACCCGGATGTCGAGCCGGACGACGGCCATGTGCCTGCTCTGCCAGACGGCGCAGACCGGGGACGCCGTCTCGCTGTTCACCGCCCGGCGGGTGGGTGAGGCCGGGCGCAACGGCAACACCGTGGGCACCTACATCTGCGCCGACCTCGCCTGCTCGCAGCGGGTCCGGACGGAGATCCCGCCGTGGCTGCAGGACCGGGACCCGGCCGAGGTGGTCGCGGAGCGGGCGGCGGAGCTGCGCGGACGCGTGCTCGGCTTCGTCGCCGCCGTCCGCCGCTGACGACCCCGTGCACGTCCGCGGATGTGCACGGCGGCATTCAGGCGGCGACGGGCTCCGGACGCTCCACGGCGGCGACCCGGCGCTCGGCGCGGCGCCGGCGCAGCAGGCCGGCCACCGCGGTCAGGGCCAGGACGACGAGCACCGCGCCGTAGACCTCGGCGGTCGGCCGCAGCCCCACCTCCCCGGCGGCGAGGCCCGCGACGATCGCCGGCACGCTGAACGCGAGGTAGCCCACGACGTAGACGCTGGAGAGCAGGCCCGCGCGGTCACCCGGCGCGACGCCGGCGGTGATGGTGCCCATGGCGCCGAGGAAGGCCGAGCCGAAGCCGAAGCCGGAGATCACCGAGGCGGCGAAGAACAGCAGCAGTGAGCCGGTGCCCAGCGCGGCGATGGCGGTGCTGACGCCGAGCACGAACAGCAGGGCGCCGCCGAGCATCGACCGGTGCGGGCGGACCCGCCACATCGTGATCGAGCCGATCGCACCGGTGCCCTGCATGGCGAGGATGAGCAGGCTGCCGACGAGGTGGTCGTCGACGCCGAAGACCCCGACCGCCAGCGAGGGGCCGAGGGAGAGGTACAGCCCGCCGAGCGCCCACATGGCCACCAGGCAGGGAAGGGCCACGAGGAAGGCGGGCCGGTGCGCGCGGGGGACCCGTACCTGCGGACGCAGCGAGGCGAGCGCACCGGGCGTCCGCGGCGAGGTCTCCGGCAGGACGGCGACCACCGCCGTGGCGACGAGGAACGCGACGGCCAGCGGGGCGAAGACCCAGCGGGTCGGCTCGGGGGCGTACTCGACGAGCACCCCGGCGCTGACCGCGCCGAGGGACAGGCCGACCGTCGGGGACGCGGCGTTGAGCATCGCGGCCAGCGGCCGGTCGCGGCGCTGCAGGTCCAGCAGCATCGCGCCGAGCGTTCCGGTCAGCACGCCGACGGAGAGCCCCTGCACCACGCGGGCGGCCAGCAGCCAGCCCACGCCGTCCGCCACGAGGAACAGCACGCCGGCCAGGACCTGGAGCAGCAGCCCGGCGGCGATGACCGGACGGCGGCCGACGTGGTCGGACAGCCGGCCCGCGACGAGCAGCGCGGCCAGCAGGGCGATCGCGTAGATGCCGAAGACGGTCGTCAGCACGCCGGCGGAGAACCCGAACCGCTCCTGGTAGACGCGGTACAGCGGCGAGGGCACCCCCGAGGCCGCGAGGACCAGGACCAGCAGCGTCGCGGCGGTCCAGAAGGCAGCTGGCCGGGGCAGGCGGCGGGAGGGCACGCAACTGGGCAAGCCCTCCCGCCGGAGCCGCATTCCCGCCGCCCGGCGGGTCGTGCGTCTCAGCTGCGGGTGAAGCCCGGCGGCAGGACGACGTCGTCGCGGGTGAGATCGTGCACCGACGACCTGCCCAGCCCCAGCAGCGCCTCGTCGATGCCCTGCCGGATGATCGACAGCACGTTCTGGACGCCGCGCTCACCGCCCGCGGCCATGCCCCACAGGTAGGCACGCCCGATCATCACGGCCTTGGCGCCCAGCGCCATCGCCCGGACGACGTCGCCGCCGCGGCGCACGCCGCCGTCCATCAGGACCTCGACCTGGTCGCCGACGGCCTCGGCGACGGCCGGCAGCGAGCGGATGGCGCCCGGGGTGCCGTCGAGGTTGTTACCGCCGTGGGTGGAGACGGAGATGGCGCTGACGCCGGCGTCGACCGCGCGGCGGGCGTCGTCGACCCGGGTGATGCCCTTGAGCATGAACGGCCCGCCCCACTGCTCACGCAGCCAGGCGACGTCCTCCCAGGTCGGCAGCGGGGTGCCCATCCACTCGCCGTACGCGCCGAAGAAGTTCGGCGGCTCCTGCCCGTCGAGGGCGAGGTTCGGCACGCTGAGCTCGGGGATCGAGCCGGTGCGCAGGTAGGTGGCCAGCCAGCGCGGCTTGCGCAGCACCTCGGGGGCGAACTTCAGGGCGTTCCTGACGTCGATCTTCTCGGGGATCGGCGGGCTGCCCCAGTCACGGCGGGAGGCGAAGGACCAGTCCAGCGTCATGATCAGGCCCTTGGCGCCGGCGGCGCGGGCGCGCTCGGCGCGGGCGAGGATCGTCTCGCGGGAGCCGACCCAGTACATCTGGAACAGGAGCTTGTCGGTGGCCGCGCCGACCTCCTCCACCGGCTTGCTGGCGAAGGAGGACAGCCCCATCGCGACGTCCTGCGCCTTGGCGGCGCGGGCGACGGCGACCTCACCGTCGGGGTGCACCGCCTGCACGCCGGTGGGGGAGATGAGCACGGGCATGGACACCTCCTGGCCCATGACCGTCGTCGCCAGCTCGCGCTTGGCCGACAGGCCGGCCACGTGCGGCCGCCAGGTGATCTCGTCGAAGGCGGCGACGTTGTCGTTGGCCGTCAGCCCCTTCTCGGTGCCGGCGACCAGCGCCATGTACACCGACCGCGGCAGCCGCTTCCTCGCGCGGTGCTGGGCCTCCTCGACGGTCTCGAACCAGTCCTTCGTGCTCGCCATGGGGTCCTCCCGCGCTCGGTCTCCAGCGGCCGACGGGCCCCGGCGAACCGGTGACGCCCGCCACGTCCGGCGACATGCTGCCAGTCGGTGGCACTGAGTGTCACGCGCGCCTTCCCGCCCGCGGAAGGCTCAGCTCCCGGCCGCGGGGTGGGTGCGCGGGCTGTAGACGACGCCGCCGGGCCCGACGCGGGTCTGCGAGGAGCCGACGAGCACCAGGCAGCGCATGTCCACCGTCTCGGGGTCGAGCTCGCCGAGGGTCGTGACGGTGACGCGTTCCTCCGGCCCGCCGACGTCGCGGCCCACCACGACCACGGTCTCGGGCGCTCGGGTCTGCAGCAGCACCTCGCGCGCCTCGCCGAGCTGGTGCGGGCGGGCCCTCGACCGGGGGTTGTACAGCGCGATCACCAGGTCGGCGGCCGCGGCGTGGCGCAGCCGGTCGACGACGACGTCCCACGGCTTGCGGACGTCGGAGAGGCTCAGCACGCAGAAGTCGGCCCCCAGCGGCGCGCCGACCCGCGCGGCCACGGCCTGGGCGGCGGTCAGGCCGGGGAGCACCCGCACCGGCACGCCCGCGAACTCCGGGCGGCCGGCCACCTCCAGCACCGCGGCCGCCATCGCGAACACCCCCGGGTCGCCGCTGGAGACGACCGCGACCCGTCGTCCCTGCCGGGCGAGGGTGAGGGCGTGCGCGGCCCGCTCGGCCTCCACCCGGTTGTCGCTGGGGTACCGCGTCTGCCGCGGGTTGACCGGCACCCGGTCCAGGTAGGGGCCGTAGCCCACGAGGTCGTCGGCGGCGGCCAGCGCCTCGACGGCCTCCGGCGTGGTCCACGAGCGGCGGCCCGGGCCCAGGCCCACCACGACCACCTCACCGGTGCGCGGTGCCGTCTCGTCGTGCTGCTCGGCGCCCGGCAGTGGCCCGGTCAGGGCGCTGGGGAGCAGGGCGAGGGAGAAGTAGGGGACGGTCGCGGGGTCGACGTCGGCCAGCGGGAGGGTGCGCTCGCGGGGGGTGCTGGCCCGCTCGACGTAGAGGGCCCGCTCGAGCACCCCGGCCCGGTCGAACGCCTCCCGCACCTGCGGGAACGTGCGGCCGAGCTTGAGCACCGCGGCCGAGTCGGTGGTGGCCAGCCACTCGGCGAGCTCGTCGGCCGGCAGCGTCCCGGGCAGCACGGTGAGCACCTCGTCGCGCTCCACCAGCGGCCGCCCGACGGCCGCGGCGGCCCCGCTGACGCTGGTCACCCCCGGGACGACCTCGGTCGGGTAGCGGTGCGCCAGCCGCTTGTGCATGTGCATGTAGGAGCCGTAGAAGAACGGGTCCCCCTCGGCGAGGACGACGACGTCCCGGCCGGCGTCCAGGTGCGCGGCCAGGCGCGCCGCGGCCGCCTCGTAGAACTCGTCGATGGCGCCCTGGTAGCCGCCGGGGTGGTCGGTGGTCTCGGTGGTCACCGGGTACACCAGCAGCTCCTCCACCTGGCCCTCGCGCAGGTAGGGCGCGGCCAGCGCACGGGCGACCGAGCGGCCGTGCTGGGCGGCGTGGAAGGCGACGACGTCGGCGGTGCCGATCAGCCGGGCGGCCTTGACGGTGACCAGTTCCGGGTCGCCGGGCCCCAGCCCGACGCCGTAGAGCCGTCCGCTCACTCGGCGTCGCTCGCGATCGCGTTGACCGCCGCCGCGGTGATCGCGCTGCCGCCGCGGCGGCCGCGGACGACCAGGTGCGCCAGGTCGCTGTCCGCCAGCGCCTCCTTCGACTCCGCGGCGCCGACGAAGCCGACCGGGATCCCGAGGACGGCGGCCGGCCGGGGCGCGCCCGCAGCGACCATCTCCAGCAGGTGGAACAGGGCGGTCGGGGCGTTGCCGATCGCCACGACGGCGCCGTCGAGGCGGTCGCGCCACAGCTCCAGCGCCGCCGCCGTGCGGGTCGTCCCCAGGTCGGCGGCGAGCCCGGGCGTGCGCGGGTCGCCGAGGGTGCAGACGACGTCGTTGTGCTTCGGCAGCCGGGCGCGGGTGATCCCCGAGGCCACCATCCGCGCGTCGCACAGCACCGGCGCCCCGGCGTCCAGCGCCTCCCGCGCCCGGACCACGACGTCGGGTGACCAGGCGAGGTCGGCCACGAGGTCCACCTGCCCGCAGGCGTGGACCATCCGCACCGCCACGCGGGCGACGTCCTCGGGCAGGCCGGAGAGGTCGGCCTCGGCGCGGATGGTGGCGAACGAGCGCCGGTAGATCTCCGCGCCGTCCTTCTCGTACTCGTACATCAGGCCTTCCCGATCCGGTATCCGGTCCCTGTCGCCACCACGTCGACCGCCTCGCCCCGCGGGCGGCCGCAGCGGCGCTCGCAGCCGGCCCAGTGCTGCCGGGCGCCGCCGGCGGGCAGCGTGCCGGTGGCCACGGCGCGGGCGGCGTCGGCCCGGACGTCGGCCAGCGACTTCGCGCACCCGGGACGCCCGGCGCACGCGGTCACCCGGGTCCACGGGCTGTCGGCGTCGAAGACCATGCCGGTCCGGTGCAGGGCGACGGCGGCGTCGTCGACGGCGTCCTCGGCGAGGTCCGGGACGACGACGCTGCGCCACGGGGTCAGCTGCACCTCGTCCGCGAGCCGGGCGAGCAGGTCGGCCTGGTCGGCGCCGAGCCGCCCGAGCGGGACGACGCCGACCAGCGCGACCCGGCCGTCGTCCTGGGTCACCGCACCACAACTCCGTCGTCCTCCGGACGACCCCGCGACCAGGTGCCGTTCCCCGCCGGCGGGGAGCCGCTGCCCGTGTCCCGGTCGGGGAGCCTCCGGCCCCCGCGACCGGTCCACCGCGGTCGTGACCCGCCGGGTCACCCGAGCCGGGCCGTCGTCGAGCTCGGCCAGCCGCCATGCGGTGCCGCCCTGGGCGGCGCGCTCGTCGAGGAAGGCGCGGACGGCGGTCAGCGCGAGTGCGACGGCGTCCGCGGGGCCGGCCCGCAGGCCGCTGTCGGCGCCGGCGAGGGTGAGGGCGGCCTCGCCGGGCCCGAGGGCGAGCAGGCCGACGTCACCGCCGAGGCCGGCGACGTCGCCGCGGCCGTCGTCCAGCGTGGCGAGGAAGCGGCCGGGCAGCGCGGCGGACGCCGGCTCGGCGCAGAGCCCGGCGTCCAGCGCCGCGACCCACGGGCGGACGTCGACGTGCCCGCCGGCGCGGCCGGTGAGGACGCTCGCCAGCACGTTGCGGACCCGCTCGTGGGTGGCGCTGGGCAGCAGGCCCGCCACCGCCAGCCGGCGCCCCAGGTCGGCAGCGGCGCCGTCGGCCAGCCCGCGCAGCTGCACGTTGCCCCGGCTGGTCAGCTCGAGCGCGCCGTCGCCCAGCTCCCGGGCGGCGTCGGCCAGCACCCGCACCTGGGCGGCGGTGAGCAGGCCGCCGGGGACCCGCACCCGGGCCAGCGCGCCGTCGGCGGCGGCGTGGGTCTGCAGCGCTCCGGGACAGGCGTCGTCCCGGAGGCGGACGGCGGGGGCGGCGGTCATGGCGCTGGCGAGGGTACGGCCCGCCGCGCCCGGGCTCCTCAGCCGAGTGTGCGGCCGCCCGCGTCGAAGGACATCCACACCTGCCGGCGCTCGGCCCGCGAGTGCACCCGGGCCATCGCCTCGACCCGGCGCCGCTGGTCGGCGGTGGCGGTGTGCTGGACGACGGCGACCTCGGCGTCGCGCATCGCCCGCTCGGCGGCGAACTCCTCGGGCGTGGAGGGGTTCTCGTCGACGTACTCGTCGGCCGGCCGGGGGTGGGCGTAGGGGCTGTCGTCGGGCAGGTGCCCGCCGATCCGGCCGTAGGCGCCCAGCACCAGCAGGAGCAGGCCGGCGACGAAGGAGAAGACGACGTTGCGGAACTCGAACGCCAGGATGTTGAACGACGTCCGCAGCACCGCCAGGTTCAGCAGGCCGGAGAGCAGGAACAGGACACCGATGACGATCATCACCGTCGAGGCGGTCCGGGGGCTGCGGGCCGCGGCGACGAGCAGGACGACGGCCACGACCACCGAGATGGTCGACAGCAAGCCGTTGGACGACAGGCCGAGGATGCGCTGACCGTCGGTGGAGAAGAAGTCCAGGCCCCCGGCGTAGCCGAGGAGGCCGAAGACCAGGAGGAACAGCGCCACGAGGACGGCGCCGGTGCGTTGCACGGCGAACACGCGGGCGCCCGGGCTCGGGTGGTCCTCCGTCGTGTGGGCCGTGCGGTGCGGGAGGTGCAGTCGCAGTGCCATGGGGAGCTCCCAGGAGAGGCGGGACGATGCCCATTGTTCGCCTCCGGTGCGCTCCTGGATGCGGTCCGTGCCGATTTCCCGCCGCCCGGTCGGGACCGCGGGAAGGGCCGCGGGGTCCGCGCCGTTCCCCCGGGCATGAGCCGTCCGTTCGAGATCGACCTGCACTCCGAGTTCCTCCGCGCCGACCTGTTCCTCTCCATGGGGCAGCCGATCGAGGCGGCCAAGGTGCTGGGGCCCGTCGTCGAGGCGGAGCCGGGCAACCAGGCGGCGCTCGAACTGCTGGCGCGGGCCTACTTCGGCTCGGCGCAGCTCGGCCGCGCCGAGGAGACGCTGACCCGGCTGGTCGAGGCGGCGCCGGCCAACGGCTGGGCCCGCCGGGCGCTGGCCCGCACGCTGGAGCGGCAGAGCCGCGGCGACGAGGCCGTGGCGCACCACCGGATGGCCGACGCGCTCGGCGCCGAGTGACCGTCCCGGCCTGACCGGGCCGCGGGCGGTCGTGCCCGCGGCCCCGGTCGCGCGGGCGACCACTGGCCGCTCCCAGCATCCCGTGCGACCGTCTCCCCCGCGGCCGGCGTGGCCGCCGCACCTCGCGAGAGGACGCCGACATGACCGGGATCCGCACCGCCGCCGTCGACCTGGACCTGTACGCGATCGCCTGGCTGGCCGGTGGGCCGCGCCGGGTCGTCGAAACCGCCGTCGTCGCCCTCGTCGACAGCGGCCGGGTCCGGGCCGGCCGGCCCACGGGGGAGCTGCACGTCGTCGCCGCCCGCCCCCGGCACGCGGTGGAGGCCGCCGTGCTGGACGCCGTCGGCGACCGCGGCCGGCGGACCGTCGAGGGCGTCTACTGGCGGGTGCGCAGTGACGCACGGCTCGCCGGGGTCGGGAGCCGGCTGGAGGAGGCGGGACTGCTCGCGCGGGGCGCCGGGGACCCGTCGGCGCGACGCCGGGCCTGGGAGCCGACCCGCACCCGGGCCGGGCGACGTGCGCTGCGTGCGGTCCGCCGCGACCTCCCGCCCCACCTGGTGGGCGGCGGGACCGAGGCCCTGCTCGTGGCGCTGTCGGGACCCGGTGCCATGACCGACCCGGACCTGCGCGCCGTGGTCTTCGACCCGCCGCGCCCCGCGCTCCCGCCCGTCCCCCGGCGGGAGCGGGCACCCGTCCCGTTCTCCGACGGCCGCGGCGGCGGGTACGTCGCCGGCGGCTTCGGGGGCTACGCGGCCTTCGGCGGCGGCGGCGGCGACTGCGGGGGCGGCGGGGACGGCGGCGGGGGCTGCTGAGCCGCGCCCCGAGCGGCACCTCCGCCTGCGCGCCCGCGGTGTGCGCCGCCCTCGGCCTCGACCCGGAGAGCCCCCGCCCGGCCCGGTAGCGTGCGGGCACCACGGCAAGCGCAGCGAGGAAGCCGGTGCGATTCCGGCGCGGTCCCGCCACTGTGAACCCCTCGGGGAAGCCAGACACTCGGCGCTTCCCGTGCCCGACGACCCGGGGCGCGGACCCCGAGTGAGGAAGCGCGCCCCAGTGTTCACCCTGCTCTCCACCAGCGACACCGACCTGCTCTCGGCCCGCGCGAGCGACGCCGGCTGGCGGCTGGGCAACCCCGCCCGCCTCGACGCCGCGGGGGTCGCGGCCCTCGTCGAGGGCGCGGAGCTGGTCGTCGTCCGGCTGCTGGGCGTGCGCCGCCAGTTCGAGGAGCTGCTGGCGCCGCTGCTGGCCGGCCCCGCACCGGTGGTCGTCCTCGGTGGGGAACAGCTGCCCGACGCCGAGCTGATGGAGCTGTCCACCGTCCCCATGGGTGTGGCCACCGAGGCGCACGGCTACCTCGCGCAGGGCGGCCCGGACAACCTCGCCCAGCTGCACCGCTTCCTCTCCGACACCGTGCTGCTCACCGGCGAGGGGTTCGAGGCGCCGTCGGTCGCGCCGGACTGGGGGGTCCTCCAGCGGTCCCGCGCCGGTGACGGGCCGACCGTCGCCGTCCTCTACTACCGGGCCCACCACCTGGCCGGGAACACCGGCTTCGTCGAGGCGCTGTGCACCGCGATCGAGGACGCCGGCGGCCGCGCGCTGCCGGTCTTCACCTCCAGCCTGCGCTCGGTGGACCCGGAGCTGCTGGAGACGCTGCGCGCCGCCGACGCGCTGGTCGTCACGGTGCTCGCCGCGGGTGGCTCGCGGCCGGCCACCGCGCAGGCCGGCGGGGACGACGGCGCGTGGGACGTCGGCGCGCTGGCCTCGCTCGACGTGCCGGTGCTGCAGGGCCTGTGCCTGACCCGCTCCCGCGACGAGTGGCTGGCCGACGACGACGGGCTCTCGCCGCTCGACGTCGGCAACCAGGTGGCCATCCCCGAGTTCGACGGCCGGCTGATCAGCGTGCCGTTCTCCTTCAAGGAGACCGACGCCGACGGCCTGACCAGCTACGTCGCCGACCCCGAGCGGGCGGCCCGGGTGGCCGGGACGGCGGTGGCCCACGCGCGGCTGCGGTCGGTGCCGCCCGCGCACCGGCGGGTCGTGGTGATGCTGTCGGCCTACCCGACCAAGCACGCGCGGATCGGCAACGCCGTCGGGCTGGACACCCCGGCGTCCGTCGTCCGCCTGCTGGCCGCGCTGTCCGGCGCCGGCTACGACGTCGGCCCGTTCGACGGCCCCGGCGCGCTGCCCGGCGTGGCCGACCTGGACGGCGACGCGCTGGTGCACGCGCTGATCGCCGCCGGCGGGCAGGACGCCGACTGGCTGACCGCCGAGCAGCTGTCGGGCAACCCGGTGCGCATCCCCGCCCCGGACTACCGCGCCTTCTTCGAGACGTTGCCGGCAGATCTGCAGACGGCGGTGGTCGAGCACTGGGGGGAGCCGCCGGGCGCGCTGTTCGTGGACGGGGACGAGATCGTCTTCGCCGCGCTGCGGGCGGGCAACGTCGTGGTGATGGTCCAGCCGCCGCGCGGCTTCGGGGAGAACCCGATCGCGATCTACCACGACCCCGACCTCCCGCCGTCGCACCACTACCTGGCCGCCTACTGGTGGTTGCGCTCGGTCTTCGGTGCGCACGCGCTCGTGCACGTCGGCAAGCACGGCAACCTGGAGTGGCTGCCGGGCAAGACGGTCGGCCTGTCGGCCTCGTGCGCGCCGGACGCCGCGATCGGGGACCTCCCGCTGGTCTACCCGTTCCTGGTCAACGACCCGGGGGAGGGCTCGCAGGCCAAGCGGCGGGCGCACGCCACCCTGGTCGACCACCTGGTGCCGCCGATGGCCCGCGCCGAGACCTACGGCGACATCGCGCGGCTGGAGCAGCTGCTCGACGAGCACGCCAACGTCGCCGCGATGGACCCCGCGAAGCTGCCCGCCGTCCGGGCGCAGATCTGGACGCTGATCCAGGCCGCCCGCCTCGACCACGATCTCGGGCTGGCCGACCGGCCGCACGACGCCGAGTTCGACGAGCTGATCCTGCACGTCGACGGCTGGCTCTGTGAGATCAAGGACTCGCAGATCCGCGACGGCCTGCACGTGCTCGGCAGTCCGCCGGCAGGTCAGGACCGGGTCGACCTGGTGCTGGCGGTGCTGCGGGCCCGGCAGATCTGGGGCGGCGCGGTGGCCCTGCCCGGGCTGCGGGAGGCGCTGGGCCTGGCCGAGGGCGCCTCCCGCACCGAGACCGACGCGGTCGAGGCGCGGGCCGCGGCGCTGGTGTCCGGCATGGAGGCGGCCGGGTGGACGTCGTCCGCGGTGCCGTCGGTGGTGACCTCCGTGCTCGGCGGGCCGTCCCCCGACGTCGAGGCCGTGCTCCGGTTCGCCGTCGACGAGGTCGTGCCCCGGCTGGAGCGCACCACCGACGAGCTCGACGCCGTCCTGCACGCCCTCGACGGCGGGTACGTCCCGGCCGGGCCGTCGGGGTCGCCGCTGCGCGGGCTGGTCAACGTGCTGCCGACCGGCCGCAACTTCTACTCCGTCGACCCGCGGGCGATCCCCTCGCGGCTGGCCTGGGAGACCGGGCAGGCGATGGCCGAGTCACTGGTCGAGCGGTACCGCGCCGACACGGGGTCGTGGCCACGCTCGGTCGGACTGTCGGTGTGGGGCACGTCGGCGATGCGCACCTCCGGGGACGACGTCGGCGAGGTGCTGGCGCTGCTCGGCGTCCGCCCGGTGTGGGACGACGCGTCGCGGCGGGTGACCGGGCTGGAGCCGGTCGCGCTGGAGGAGCTGGGCCGACCGCGGATCGACGTCACCGTCCGGATCTCGGGCTTCTTCCGGGACGCCTTCCCGCACGTGGTCACCATGCTGGACGACGCGGTGACCCTGGTGGCGGGCCTGGACGAGTCCCCGTCGGACAACTTCGTGCGGGCGCACGTGGACGCCGACGTCGCCGCGCACGGCGACCGCCGTCGGGCGACGACCCGGGTGTTCGGCTCGAAGCCCGGTGCCTACGGGGCCGGGCTGCTGCCGCTGATCGACTCGCGGGACTGGCGGGGGGACGCCGATCTCGCCGAGGTCTACGCGGTGTGGGGCGGCTACGCCTACGGCCGCGGGCTGGACGGCGTCGCCGCCCGGCCGGACATGGAGTCGGCCTACCGGCGGATCGCGGTGGCGGCGAAGAACGTGGACACCCGCGAGCACGACATCGCCGACTCCGACGACTACTTCCAGTACCACGGCGGGATGGTGGCGACCGTCCGCGCGCTCACCGGCCGGGCGCCGGCCGCCTACATCGGCGACTCCACCCGGCCGGAGTCGGTGCGCACGCGGTCGCTGACCGAGGAGACCGCGCGGGTCTTCCGCGCCCGGGTGGTGAACCCCCGGTGGCTGGCCGCGATGCGCCGGCACGGCTACAAGGGCGCCTTCGAGCTCGCCGCGACCGTCGACTACCTGTTCGGCTACGACGCCACGACCGGTGTGGTCGCGGACTGGATGTACGAGCAGCTCACGCAGGCCTACGTGCTGGACCCGGAGAACCGCGCGTTCCTCGAGCAGGCCAACCCGTGGGCGCTGCACGGCATCGCCGAGCGGCTCCTGGAGGCCGCCGACCGGCAGCTGTGGGCGGAGCCGGACCCCGCGCTGCTGGCCGAGCTGCAGCAGGCCTACCTCGACACGGAGGGGGACCTGGAGGGGGGCGAGACCGCGGCCCAGCAGGGCGCCGCGGGCTGAGGCGTGCATCGACGGCGCCGTTCGGGGTACCCCACCTGCATGAGCATCCTCGGACGACTGATGGGCACGGCAGAGAACACTGCGCGCACCGCCGCTCGCGGGGGGCGGGCGACCGGACGTGGGGCCGTCGGCCGCGGGGCCGCCGGTCGTGGGATGGGCCGCGCGGCGACCGGTCGCGGCATGGGCCGGACGGCCGGCCGCGGCCGGCCGACCACCGCCGCCTCCGGCGGGCTCAGCAGGCTGATGGGTGGTCTGCTGGGCCGTCACTGACGGTCAGGGGACGACGGCCGCGGCCACCAGCAGGGTGACTGCGGCCGTCACCTCCGCCATCGCACCCATGACGTCGCCGGTGACGCCGCCCAGTCGGGTGAGCGCCCGGCGCAGGAGGAGTTCGGCCGCGGCCAGGCCGGCCAGCGCGCTGCCGGCCAGGGCAGCGGCGAGCGCCCACTCGCCGGCCGCGCCCGCCGCGACGGTGCCCGCCGACAGCAGCAGGACGCCCGCCCACCACCGTCGCGAGACGGTGCCGGTGACCGCCCGCCCGAGGGAGGACCCCTCGGCCGCCGGGACGCCGGGCAGGCCGGTGCGCGTCATCGCCAGCCGCGCGGACAGGACGGCCGTCCAGAGCGCCGCCCAGCCGTGGTCGGTGCTCAGCAGCGCGGCGGCGGCGGCGACCTGCAGCAGCACGGTGAGCAGCAGCGTGACGACGCCGAAGGGCCCGACGTCCCCCTGGCGCATGACCTGCAGTGCACGCTCCCGCCCGCGCAGGGGTCCCAGCCCGTCGGCGGTGTCGGCCAGCCCGTCCAGGTGCAGGCCGCGGGTGAGCGCGGCCAGGACGGCGACCGCCAGCACCGCTCCCGCGAGCGGCGAGACCAGCCGGGTGCCGGCGACCGCCACCGCGGTCGCCACCCCGCCCAGGAGCAGGCCCACCAGGGGCGCCCAGGGCAGCACCCCGCCCGTACCCGACGCCGCGCGCGCCGGCACCCGGACGACGGTGAGCAGCGCGAGTGACTCGCACGGCCCGCTCCACCGGGGTCTCGGGACGTCGCTCCGCCGGGACGCCGGCCGGCTCACCGGAGCCGCTGCGGCAGGCCGGCCACGACGAACCAGACCTCGTCGGCGGTGCCGGCCAGGCGCTGGTTGACCGCACCGAGGGTGTCGCGGAACAGCCGGCCCGACCGCGTCTCGGGCACCACACCCAGGCCCACCTCGTCGGAGACGGCCACCACGTGCGCCGGCGTCATCGCCCAGGCGTCGACCAGCGCGTCGCAGCGTGCCGCCAGCCGTCCGGCGGCACCGGGCTCGTCGGTCCAGACGCCGGTCTCGTCCATGAGGGCAGCCACCCAGGTGGTGACGCTGTCCACCAGCACCCACCCACGCCGCAGCAGGTCGCTGGGGGCCGTGGTCTCGACCGTCGTCCAGCCGGCCGGGCGCCGGGCCCGGTGGGCGGCCACCCGCTGCTGCCACTCGGGGTCGTCCGGGACCGGTGGGGAGGTGGCCAGGTAGGTCACGGCCTCCGCCCCGGCGACCAGGCTCTCGGCATGGGCGGACTTCCCCGACCGCGCTCCGCCCAGCACCAGCACCCTGCTCACGTCCGTCGCCCCCGGGGCGCGTGCGACCGGCTCACAGCAGCAGCTCGAGCCGGGTCACCGTGCCGTTGTGCGGGGTGGTCGACGGCAGCGCGTCGGCCCCGAGTCCCGCGGCGACCGCCTGCGCGGCCCGGATCGTGTCGCCGTGCGTGACCAGCGCGATGACCTCCGCGGGCGGCTCCGCGGCGAGGTGCTTGAGGAACGCGCCGACCCGCGCGTGCAGCTCGCCGAGGCTCTCCCCACCCTCGGGGGCCCAGTGCGGGTCGGTCCAGTCGACGACGTCCCACAGCTCGCGCGACGGACGGCCCTCCAGCACGCCGTAGCCCTGCTCGCGCAGCGCGGGGGTGGTGGTGAAGGGCAGGCCGGTCGCGCCGGCGCAGTGCTCGGCCGTCTGGACCGCACGGCGCAGGTCGCTGGAGACGAGGGCACCGGGCCGCAGGCCGGCCAGCTCCCGTGCTGCTGCGGCCGCCTGGACGTGCCCGAGCTCGGTGAGCGGCACGTGCGCCGTCTGACCCTGCATCAGTCCGGCGGCGTTCCACTCGCTCTGCCCGTGGCGCACGAGGAGGAGGGTCAACGGCTGGGCCATGGTGGGAGGCAGCGTAGCCAGGCGACCGCGGGACCCCGGACGCTCCCTCGTACCGTCGTCCGCGTGGGCAGGTGTGCCGGACCGCCCACCGACCCAGCACCGTTGGTCACGGGACCGACGAGCGTCAGACAGGAGGACCTCGTGACCGTCCCCGTCCGCCCGGGCGCCGCCCGCCCCGGCGCCCCTCGAGCCGCAGCGGGGGCGCCCGACCCGCTGGCCCCGTTGCTGGAGCTGCCTGGCGTGCAGGACGCCGCCGACGGCGCCCGCGCGGCCGTCGACCGGCTGTTGCGGCACCGGCTCATGCGCAACCGGTCGGCCGAGATCAGCACCGAGTCGGCGCTGCGCGGCGCCCGCGCCTCGGCCGCGCTGGAGGGGGTCGACATCCCCTTGGCCGACCTGCGCGCCGGCCAGGTGCAGGACTCGGTGGTGCAGGGCTCGCTGCGGACCTCCGTCGCGCTCGGCTCGCTGCAGGACACCTGGGAGCGCGCACCGGGACAGGTGCTCGCCCGGCTGCACGTGCTGGCCGCCGCCGACCTGGCCGACCGGGCCCGGCTGGGCCGGCCGGCGCCGCACGCCGGCCCCCGCCTGGGCGGCCTGTTCGGGCTGGTGACCGGCACCTCCACGGTGCCGGCGGTCCTGGTCGCCGCCGTGGTGCACGGGGAGCTGGCGGCGCTGGCCCCGTTCGGGATCGCCGACGGCGTGGTGGCCCGCGCCGCCGCCCGGCTGACCGGAATCACCCGTGGCCTGGACCCCAAGGCGGTGTCGGTGCCCGAGGTCGGCTTCGTCGAGCTGGGCCGCGACGAGTACGCCCGGGCCGTGGCCGGCTACGCCTCGGGGCAGCCCGAGGGCGTGGCCGCCTGGCTGGTGCACTGCTGCCGCGCCACCGAGCACGGGGCCCTGGAGGGGCTGGCGATCGCCGAGAGCCTGCTGCGGGGCTGACGCCCACGGCACCGTCGTCCGGCCGTCGGGCACCGCCGCCGGGCGCCGTGGCCCTGTGGCGCCCGGCCGCGACGACGGTCGTGAGGCCCCCGGCTCCGGCGTCCGGGCCGTGGGCGTCGGTCCCGGAGCGCCGCCCGTGCCGGGACGGGCAGACTGGGCGACGTGCGGACCCTCGACGTGGACGGGCTCGGTGCGGTCAGCCGCGTCGGCCTCGGGACCTGGCAGTTCGGCTCGCGCGAGTGGGGGTACGGCGACGCCTACGCCTCCGGTGAGGCCGCGGCGATCGTCCGGCGCGCCCGCGAGCTGGGGATCACGCTGTTCGACACCGCGGAGATCTACGGCTTCGGCCGCAGCGAGCGCATCCTCGGCGACGCGCTCGGCGCGGAGCGGGCCGGGGTCGTCGTGGCGACGAAGGTCTTCCCGGTCGCCCCGTTCCCGCCGGTGGTCCGCAACCGGCTCGCGGGCAGTGCCCGCCGGCTGGGGCTGCACCGGGTACCGCTCTACCAGGTGCACCAGCCCAACCCGCTGGTCCCCGACTCGGTGATCATGCCGGGGATGCGGGAGCTGCTCGACGCCGGCCGCATCGGCGCCGTCGGCGTCTCCAACTACTCGCTGGAGCGGTGGCAGGCGGCCGACGCGGCGCTCGGCTGCCCGGTGGTCAGCAACCAGGTGCACTTCTCCCTGGCCGCCCCCGGTGCGCTCGAGGACCTGGTCCCGTTCGCCGAGCGGGAGAGGCGGATGGTGATGGCCTACAGCCCGCTGGCGCAGGGGCTGCTCGGGGGCCGGTACGGCGTGGAGAACCGGCCCGGGGGCGTGCGGACGACCAACCCGCTGTTCGGGACCGAGAACCTGCGCCGGGCCGAGCCGCTGCTCGGCGTCCTCCGGGAGGTCGCCGCGGCCCACGACGTCGCGCCGGCGCAGATCGCGCTGGCGTGGCTGATCGCCCTGCCCCGGGTCGTGGTGATCCCCGGCGCGTCGAGCGTCGCCCAGGTCGAGGCCAATGCCGCGGCCGCGGAGGTCACCCTCCGGCCCGACGAGCAGGCCGCGCTGACCGCGGCGGCGCGGGCGTTCTCGCCGGTGTCGGCGGCGCACACGCTGCTCGAGCGGGTGCGGGAACGGCTGCCGTTCTGACCCCGGCGTCGGGCCGGCCCCCTGCAGGGTCCCGCCGCGGCCCCGTCCAGCAGCTCGCGGCGGCCCCGTCCCCCGTCGGACCCTGAGCCCGCGGAGGACGGGGTCGTCCGTCAGGCGCCGCGACGGCGCCGGCGGCCCGGCAGGGGAGCGGGCGCCGACCGGACGACGCTGGTCTCGCGCAGCGCACGGCGTCGGGCGTACCAGGCCAGCCCGACCACCGCGGCGCCCACGCCCATGGCCGCGCCGGTCACCACCGGTGCCGTGGGCACCGGGAAGCGCGACCGCATGGACACCGGGCGGGTGAACTCCAGCACTGGCCACCCACGCTCGGCTGCCGCCCTGCGCAGCGCACGGTCGGGGTTCACCGCGGTGGGGTGACCGACCTCCGACAGCATCGGCAGGTCGGTGATCGAGTCGCTGTAGGCGTAGCAGTCGGCGAGGTCGTAGCCGTTCTCGGCGGCGACCTCCCGGACCGCGACCGCCTTGTTCTCGCCGTACGCGTAGAAGTCGATCTCGCCGGTGTAGCGGCCGTCGACGGTCACCATCCGGGTCGCCACCACCCGGTCGGCGCCGAGCATCTGCCCGATCGGCTCCACCATCTCGGCACCGCTGCTGGAGACGATGACGATCTCCCGGCCGGCCGCCCGGTGCTCCTCGATCAGGTCCGCGGCCTCGGCGTAGACCAGCGGGTCGACGATCTCGTGGATCGTCTCCCGGACGATCTCGTGCACGGTGGCGACGTCCCAGCCGGTGCACATCTGGGTGATCTGGGCCCGCATGCGCTCCATCTGCTGGGCGTCGGCGCCCGAGAGGGAGAAGACGAACTGGGCGTAGGCACCCTTGAGCACGGCCCGGCGGTTGATCAGCCCGCCCTGGAAGAAGGGCCGGCCGAAGGCCAGGGTGCTCGACTTGGCGATGACCGTCTTGTCCAGGTCGAAGAACGCCGCTGCGCGGGTCACGGTTCACGACTGTAAGTGGACCCGCCGACGGTGACGGGGGTCGCACGCCGTCCACACCCTTTCGGGTCATCCACAGATCCCGTCCGCCCCTCCCGCACCCCGCGTCCCCCCGCTGGGCTCGGCGCGTGCCTGCGCCCCGGTCCATGCCCGCCCGTCCCCTCCTCGTCAGCTCCGACGAGGACCTCCTCGACGACCTGCTCCGGCTGCTGGCCGCCGCGGGCGCCGAACCGGAGGTCGCCACCGGCGGGCCGGCGCTGCGGCGCGCGCACCGCGAGGCGCCGCTGGTCGTGCTGGGCGCCGACGTGCTCCAGGCCGGTCCCGTGCGGGCCCTGCCCCGCCGTCCCGGCGTCGTGGTCGCGGCTCCCGACGAGCCGCCGGCCGCCACCTGGGCCGCGGCGGTGGAGCTGGGGGCCGAGCGGGTGGCGGTGCTGCCCGCCGACGAGGGCTGGCTGCTGTCCCGGGTGGCGTCGGCCCTGAGCCGGCCGGTCGACCGGGGTCCCCTGGTCGCGGTCGGAGGAGCCTGTGGGGGTGCGGGCGCCAGCACGGTCGCCGCCGCGCTGGCGCTCACCGTGGCGGCGGACGCCGACGGCGCGCTCCTGGTCGACGCCGACGCCTGGGGCGCCGGGGTCGACCTGTTGCTCGGGGCCGAGCGGGCCGAGGGCCTGCGGTGGCCCGAGCTCGCCGGGCTCCGGGGCCGGGTGGCCGGCGACGCCCTCATGGCGGCCCTCCCGGAGGTCGACGGGGTGGCGGTGCTGGCGGCCTCGCGGGAGGCGCCCGGCGAGGTCCCGGCCGAGGCGCTCGCGGCGGTCGTGGAGGCGGCCCGTGCCGGAGGGTGGCCGGTGGTGGTCGACCTCGCGCGGGGCGCGGGGCCGGAGACGGCGGAGCTGCTGTTGGCCGAGGCGGACCTGGCGGTGCTCGTCGTGCCGGCCCGGCTGCGGGCGGCGTCGGCGGCGCGTCTGCTCGTCGAGCACGGTCCCGGCGGGCGCCCGTCACCCTGGTCGGCGGGCCGCCCGGTGGTACGGCGCGTGGCGGGTGGGCTGTCGGCGCACGAGGTCGCCGACGTCGTGGGCCGGCCGCTCCTGGCCGAGCTGGCCCTCGACCGCAGCGTCGTGCCGCGGGGTGAGCGCGGGCAGCCACCCCTGGTGACGGCACGCTCGCCGCTCGGCGCCCTGGCCCGACGGGTGCTGGCCGAGGTCCCGCGTGTGGCGGGGGTCGCGGCGTGAGCGGGGGAGCACTGGTCGACCGGGTCCGGGTCCGGCTCGCGCTGGCGCCCGAGGCGCCGACACGGGCCACGGTCGCCGCCCTGGTGCGGGAGGAGTCCGGTGGCCTGCTCGGCGACGACGACGTGCTGCGCGCGGTCCGGGAGGCGGTGGACGAGTTGGCGGGAGCCGGCCCGCTCGAGCCCCTCCTCCGGGCGCCCGGGGTCACCGACGTGCTCGTCAACGGCCCCGACGAGGTCTGGGTGGACAGGGGCGGCGGGCTGGAGCGGTCCGCGGTGCGGTTCCCCGACGAGGACGCCGTGCGCCGGCTGGCCGTCCGCCTCGCGGCCGCGGCGGGCCGCCGGCTCGACGACGCCGCCCCCTGGGTGGACGTCGGCCTGCCCGACGGCACACGGCTGCACGCGGTGCTGCCACCGGTGTCCGGCACGGGCACCTGCCTGTCGCTGCGGGTGCTGCGTCGGGCGTCGCTGACCTTCACCGACCTGGTCCACCGCGGCACCTTCCCCGGGGCGTCCGGTGACCTGCTGCGTGCCCTCATCGATCGGAGGTCGGCGTTCCTGGTCACCGGTGGCACGGGGTCGGGGAAGACGACCCTGTTGGCGGGGCTGCTCGGCCTGGTCCCACCCGGTGAGCGCCTGGTCCTCTGCGAGGACGCGCCCGAACTGCGGCCGGCCCACCCGCACGTCGTCCGGTTGGCCACGCGGCCCCCGAACGTGGAGGCGGTCGGGGAGGTGACCCTGCGCGACCTCGTCCGGCAGGCGCTGCGGATGCGCCCGGACCGCCTCGTGGTCGGGGAGGTGCGCGGCGCCGAGGTCACCGATCTGCTCGCCGCGCTCAACACCGGTCACGAGGGCGGCTGCGGCACCCTCCACGCGAACCGACCCGCGGAGGTGCCGGCCCGGCTGGAGGCCCTCGGCGTCGCCGCCGGCCTCGACCGGCTGGCGGTGCACAGTCAGACGGCGGCCGCGCTCGCCGCGGTGGTGCACCTGCGCCGGACGCCCTCGGGGCGGCGCGTGGACGAGATCGGCGTGGTGCACCGGGCCGGTGACCTCGTCGTCGTCGAGGCGGGCTGGCGCGCCGACGGCGGGCCGTGCCCCGGCGCGGGGCGGCTGGAGGAGCTCCTGGGGCCCGTGCGGTGACCGGTCCGCTGCTGTTGGCCGCCGCCCTGCTGCTGTGGCCGGGCAGCGCCGCGCTGCGCCGGTCGCGGCTGGCCGTGGCCACCGGCCGCCGGGCGCGGCTCACGCCCGGCGTGGCGTCTCTCCCCCGGCCGGTCCTGTGCGGCGGCGCGGCCGCCGCCGTCGCGGCGGTGCTGAGCACCCCGCTGGTCGCGGTCCTGGCAGGGCTGGTCGCGACGCTCGCCGCGCCGGCGGTGGACCGCCGCCGCGCCGGCGTCCGGGAGGACGCGCGGCTGACCGCACTGGCGGAGGCGCTGGCCGCTCTGGCTGCCGAGTTGCGCAGCGGCCGGTCGCTGACCCAGGCCACCGCGGCGGCCGTGGACGCCTGCGTCGACGAGGACAGCGGGCAGGCGCTGGCCCGGGCGGTGGTGGGCCCGGGGGACGCCGGGCGCGCGGCGCGGGCCGGCACGGAGGTCGAGCAGGCGTTGCAGCGGGTGTCGGCGGCAACGGTCCTGAGCCGGCACACGGGGTGCTCCCTCGCAGCGGTCCTCGGTGCGGTCGAGGACGACCTGCGCGCCCGCCACCGCCGGCGGCAGGACCTGCGGTCGGCCACCGCCGGCCCCCGTGCCAGCGCCACCCTCCTGGCCGGCCTGCCCCTGCTCGCCCTCGGCATGGGCAGCGGCATCGGCGCCGACCCCTGGCGGGTGCTCACCGCCACCTCCACCGGGCAGGTGCTGCTCGTCCTGGGTGTGGCGCTGGAGGGCGCCGGGCTGATGTGGTCGGCCCGTCTCGTGCGCCGGGCGGTCCGGTGACCGCGACCGTCGCGGCACTGCTCGCGGCCGCACTGCTCGTCGCCTCGTCCCGGCGCGCGGGCGTGGCGGCCCGGGTGCGGGCGCTGACCCGTGACCGGGCGGCGCCGCCACCCCGCCCCGCTGCCGATCCCCGCCGCGGCTGGCTGCTGGCCGGTGGGACCGGAGTGGCCGCCGGCCTGCTCGTGGGCGGCCTCCCGGGACTGGCCGCGGGGCTGCTGGTGGCCTTCGCCGTCGAGCGCCTGCTGCGCCGTGGGGCGGAGCAGGACCCGCGGGACGGGCCGGCGCTCACCGGCGACCTCCCGGTGGCGTGCGACCTCCTCGCCGCCTGCCTGGCCGCCGGCCTCCCCGTGACCGGCGCCCTGGCCGCGGTCGCCGCCGCGCTGCCGGCTCCGCTGGGCCCGGCCTTGGACGAGGTGGCCGGGCTGTACCGGCTGGGTGCGCCTCCACGGCGGGCGTGGTCCGACGTCCCCGGGGAGCTGGCCGGGTTGGGCCGGGTGCTGGTCCGGGCGGGGGAGTCCGGATCGGCGGTGGTGCCCGCGCTCCAGGCGCTGGCCGCCGACACCCGCGCCGAGGCGCGTAGCCGCGCGGACGCCGCCGTGCGACGGGCCGGGGTGTGGGTCCTCGCGCCGCTGGGCGCCTGCTTCCTGCCGGCCTTCGTGTGCCTGGGTGTGGCGCCGCTCGTGCTCGGCATCGCCGCCGACGTCTTCGGCTGAGCCGCGAGCCGTCGTCCACAGGCGGCGCCCCGCTCCACAGATCGCCGCGGCCCGTGGGAACGGCCCTCGCGCACTGCGAGCGTCGGGTCAGCGGCCCGGACGGCGGGCCGGACGATCCAGGAGGACCCGTGACCGACAACCCCGCAGCACGTCCCGACAACCCCGCAGCACGTCCCGACGCGGCCGGAGCCGACGAGGAGGCCGCCCTCCCGGCCGCGCAGGGTGCCGAGGCGCCCGACAGCGCCGCCGGCCGTGGCCTCCGGGGTCGCTGGCATCGGGTCCGCGCCACCGGTGAGGCCGGCATGAGCACCGCCGAGTACGCCGTCGGCACCGTCGCGGCCTGCGCCTTCGCCGCGGTCCTGTACCGGGTGGTGACCGGGGGCTCGGTCGTCGACGCCCTCGGGGAGTTGGTCTCCTCGGCACTGACCACCCTGTCCTGACCGTGTCCGTCGTGCTGTGGTCGCGGCGACGTGCAGTCCGGCTGAGGTCGGCCGGCCGCAGCGAGGCGGGCCTCGTGACCGCCGAGACGGCCGTCGTCCTGCCCGTGCTGCTGCTCGTCCTCGCCGGGGCGGTGGCAGCGGTGGTGGTGGTCGGCGCCCAGTTGCGGTGCGTGGACGCCGCCCGTGAGGGCGCCCGTGCCGCGGCGCGAGGCGAGGACACCGCGGTGGTGGTCGCGCTCGCCGGCCGGGCCGCCCCCGCAGGCGCGGTGACCACGGTGGCCCACGACGGGCCGGCGGTCTCGGTGACCGTGGCGGCACAGGTCGCCCCGCTCGGGCCCGTACCGTTCCGGGTGCGGGTCTCGGCTACGGCGGTGGCGCAGCGTGAGCCCGACGGCGAGGTGCCGGCCGCGGCGGCCCCGGGCGGCAGCGGGTGAGCGGCCGGTGATCGGCGGCTCCCGGCTCACCGGTGAGCGCGGGTCGGCGACCGTGTGGGTCGTCGCGCTCGCGGGCGTGCTCGCCGCGATCGGTGTCGCGGCCGTCCTCGTTGGCGTTGCCGTGGTGGGCCGGCACCGCGCGTCCGCAGCGGCGGATCTGGCGGCTCTGGCGGCAGCGGAGCAGGCGGTCCGTGGTCGGGCCGACGTCTGCGGTGTGGCCGCCCGGGTGGCGGAGGCCAACGGGGCGCGGCTGACCGGCTGCGGTGTGGACGGCGCAGCGGTGGTCGAGGTCGCCGTCGTGGTCCCGGTGCGCCTGGGGCGACTCGGGATGCGCGAGGCCGCCGCCCGCGCGCGGGCCGGCCCGGTCTGGCCCGTCCCGGTGGGCGATCCGTGACCGGGCCGGCCGGCCCGGCGCGTCAGAAGACCAGGTCGTCCTCTCCGGGAGGCGGTCCGGTCGACGGGTCGGTCCCTGCCGTCGGCGCCGGCGGCGGCTGGTCGCTCCGTGCCGCCGCTGCGTCGGCCGTTCGGGCACCCTGCGCGGTCGGCACCCGATCGCGTCGGGCCGCCGGCTCCCCGACCGCCCCCGTCTCGGCCGGCTGCGCAGGAGGGGACGACGGTGCCGGGCCGTCGTCCCCCGGCGCGGGCGGGCCGGCACGACCGCGCGTGGTCCCCGCGGGGACGGGCTGATCGCCTCTCTCCTCGGCGGCGGCCAGCTCGTCGAGGACGACGTCGAGCACGCGCACCGCGCCGCTCTTGTCCAGCGGGTCGTTGCCGTTGCCGCACTTGGGTGACTGGACGCAGGACGGGCAGCCGCTGTCGCACTCGCAGCTGGCGACGGTGGCGCGGGTGGCCTGCAGCCAGCGCCGCAGGACGGCGAAACCGCGCTCGGCGAAACCCGCACCGCCGGGGTGGCCGTCGTAGACGACGATCGTCGCGGCGCCGGTGTCGGGGTGCAGCGCGGTGGAGACACCGCCGAGGTCCCAGCGGTCGCAGGTGGCCAGGAGCGGGAGGATCCCGATCGCGGCGTGCTCCGCGGCGTGCAGGGACCCGGGCAGACCCACCTCGTCCACCTCGGCGCGGGCCACCGCCTGCTCGTCGAGGGTCAACCAGACCGCCCGGGTGCGCAGCTGGCGGGCGGGGAGGTCGAGCGGGAACTCCGCCAGCACCTCGCCGGTGCCCAGTCGGCGGCGCTGGTAGGCCACCACCTGGTTGGTCACGTCCACGACACCGGTGTGCGCGGCCACGGTCCCCAGGTGCCAGGAGCGGTCGGTGGAGACCACCGCGAGATCGGTGATGTCGCGGGCGACGGTCGTCCACTCCGGGCTCTCGGCGTGCACCACGGCCGTGGCGTCCTCGACGCAGAACTCGTCCACGACGTAGGTCTCACCCCGGTGCACGTACAGGGCGCCCGCGTGCACCGTCGCGTGCGCGGCGTCGCCGTCGACGGTGCCCAGCAGCCGGCCGGTGGCCCCCTCGATGATCGTGACCGGCTCGAGGCCGCTGCCCCGGATGTCGACGTCCGGTCGACCCCGGCCGGCCCAGTACCAGCCCGTCGGGCGCCGCCGGAGCAACCCCTCGGCGACCAGCTCCTCGACCCGCGCCTCGGCGGCCGGCCCCCCGAAGTCCGCGAGGTCGGCGGGCACCAGCGGCAGCTCCGCGGCCGCGCAGCACAGCTGCGGGCCGAGCACGTAGGGGTTGGTGGGGTCGGTGACCGTGGCCTCGACGGGGCGTCCGAACACCGCGCGCGGGTGGTGGGCCAGGTAGTGGTCCAGCGGGTCGTCACGGGCGACGAAGACCACCAGGGACTCCCGCTGCGCACGCCCGGCCCGGCCGGCCTGCTGCCACAGCGAGGCCAGGGTGCCCGGGTACCCGGCGAGGACGACGGCGTCGAGCCCGGCGATGTCGATGCCGAGCTCCAGGGCGTTGGTCGTGGCCACCCCCAGCAGCTCCCCGGTGGACAATGCCCGCTCCAGCTCGCGCCGCTCCTCGGGCAGGTAGCCGCCCCGGTAGGAGTCCACGCGGCGGGCGAGGTCGCCGCGGCCGCGGTCCCGCAGGATGTGGCGGGCCTGGTCGGCGACCGACTCGGCGCTGCGCCGGGACCGCACGAACGCGAGGGTGCGCGCGTCCCGCTCGACCAGGTCGGCGAGGAGGGTCGCGGCGTCGGCGGCCGCCGACCGCCGCAGCGGCGCGCCGTGCTCACCGGTGCGCTCGGTCAGCGGCGGCTCCCACAGGGCGAAGGTGGCTCCCGGCCGGGGCGAACCGTCCTCGGTCACGGCGGTCACCGGGGCGCCGATGAGCCGGGTGGCGGCCGCGGCCGGCTCCGCGACGGTCGCCGAGGCGAGCAGGAACACCGGCTCCGCGCCGTAGCGCCGGCAGATCCGCCGGAGCCGGCGCAGGACGTGGCCGACGTGCGAGCCGAAGACCCCGCGGTAGGAGTGGCACTCGTCGACGACGACGTAGGCCAGCCGGCGCAGGGTGCTCGACCACTTCTGGTGGGCCGGCAGGACTCCGCGGTGCAGCATGTCCGGGTTGGTGACGATCCAGCGCGAGTGCCGCCGGACCCACTCCCGCTCCTCCATCGGGGTGTCGCCGTCGTAGGCGGCGGGTCGCACCGACGGGTCGGCGAGCGCGGCGACCGAGGAGAGCTGGTCGCGGGCCAGCGCCTTGGTCGGGGCGAGGTAGAGGACGCAGGCGCGCGGGTCCTCGGCCAGCCGGGTCAGCGCCGGCAGCTGGTACGCCAGCGACTTGCCCGACGCGGTGCCGGTGGCCACCACCACGTGCCGGCCGTCGTGTGCGAGCTGCGCGGCCTCGACCTGGTGCCGGTAGGGCGTCCGGACGCCCTGCGCCTCCAGCCGTTCCCGCAGCTGCGCGCCCACCCACTCCGGCCACGGCCGGGTGTGGCTCTCGCGCACCGGCAGCCGGTGGACGTGGGTGACGGGTTGCTCGTCCTCCGGCGTCCCGGCGAGGAGCGCGGCCAGCAGGTCCGCGCCGGGCAGGACCCCACCCCGTGCACCGGGGTCCGTGCCGGGAGGGGGAGCCGACCGGACCGGGTGGAGCGTGGTCACGCGTCCTCCTCGCTGGCGTTCGTCGTCCGCGAGCCCACGGGTGCTGTGCCTCTGGGCGACCTCGCGAGCTCGGTCACCCCTCCACTGTCACACCTGACGGCAACCTCCGTCTGTCCGATACAGCGGTTCGTCGGGCCGCCGATACGGCTTGTGATCTCCCTTACACTCACGCGGCGCCAGTCCCTGCGGACCCCCGCACCGACTGGACAGGACCTCCGCCGACCGGAGCGCAGGTGGCCCCGGGGGCAGCCGACCGCTTGGAGGAAACACATGCCGGACAGCGCACTCTCCGGTGGGGACGTCGTCCTCGTGACGATCGTCCTCGCCATCTCGATCGCCGCCCTCGCCTTCGCCGCCTACCTCGTCCGCGCCGTCATGGCCGCCGACCAGGGCACGGCGACGATGCGCGACATCGCGAAGGCGGTGCAGGAGGGTGCGGCGGCGTACCTGCGCAGACAGTTCCGCACCCTCGCCGTCTTCGCCGTCATCGTCTTCCTCGTCCTCCTCGTGCTCCCGGTGCACGACGGCGGCTGGGGGACCCGGCTCGGACGGGCGCTGTTCTTCCTCGTCGGCGCGCTGTTCTCCGCGATGGTCGGGTTCATCGGGATGACGCTCGCAACGCGCGGCAACGTCCGGGTGGCCGCCGCCGCTCGTGCCGGCGGCTACCGGCCGGCCTTCCGCATCGCTTACCGCACCGGGGGCGTCTGCGGGATGATCACCGTCGGACTCGGCCTGTTCGGCGCGGCTCTCGCGCTGCTGCTGTTCGACGAGACCGCCCCCGTCGTCCTGGAGGGCTTCGGCTTCGGCGGCGCGCTGCTGGCGATGTTCATGCGCGTCGGCGGCGGCATCTTCACCAAGGCCGCCGACGTCGGCGCCGACCTGGTCGGCAAGGTCGAGGCGGGCATCCCCGAGGACGATCCCCGCAACGCCGCCACCATCGCCGACAACGTGGGCGACAACGTCGGCGACTGCGCCGGCATGGCCGCCGACCTGTTCGAGTCCTACGCGGTCACGCTCGTCGCCGCGCTGATCCTCGGCCAGGTCTTCTTCGGGGCCGTGGGCATGGTGTTCCCGCTCACCGTCGCCGCCATCGGCGTGATCGCCTCCGTCGTCGGCATCCTCGCCAGCAACCCCGGCAAGGGCGACGCCAACGGGCTGGCGCCGATCAACCGGGGCTTCTTCACCTCCGCCGTCGTCTCCCTCGTGCTCGTCGCGGCGGCCTCGTTCACCGTGCTGCCCAGCGTCGCCGACGTGCCCGACAGCGTGGTCAGCCCGCAGGTCCTGGGCTTCGTCTCCGTGCTCGTCGGCATCGTGCTCGCCGCCGCCATCCAGTTGCTCACCGGCTACTTCACCGAGACCAGCCGCAAGCCGGTGAAGGACGTCGGCCGCAGCTCGCTGACCGGCCCCGCCACGGTCATCCTCTCCGGCATCTCGCTGGGCCTGGAGTCGGCGGTCTACGCCGCGCTCCTGATCGGCGGCGCCGTCTACGGCGCCTTCCTCATCGGCGGCGGCGCCGCGCTCTACGCCGTCGCGCTGGCCGGCTGCGGCCTGCTGACCACCGCAGGCGTGATTGTCTCGATGGACACCTTCGGTCCGGTCAGCGACAACGCCCAGGGCATCGCGGAGATGTCGGGCGACATCGACGAGGACGGCGCCCGGGTGCTCACCGACCTCGACGCGGTCGGCAACACCACCAAGGCCATCACCAAGGGCATCGCGATCGCCACCGCCGTCCTCGCCGCCACGGCGCTGTTCGGCTCCTACAACGCCCAGATCGGCGTGGCGCTGGACGAGGCCGGCGACACCCTCGGCGACGCGTTCAGCCTGGTGAACCCGAACAACGTGGTCGGTGCGGTGCTCGGCGCCGCAGTGGTGTTCCTCTTCTCCGGCCTGGCGATCAGCGCGGTGTCCCGTGCGGCCGGCCGTGTGGTGTTCGAGGTGCGGGAGCAGTTCCGCACCCGCCCCGGGATCATGGACTTCACCGAACGGCCGGACTACAGCCGCGTCGTCGACATCTGCACCAAGGACAGCCTGCGCGAGCTGGCCACCCCGGGCCTGCTGGCGGTCCTCGCACCGGTGGCGGTCGGCTTCGGGCTCGGCTTCGGACCGCTGGCGGCGTACCTGGTGGGCGCCATCGCGGCCGGCACGCTGATGGCGGTGTTCCTCGCCAACTCCGGCGGCGCCTGGGACAACGCCAAGAAGATGGTCGAGGACGGCGCCTACGGCGGGAAGGGCAGCGAGGCCCACGCGGCGACCGTCATCGGTGACACGGTCGGCGACCCCTTCAAGGACACCGCCGGGCCGGCGATCAACCCGCTGATCAAGGTGATGAACCTGGTGGCGCTGCTCATCGCGCCGGCCGTCGTGGGCATGTCGGTCGGGGAGGACCAGAACACGGCACTCCGCCTGACCATCGCCCTCGTCGCGGCCGCGATCATCGTTGGCGCCGTGGTGGTCTCCAAGCGTCGCTCGGTGGTCGTCGGCGGCGCGGCCAACGCCCAGGCCGACTCGCTCACCGTCACCGCTCCCTGACCGCACGCCGGGATCCTCCGGCCGGCACGCACCGGCTGGAGGACCCCGGCGCGCTCTGTGGACACCGCCGGGGGCTGTGGACGGGAGGCCGCGGTCAGCCGGCGCCCGGGCCTAGCGTCCGGCCGCGCCGATCCCACCGGGGGGCCGGCCCGACCGCCGGGAGGCCCCGTGTCCGTGACCATCGCCGCCCAGCTCGACGCCATCGACGCGCTGGCCTCGGAGCTGGGTGCGCTCGCCGCCGAGCTCGGCGAGGACGCGCAGCTGTGCTGGTCCACCGCCGTCTCCCTGGGCGCCGCGGTCGGCGGGGACGTCGGTGAGCGCGCCGGGGCCACCGGCTCCGGCTGGGCCGCGCTGCTCGAGCTGGTCGCCCAGCAGACCGGCGTGCTCGCCGCGACGCTGAGCGCGGCGGTCGACTCCTACCGCCTGACCGACGCGGGCCTCGCCGACCGGCTGCTGGTCCTCCGTCAGGGCGCCGCGTCCCGGTGAGCGTCCACGTCCTCCCCGAGGTCGCCGGCTGGGACGTCCCCCTGCTGCGGGGCGCCGTGGTCACGTTGACCGCGGTGGCCGACCGGCTGCCGGCGTGGCGGGCCAGGACCGAGGCGGTCGGCCGGGCCCTGACCGACGCGGAGTGCTGGTACGGGCCGGCGGCGCAGGCGGCCGGGACCGCGCTCGGCGAGGTCTCCGGCGTGGCCGCCGCGGTGACCGCGGTGCTGACCGAGTCGCTGGACCAGGCGGGGCAGCTGCTGGGGGCGGCCGTCGCGGCCCAGGAGCTGGCCGAGCAGGCGCTGGCGGCCGCGGCCGCCGTCCCGGTCCAGCTCGACTATGCCGGCCGGCTGGTCGGGCTGCGCCCCACCGGGGTGGACGGCGCCGCAGCCGGCCTCGCCGCCGACCAGACCGCCGCCGTGCTCGCCGCCCAGCAGCTGGCGGACGAGGCGCTCGAGGCGGCCGCACGCGCCGGCGTCGCCGCCGGCGCCGCTGCCGAGGCACTGGCCGGACTGGGGGTCGCCGGATCGCTCGCCCCGGTCACGTTCGACGCCCTGGCGCCCCTGGTCCCGGGCCGGTTCCCGTTCCCGACGCAGATGCTGAACCGCCCGCCGGCCGAGGTGAGCGCGTGGTGGGCCGGCCTGTCCACGACCGAACGCGAGTCGGCCATCGAGCGCGTCCCGGTGGTCGTCGGCGCCCTGGAGGGGCTCCCCGCCTGGGCGCGAGACCAGGCCAACCGGGCACACCTCGAGACCGTGCTCGCCGATCCGTCGGCGCCCGGGCACGCGGTCGCGGTCTCCGTCGCGGAGGAGGTGGCCCGGCGGGAGGGTGCGGGGGAGACCGTCCAGCTCTACCAGTTCCAGCCGTCGGAGGAGCTGGTCGCGCTGGCGCTGGGCGACGTCGACACCGCCGACTCCGTCGGGTTGCTGGTCCCCGGCATCCTCAACACGCCACAGGACGACCTGGGCGACCTGGTGGCGGATGCCGACGCGGTGGCCGATGCCGCCCGTGTCGCAGCTCCCGGGATCGCGGCGGCCACCATGGTCTGGCTCGGGTACCGCCCGCCGGGGCTCGTCGGTGCGGTGGGCACGTCGGCGAGCCGGGAGGGCGGTCGCGCGCTGGACGGGGCCCTGGACGGTCTCGCCGCGGCGCGCGCCGGCGATCCGGCGCGGGTCGTGGTCCTCGCGCACAGCTACGGCACCCGGGTGGTCGAACAGGCCGCCGGCGCCGCGGGGGAGCTGGCCGCCGACGCGGTGGTCCTGAACGGGAGCCCGGGCCTGGACGGCGACGCCGAGGGGCTCGAGGTCGCCGAGGTGTACGAGGCGTCCGCCGGGTTCGACCCGATCAACTGGTGGGACTGGCACGGCGGGCACCCCACGTGGGCCGACGGCTTCGGGGCCGTCGGGCTGCCCACCGACGCCGTGATGGTGCACGGTGAGTACTACGACGAGCACTTCCCGACCGTGACCGCGATGGGGGAGGTGCTCGCGGCTCCGTGGCCACCGGACTGACGACGCCGACGCCGGGAATCCGCGCCCGCCGGGAGCCCTTGGAGCGGGCGACGGCACGCCCACGGTGGATCGCCGCGCACCCGCTCGTCGGAGTCGTGGCCTACCGTGGCGTCGCCGAGGGCGTACGCGCAGCAATCGCGTCGCCCGGCGCCGGACGCACGGCGCCTGCACCGAGCAGCACCGACAGGAGCACCGTGGCCCCCACGAAGACCGCGAACAACGGCACCGAGACCGCCGGCCGGACCGCCGGCGGGACGAGCACCCCTGCCCGCCGCCGCACCGCGGCAGCCGGCGGCGGGCGGCCGTTGGTCATCGTGGAGTCCCCCACCAAGGCCGGGAAGATCGCCGGCTACCTGGGCAACGGCTACGTCGTGGAGGCCAGCGTCGGGCACATCCGTGACCTCCCACGCAACGCCGCCGACGTGCCGGCCGAGCACAAGGGCGCCTCGTGGGCCCGGCTCGGGGTGGACGTGGACAACGGGTTCGAGCCGCTCTACGTGGTCAGCCCCGACCGCAAGCAGCAGGTCGGCCGGCTCAAGCAGCTGGTCAAGGACGCCAGCGAGGTCTACCTCGCCACCGATGAGGACCGCGAGGGCGAGGCCATCGCCTGGCACCTCGTCGACACCCTCAAGCCGCGGGTCCCGGTGCGCCGCATGGTCTTCCACGAGATCACCCCCGAGGCGATCGCCCGGGCCGTGGCCAACCCCCGCGAGCTGGACACCGCGCTGGTCGACGCGCAGGAGACCCGCCGCATCCTCGACCGGCTCTACGGCTACGAGGTCAGCCCCGTGCTGTGGAAGAAGGTGCTGCCCAAGCTCTCGGCCGGCCGCGTCCAGTCGGTGGCCACGCGCATCGTCGTCGAGCGGGAGCGGGAGCGGATGGCCTTCCACGCGGCCGACTACTGGTCGCTGGAGGGCACCTTCGCCGTCGCCGAGCGCGCCGCCGGTACCGACGAGGGGGAACCCACGACCCTCCGTGCCCGCCTGGTCAGCGTCGACGACAGCCGGGTCGCCACCGGCCGCGACTTCGACCCCGCCACCGGCCGGGTGACCGGCGACGTCGTGCACCTCGACGAGGCCGGCGCCCGCGGGCTCGCCGCCCGGCTCGAGGGCCGCCAGGTCACCGTCACCCGGGTCGACGAGAAGCCCTACCGGCGCCGGCCCTACGCACCGTTCACCACCTCGACCCTGCAGATGGAGGCCGGGCGCAAGCTCGGCTGGTCCTCGGCCCAGGTCATGCGGGTGGCCCAACGGCTGTACGAGAACGGCCACATCACCTACATGCGGACCGACTCGACCAACCTGTCGAACGAGGCGATCAACGCCGCCCGCACCCAGGCCCGCCAGCTCTACGGCGACGCGTACGTCCCGGCCGAGGCGCGTCGCTACGCGAAGAAGGCCAAGGGCGCGCAGGAGGCACACGAGGCCATCCGGCCCGCCGGCGACAGCTTCCGCACCCCCGGCCAGCTCGCCGGCCAGCTGGCGCGGGACGAGTTCCGGCTCTACGAGCTCATCTGGCAGCGCACGATCGCGTCGCAGATGGCCGACGCGGTGGGGCAGACGGTCAGCATCCGGCTGGCCGGGCGTACCAGCACCGACGAGGCCGTGGAGTTCACCGCCAGCGGGCGGACCATCACCTTCCCCGGCTTCCTCCGCGCCTACGTCGAGTCGCGTGACGAGGGCCCCGCGGGCGACGACGACCAGGGTCGCGACGACGCCGAGCGGCGGCTGCCGCGGCTCGAGCGGGGCCAGCAGCTCGACACCCGCGAGCTGGAGGCCAAGGGGCACACCACCACGCCGCCGTCCCGGTACACCGAGCCGAGCCTGGTCGCCCGGCTCGAGGAGCTCGGCATCGGCCGGCCGTCGACCTACGCGTCGATCATGCAGACCATCCAGGACCGCGGGTACGTCTGGAAGAAGGGCGCCGCGCTGGTGCCCTCCTTCGTCGCCTTCGCGGTGGTCAACCTGCTGGAGCAGCACTTCGCCCAGCTGGTCGACTACGACTTCACCGCCTCCCTGGAGGAGGAGCTCGACGAGATCGCCGCGGGCGACCTGCGCCGGGTGGACTGGCTCACGGAGTTCTACTTCGGCGGCGAGGGTCGGCACGCCGGTGCGATCGCGCAGGCCGGCGGGCTCAAGCAGGTCATCGGGCAGCGGCTGGAGGAGATCGACGCGCGCGGGGTGAACTCCATCCCGCTGCGCGCCACCGGTCCCGGCGGGGAACCGGTCGTCGTCCGGGTCGGGCGGTACGGGCCGTACCTGCAGGTCGGTGGCGAGGAGGGCCCGCGGGTCAGCCTGCCGGAGGACCTCCCGCCCGACGAGCTCACCCAGGAGAAGGTCGAGGAGCTGCTCGCCGCGCCGTCCGGTGACCGGGAGCTCGGCACCGACCCGGAGTCCGGCCTGCCGGTGGTGGTCAAGGCCGGCCGGTACGGCCCGTACGTCACCACGGTCGTCCCCGAGGGCAGCAAGGACGCCCCCCGGACGGCGAGCCTGTTCTCGTCGATGTCGCCGGAGACGGTCACCCTCGACGACGCCCTCAAGCTGCTGACCCTGCCGCGCAGGGTCGGCGCCGCGCCGGACGGCGAGGAGATCCAGGCGCTCAACGGCCGGTACGGGCCCTACCTCAAGAAGGGCAGCGACAGCCGCTCGCTGGAGAACGAGGACCGGCTGTTCACCGTCACGCTCGAGGAGGCCCTGGCGATCTTCGCCCAGCCCAAGCAGCGTGGGCGGCGCGCGGCCGCGGCGCCGCTGAAGGAGCTCGGCCCCGACCCGGTCACCGAGGGGCCGATCACCGTCCGCGAGGGCCGGTTCGGCCCGTACGTGACCGACGGTGAGACCAACGCCAGCCTCCGCAAGGGCGACGACGTGGAGAGCATCACCCTCGAGCGCGCCGCGGAGCTGCTGGCCGACCGGCGGGCGCGGCCGACGACGAAGAAGGCGACCAAGAAGAAGGCCGCCGCGAAGAAGACGACCGCGAAGAAGGCGACCGCCACCAAGGCGACTGCCACCAAGGCGACGGCGAAGAAGACCACGGCGAAGAAGGCGGCTGCCGGCACCGACGCCGTCGCCGCCGGCTGAGGCCCCGGTGGCGACCGGGGACCTCGACCCGACCGTCTGGCAGGAACGGAGACGGTCGTTCGGCTCCGTCGCCGCCGGGTACGCCGCCCTGCGGCCGAGCTACCCGGCCGACGCCGTGGGTTTCCTCGTCGGCGGGCAGTTCCGGCGCGTGCTCGACCTGGGCGCGGGCACCGGGCTGCTCACCGCCGTCCTGCTCGGCGCCGGGCACGAGGTGGTCGCCGTCGACCCCGCCGAGGCGATGCTGGCCGAGCTGCGTGCCCGCCACCCGGACGCGGTCGCCGTGGTCGGCGGGGCCGAGGCCGTCCCGCTCCCGGACGCCGCCGTCGACGCCGTCGTCGCCGGACAGGCCGCGCACTGGTTCCAGCCCGCCCCCGCCGCCGCGGAGATGCGGCGGCTGCTGCGTCCCGGCGGGATCGTCGGACTGGTCTGGAACACCCGCGACGAGCAGGTGCCCTGGGTCGGCGCGCTCGGCCGGGTGCTGGCCGCCGAGGCCCGCGACCACGAGGCCGACCAGCGCGTCGTCGACGACTTCGCCCGGGAGCTGGACGCGCGGGTGGAGCGGTTCCGCTCCGGCATCGTCCAGCGGGTCACCCCGGAGCAGGTGGTCGGCGGCATCGCCACCCGCAGCTACGTCGCGACGATGGACCAGGCCCGCCGGGAGGCCTTCCTCGCCGAGGTCCGGGAGGTGCTCGCCACCCACCCGGACACCCGGGGCCGCGAGGTCGTCGAGCTGCCCTACCGGACCGACGCCTACCGGCTCGTCCCCGGCTGAACCGGGTCACCGGCCCGCGTCGGGGGGACGGCCCCGTCGGCGATGGCCCGCAGCGCGGCCACGTGGGCGCCGAACGCCTCCCGGCCACGCCGGCTGAGCCGCAGCCAGGTGCGCGGGCGCTTGCCCACGTAGCCCTTCCGCACCTCGACGTAGCCGGCCTTCTCCAGGGCGCTGACCGTCTTCGACAGCAGCGAGTCGCTGACCTGGACGCCGTCCCGGACGAACCCGAACTCCGCCTCCTCGGCCGAGGCCAGGGTCGCCATCACCGAGAAGCGCACCGGCGCGTGGATCACCTCGTCCAGCCCGTGCCGCGGGTGCTCCTCCCGCGGAGCGCTCACCGGGGCAGCTCGCGCCAGGCGCCGACGAGACACGGCACCGCCACGAGGACCGCCAGTGGCCCCCAGAAGACCCAGCTGCGCGCCAGGCCGGACTCCAGCCCCACGGCCAGCCCGACGGCGAACACCGCTGCCCACGCCCCCATCACCAGCCCGAACCGGCGGGCGAACCCGTGCCGCGTCGAACGCCGGCCGGCGAGCAGCGCCAGGACCGCGCCCAGCACGGCGAGCACGAAGACCACGGCCGCGGCCAGCACACCGCGGTCACCGTCGGCGACCGGCTGGGCCAGGAAGAACCCGGCGCTCGCACAGCCGAGCGTGGCGAGGAAGCCCGACGAGGCCGGGCTGGCCTCGCGCCGGACACGGGCGTCGGCAGCGGCGGCCTCGGCGAGCAGTGCGGCGGCGGACTGGGGCGTGGGAGCGGTCATCGGCTTCCCCTCTCTACCGGCGGTTGCCGCCACCGTGGCAACTACTTGCCATGCAGTCAAGTAGTTGCGAGGCGGTCAGCGCGGGCGGGAACCGACGGCGAACACCCGCCGGAACGGCAGCAGCGTCGTGCCGTCGTCCCGGCGCGGGTAGGCGACCCGCAGCGCGGCGGCGTACTCCGTCTCCAGCTCGGCCGCGTCGTCCTCCTCCAGCAGGCCGAGCACCGGGCGCAGCACGGTGCTGCGCACCCAGCCCAGGACCGGGTCCTCCCCGGTCAGCACGTGCAGGTAGGTGGTCTCCCACACGTCGGCGGCCAGCCCGGCGCCGGAGAGCACGTCGAGGTAGCCGCCCGGCTCCAGCACCGCGTCCGGGGCGGGGGCCGCCGGTGCCAGCGCGGCCGCCCAGCGCGGCGAGTGGCACAGGTCGGCCAGCAGCGCGTGCGTCGGCGCCCGCCAGTTGCCCGGCACCTGCACGGCCAGCCACCCGCCGGGAGCGAGGTGACCGGCCCACCGGCGCAGCAGGTCGGCGTGCCCCGGCACCCAGTGCAGGACGGCGTTGGAGACGACGACGTCCACCGGCCCGGCGGGACGCCAGTCGCGCACGTCGCCGAGCGTGAAGTCGAGGCGCCCCGGGACGGCGTGGGCGGCCGCCGCGGCCAGCATCTCCGGCGAGGAGTCGACCCCCGTCACGCGCGCGGCCGGCCACCGCGCGGCCAGGGACGCGGTCAGGGCACCCTCGCCGCACCCGAGGTCGACGACCACCCGCGGGTCCCGGGCGCCGATCCGGCCCACCAGGTCGGTGAACGGCCGCGCCCGCTCGTCGGCGAAGCGCAGGTACCCGGCCGGGTCCCACGCGGCGGCGCTCGTCACGGCCCGACCCTAGGGCCGCGGCGTCGAGGAATGGTCGGTGCCGGCCGGTACCGTGGCGCCCGGTCCACCGCCCCAGCCCACCCCCGGGAGCCCGCGATCCCCGTGTCCGACGACGGCCCGCTCGCCCTGCCCGTCGCACCCGGCGACGCCGCGGCGCCCGGCCTCTTCGTCGCCTTCGAGGGCGGTGAGGGCGCGGGCAAGTCCACCCAGGTCCGGCTGCTGTGTGCCTGGCTGGCCGAGGTCGGACGCCGGGCGAGGGCCACCTTCGAGCCGGGCGGGACGCCGGCCGGAGCCGCGATCCGCGCGATCGTGCTCGACCGCGCCCACACCGGCCTGTCGCCGCGGGCGGAGGCGCTGCTGTACGCCGCCGACCGCGCCCAGCACGCCGCCGCCGTCCTGCGGCCGGCCCTGGCGGCCGGCGAGGTGGTGGTGACCGACCGGTTCGTCGACAGCTCGCTGGCCTACCAGGGCGCCGGGCGGACCATCCCGCTCGACGACGTCGCGGCGATCTCCCGCTGGGCCACCGGCGGGCTGCGCCCCGACCTCACCGTGCTGCTGGACCTGCCGCCGGAGGTGGGCCTGGCCCGCGCCCGCGGGCGCGCGGTGGCCGACCGGCTGGAGTCGGAGTCGCTGGACTTCCACGAGCGGGTCCGGGAGACCTTCCGGGCGCTGGCCGCGGCCGAGCCCGGCCGCTACCTGGTCCTCGACGCCACGCGTGGCGTCGGGGAGCTGGCCGCCGACGTCCGGGTCCGGATCGGAGCGCTGCTCGGGGAGCGCGCGTGACGGTCTGGGAGGAGGTGATCGGCCAGCCGGCCGTCGTCGCCGAGCTGCGCGCCGCCGTCGCCGACCCCGCGGCCATGACCCACGCCTGGCTGTTCACCGGGCCGCCCGGCTCCGGGCGGTCGGTGGCCGCCCGCGCCTTCGCCGCGGCGCTGCAGTGCCCCCAGGGCGGGGACGGCACCTGCCACGACTGCCGCACGGTGCTCGCGGGCACCCACGCCGACGTCGCCGTGATCGTCCCGGACGGCCTGTCGATCGGCGTCGCGGAGGCCCGTGAACTGGTCCGGGTGGCCGGGCGGGCGCCGTCCCGGGGGCGCTGGCAGGTGATCATCGTCGAGGACGCCGATCGGATGAGCGAGGCGGCGGCCAACGCGGTCCTCAAGATGATCGAGGAGCCGCCATCGCGGACGGTGATCGTGCTCTGCGCGCCGAGCCTGCACCCGGAGGACGTGTCGGTGACCATCCGCTCGCGGTGTCGCGTGATGGGCCTGCGGACGCCCTCGGTGGACGCCATCTCCGACGTGCTGGTGCGTCGGGACGGCGTCGACCCGGCGCTGGCCGCCTGGGCCGCCGGCGCCTCCGGTGGCCACGTCGGCCGCGCCCGGCGGCTGGCGCGGGACGAGGACGCGCGGCTGGCCCGCAAGGCCGTGCTGGACATCCCGTTGTCGCTGGTCTCGCTCGCCGCCTGCCTCAACGCCGCCGACGACCTCGTCGGTGCGGCCCAGGAGGAGACCGACGCCGCGACCGAGGCGCTGAACGGGGCGGAGACCGAGGCCCTGAAGGCCAGCCTGGGGGTGGGGGCCCGTGGGCCGGGTGTCGTCGCGGCCAGCCGGGGCAGCGCCGGGCAGCTCAAGGAGCTCGAGAAGAGGCAGAAGTCCCGGGCCACCCGGATCGGCCGGGACTCCTTCGACCGGGCCCTGGTCGACCTCGCCGGGCTCTACCGCGACGCGCTGGTCCTCGACTCCGCGCCGGCCGAGCCGCTGCCCCTGAACCACCCGGACCGCCGCGCGGACGCCGAGGAGCTGGCGAGGCGGATCGGCGCGGAGGGGGCGCTGCGGCGCATCGACGCCGTCCTCGCCTGCCGGGTCGCGCTCGAGCAGAACGTGAAGCCGCAGATCGCGCTGGAGGCGCTCACCGTCGCGTTGCGGCTGCCCGCGTGACACACCCGCCCCTGCGCGGCGGGGACGCAGCCGTCACGTAAGCTGTTCGCCGCACGCCCGCCGCCTTAGCTCAGTCGGTAGAGCATCTCACTCGTAATGAGAAGGTCGTCGGTTCGATTCCGACAGGCGGCTCGCACCTGACCAGCGGCCCCGTCCCACGTGGACGGGGCCGCTGCGTCGTTCCCCGCTCTCGTGGGCGCGAGCCGGCCTGAGCACCGGTCCGGCACCGGAACGTGTGGGCGACGGCTCACCGCCGGGCCCGCCGGGCCACGCACACACCGGCCACGGCCACCCCGCCACCACCCACCACCACAGGATTGGTGCGCCGCCGCCCCGGGCACCCGGTGGGGGACCGACCCCACCGGAGGCCCCTGTGCGCCAGCCTGACCGCTCCGTCCCACGGACCCACGTCGACGCCAACCGCCTCTGGGTCGACTCGCGGCCCCGCGCGGTCGCGCAGCGGCGGTTCGAGGCCGCCGTGCTGCGCCGGCTCGGCGGCCCCGTCCCCGGTGGCCACGTGCTCGAGATCGGCACCGGTCGCCGTGGCACCGGGCTGCGCCTGGCCCTGGAGGTCTTCGAGGCCGCTCGGGCCGACGGCATCGAGCTGCATGCCGCCAGCGTCGCCGCCTGCCGGCGAGCGGTGGCCGACCTGGGCGACCGGGTCCGGGTCGAGGAGGGCGACGCCACCCACCTGACCGCGCCGGAGAGGTCCTACGACGCGGTGTTCGACTACCACCTCCTGCACCACACCCCCGCCTGGCGGGACGCCGTCGGGGAGGCCGCTCGAGTGCTCCGCCCCGGGGGCAGGTTGTACGCCTGCGAGATGACCGCCCGGATCGTGGACAGCCGACCGCTGCGAGCAGTGTCCTACCACCCCTGTGACGGGGACCGGCCGACGCCGGAGACGCTCGCGACGGCGTGCCACGACGCCGACCTGGACGTCATCGCGCAGGAGACGCGGTTCGCCGGGTGCTGGACGGCGCTGGTGGCGACCAGGCGCTGACCGCCCACCTGGACCCGGTCGCCCCGCATCAGTCGGTGGTGCTCGACCGCAGCGCCCACCGGCGGGAGTGGCCGGCCGGTACCCCGGCCGGTCCGGCTCCGCCACGTCGCCCCGCAGGACCTGCGGGACCGCGGACGCCGACGGCGGTGCACCCGTCGTGGGGTGCACCGCCGTCGGCGTCCGTCGTGCGCTCGGCGGCCGCTCGGAGAGGGGCCAGCGGTTGCGGTGGGGTCAGTGGTGGCCGTTCTCCTGGGCCCGCTCGAGCGAGGCGTTGATCTCCGCCTCGGCCTCCTCGCGGCCGACCCACTCGGCACCCTCGACCGACTTGCCGGGCTCGAGGTCCTTGTAGGTCTCGAAGAAGTGCTGGATCTCCAGCCGGTCGAACTCCGACACGTCATGGATGTCGGTGAGGTGCGCCATGCGCGGGTCGGTGGCCGGCACACAGAGGACCTTGTCGTCCCCGCCCTTCTCGTCGGTCATGCGGAACATGCCGATGGCCCGGCAGGTGATGAGGCACCCGGGGAACGTCGGCTCGTCGAGCAGCACCAGGGCGTCGAGCGGGTCGTCGTCCATGCCGAGGGTGTTCTCGATGTAGCCGTAGTCCGCCGGATAGCGGGTTGAGGTGAAGAGCATCCGGTCCAAGCGGATGCGTCCGGTGGCGTGGTCCAGCTCGTACTTGTTCCGCTGGCCCTTCGGGATCTCGATCGTCACGTCGAACTGCACGGGTCGTAGTGTGGCCCACCGGACCCCGGACGACCGCCGGAGGTCGTTCCAGGGGGTGGGCACCATCGCGTCGAGCGGGTCGGCGACCGTCACGCCGAAGTACTCACGGTTCCGCCGCCGGCTCCTCCTCGGCGTCCTCGCGGTACTGCTCGTGGTGGGCGGCGGCGTCTGGTTCCTGGTCGCCCCCGGGTCCGGGGACGACGCGACGACGGCCGTCCCCGGTGCCGCCGAGGCCCGCCTGCCCGACGTCGAGTCCGCCGCGCCCGTCCTGGCCGCGCTGGGGTCGCAGGCCCCCGCCCCCGACGCCGACGTGCTGGCCGCCGCGCTCGAGCCGCTGCTGGCCTCGCCCGCCCTCGGCGCCGGGGTCTCCGCCTCCGTGGTCGACGTCGCGACCGGTGAGGTCCTGCTGGAACGGGATGCCGACGCCCCGGCCGTCCCCGCGTCCACGGCGAAGCTGCTGACCGCCGTCGCCGCCCTGACCACCCTCGACCCCGAGACCACCTTCGAGACGACGGTCGTGGCCGGGGAGGCCCCGGGCGAGGTCGTCCTCGTGGGTGGCGGGGACCCGACGCTGTCGACCACCGCGCCCTCCCTGAGCTACCCCGGCGCGCCGACCGTCGCCGACCTCGCCGCCCAGGTGCGCGCCGCGCTGCCCGAGGGCACGCAGGTCACCCGCGTCGTCGTGGACAGCTCGCTGTTCACCGGGCCGCTCACCGCCGCCGGGTGGGGGCCCGGGGACGCGCCGTCCAGCTACGCCGCCCCGGTCACCGCCACGGCGGTGGACGGCGCCCGCGTCCGCCCGGGGGAGACCGCGCGCAGCGGCCAGCCCGGCCTCGACGCCGGCGCGGCGCTGGCCGCGGCGCTCGGCGTGCCCGGCGCGACGATCGCGCTCGACGAGGCACCCGCGCAGGCGGAGACGCTCGGCACGGTCCGGTCGGCGCCGGTGGCCCGGCTGGTGGAGCAGGCCCTCTCCCAGTCCGACAACCTGCTCGCCGAGACCCTCGCCCGCCACGTCGCCCTCGCCCGCGACCTGCCGGCCACCTTCGAGGGTTCCGCGGAGGCGGTCACCGCGGCGCTCGCCGACGCCGGCCTCGACGTCACCGGGGTGACGCTGTCGGACGGCAGCGGGCTGTCGCAGGAGGACCGCCTGCCGGTGGACCTGCTCACCGACCTGCTCACCGGGGCGGCCGACGGCACCATCCCGGAGGCCTCGGCGGTGCTGACCGGGCTGGCGGTCGCCGGCTACGACGGCACCCTGGCCGACCGCGGCGACGAGGACCCGCGGACCGCGCCGGGCGCCGTGCGCGCCAAGACCGGCACGTTGCTCGGCGTCCACGGGCTGGCCGGCACCGTCGTCACCGTCGACGGCCGGCTGCTGACGTTCGCCGTCGTCGCCGACGGCGCCCCCGCCGACGGGCAGGCGGCCGAGGACGCCCTGGACGTCGTCGCCGCCGCGCTGGCCGGCTGCGGCTGCCGCTGAACCGGCGGCGACGTGCTCGAACGGCCACCCGTCAGGGGACCGGCCCCGTCCAGCTCTTCCCGCGTACGGTGAGGCGATGAGCAGCGCCTCCTCGATGGTCGACTGGCAGCTCGCCGGACGCACCGCCCGCCGCCTCGTCGGCCCCGGCCCGGAGACCACGCGGGAGGAGGCCGCCGCCGTCGTCCGTGAGCTGCACGAGGCCGCCGCCACCGCCGTCGCCCACGTCGAGCGGCTGACCGGCCTGCAGGCCCTGCCCTCCGGACCCGTGCCCGAGGTCGCGGTCGTCGACCGCCCCGGCTGGGTGGACGCCAACGCCGCCGGCATGGCCGCGCTCATGGACCCCCTGGTCGAGGCGCTGGTCGCCAGGCAGGAGTCCCGCCCCGGCCCGCTGGCCACCGCCATCGGCTCGCGGGCCACCGGCGTGCAGGCGGGGGGCATCCTCGCGTTCCTGTCCTCCCGCGTGCTCGGGCAGTACGAGGTGTTCGGCACCGGCGGGCGGCTGCTGCTGGTCGCGCCCAACATCGTCGACGCCGAGCGCCGGCTGGGGGTGGACCCGGGCGACTTCCGGCTCTGGGTCTGCCTGCACGAGGTCACCCACCAGCTGCAGTTCACCGCGTTCCCCTGGCTGCGCGACCACCTCGAGGCGCAGGTCGCCGAGTTCGTCGACGCCACCGACCTCGACGCCGACGTGCTCCGCGACCGGCTGCGCGACGTCCTGCGCAGCATCGGCGACGCCGTCCGCGGCGGCGAGGGCGGCGACGACAGCGGGCTGATGGCGCTGGTCCAGGATCCCCGCCAGCGGGCCGTCCTCGACCGGGTCACCGCGGTGATGAGCCTGGTCGAGGGGCACGCGGAGTACGTGATGGACGGCGTCGGCCCCGACGTCGTGCCCTCGGTGAAGACGCTGCGCAAGCGGTTCGCCCAGCGGCGCAAGGGCCGCGGGCCGCTGGACCGGGTGCTGCGCCGGCTGCTCGGGCTGGAGCAGAAGATGAAGCAGTACGCCGACGGGCGGCACTTCGTCGGCGGCGTGGTCGACCTCGTCGGCATGGACGGCTTCAACCGCGTCTGGTCCGGGCCGGAGACGCTGCCCCGGATCGAGGAGCTCACCGACCCGGCCCGCTGGGTGGAGCGCGTCCACGGACGCCCGGCGATCCCCGCCTGAGGCACGTGACCGGCTGGTGAGGTCGCGCACGGGCGCAGCGCCGCCGCCGGGCACGGCGACGGCGGGCGCCGGCGAGGAGTAGTGGTGGCCGGGCCGTCCCCGGCGGTGGCCCGCGTCCGCAGCGCGGTCCGCCCCGGCCTGGCGGCGGACGCCCCGGTGCTCGTCGCCGTCAGCGGGGGAGCGGACTCCCTCGCGCTGGCGGCGGCGGTGGCCTTCGAGGCCCCGCGGGCCGGCGTCCCCGCCGGGGCGGTGACCGTCGACCACGGGCTGCAGCCCGGGTCCGGCGCCCGTGCCGAGGCCACCGCCGCGCTGCTGTGCGGGATGGGTCTGGACCCCGTGTCCGTCGTCCCCGTCCGGGTCGGTGGGGACGGCGGCCCCGAGGCGGCGGCCCGCGCCGCCCGGTACGCAGCCCTCGCCGAGGCCGCGTCGGCCTCCGGTGCCCGGGTCGCCCTCGGGCACACGCTCGACGACCAGGCGGAGACGGTGCTGCTCGGGCTGGGCCGGGGATCGGGCCCGCGCAGCGTCGCCGGGATGGTCGAGCACCGGGGGACGTGGTGGCGTCCGCTGCTCGGCGTCCGCCGGGAGACCACCCGCGCCGCCTGCGCCGACCAGGGCCTGCCGGTGTGGGAGGACCCGTGGAACGCCGACCCCGCCTACACGCGCGTGCGGTTGCGCACCGAGGTCCTGCCCCTGCTGGAGGAGGTCCTCGGCGGTGGCGTCGCCCCGGCCCTCGCCCGGACCGCCGCGATGCTGCGGGAGGACCTCGACGCGCTCGACTCGCTGGCCGCCGCCGAGCTGTCCCGGCTGGCCGGCGCCGACGGCCTGCCGGCGGCCCCGCTGGCCGGGCTGCCGGCGGCCCTGCGCCGGCGGGTGCTGCGCGGGTGGCTCCAGGGCGAGGGCGTGCCCGACCTGCAGGCGGTGCACCTCACCGCCGTCGACGCGTTGCTCAGCCGCTGGCGCGGGCAGGGCCGGGTCGACCTACCCGGCGGTGCGGGCGTCGTCCGGGCGTCTGGCAGGCTCGTGGCCCTGCCCCCGGGTGCGCGGGGCTCCCGATCCGCACCAGCTGAGGAGCGCGACACGTGAGTGAGCAGGCCAGCGGCACCGCAGAGCTGGGCAACCACCACGGCTACGGCCCCGACATCGACCACGTGCTCCTCAGCGAGGAGCAGATCCAGGCCAAGATCGCCGAGCTCGCCGCCCGGATCGGGGAGGACTACGCCGGTAAGGAGGTGCTGCTGGTCGGCGTCCTCAAGGGCGCGGTGCTCTTCATGAGCGACTTCGCCCGGGCACTGCACCTGCCCACCCAGATGGAGTTCATGGCGGTGTCCTCCTACGGCTCGGCCACCAGCTCCTCCGGCGTCGTCCGCATCCTCAAGGACCTCGACCGCGACATCAGCGACAGGCACGTGCTGGTGATCGAGGACATCATCGACTCCGGGCTGACGCTGTCCTGGCTGCTCAAGAACCTCGGCGGCCGCCGGCCGGCGTCCCTCGAGGTGTGCGCCCTGCTGCGCAAGCCCGACGCGGTGAAGGTCGACGTACCGGTCCGCTACATCGGCTTCGACATCCCCAACGAGTTCGTCGTCGGTTACGGCCTGGACTACGCCGAGCGCTACCGGGACCTGCCCTACATCGCCACGCTCAAGCCCGAGGTCTACCAGTGACCTCGCGGTCGCACCGGACCGCACCCCGGGCAGGTGCCGTTCCCGACCGGCGCTGAGCCGCTCCCCGCCTCCCGCGCGGGACGCGCCCCGAACCCCGCGACCGGTCCAGCCCGGGCGGCCAGCGTCGAGCCGCCGCCCGTGGACGGGCCACGTCCCGGTCGTCCACCCGCCCGGGGGAGTGCGGTGCACTCCCGGCTCGCGCACAGCGGACCCACAGGTTCCCCGGTGTACCGTCGATCCAACGACGCTGCACGAGCGCCGGGGTGCCCGCCCAGGTCGCCGGAGCGTCCCCGCGGACGATCAGGAGGGTGGACGGGCCAGGCCGGAGACCCCGGCCGCCCGGCATCGGTGTATGGAACGTAAGAAGATCTTCCGCTCCGTGTGGTTCTGGGTCGTCCTCGTCGTCCTCCTGGCGTTGGCGTTCTCCTCGCTGTTCCGCGGCAACGGTGGCTACCAGGAGGTCAGCACCGCGACCGCGCTCGAGCAGATCACCGGTGGCAACGTCGAGTCGGTCACGATCAACGACAAGGAGCAGACGCTCGACCTCGACCTGACCAACCCGGTCGAGGGCAGCGACAAGGTCACCGCGTCCTTCCCGATCGGCGCCTCCGACGACGTCTTCGACCTCGTCTCCGGCCTGAACGGCAACGGGGACGGCGTCGACTTCAACACCAACGTCACGCAGGACAACGTGCTGGTCAGCATCCTGATCAGCTTCCTGCCGTTCGTGATCCTCCTCCTGCTGCTGTTCTGGCTGTTCAACTCGATGCAGGGCGGCGGCCGCGGGGTCATGGCCTTCGGCAAGTCCAAGGCGAAGCAGATCACCAAGGACAGCCCGAAGACGACCTTCGCCGACGTCGCCGGCGCCGACGAGGCGATCGAGGAGCTGCACGAGATCAAGGACTTCCTCGCCAACCCGGTCAAGTTCCAGGCCGTGGGCGCGAAGATCCCCAAGGGCGTGCTGCTGTTCGGCCCGCCCGGCACCGGCAAGACCCTGCTGGCCCGCGCGGTCGCCGGCGAGGCCGGGGTGCCGTTCTTCTCCATCTCGGGCTCGGACTTCGTCGAGATGTTCGTCGGTGTCGGCGCCAGCCGCGTCCGCGACCTGTTCGAGCAGGCCAAGCAGAACGCGCCGGCGATCATCTTCGTCGACGAGATCGACGCCGTCGGCCGGCACCGTGGCGCCGGCATGGGCGGCGGGCACGACGAGCGCGAGCAGACGCTCAACCAGATGCTCGTCGAGATGGACGGCTTCGACGTCAAGGGCGGCGTCATCATGATCGCCGCCACCAACCGGCCGGACATCCTCGACCCGGCGCTGCTGCGCCCGGGCCGCTTCGACCGGCAGATCGCCGTCGACCGCCCCGACCTCGAGGGCCGCAAGGCGATCCTCGCCGTCCACGCCAAGGGCAAGCCGCTCGCGCCGGACGTCGACCTGGAGACCGTCGCCCGCCGCACCCCCGGTTTCACCGGCGCCGACCTCGCCAACGTCCTCAACGAGGGCGCGCTGCTCACCGCCCGCAACAACGGCACGGTGATCACCGACGCCACCCTCGAGGAGGCGATCGACCGCGTCATCGCCGGCCCCGAGCGCAAGACGCGGGCGATGAGCGAGAAGGAGAAGAAGGTCACCGCCTACCACGAGGGCGGGCACGCCCTGGTGGCGCACGCACTGCCCAACCTGGACCCGGTGCACAAGGTGACGATCCTGCCGCGCGGCCGCTCGCTGGGGCACACGCTGGTGCTGCCGACCGAGGACAAGTACACCCAGACCCGGTCGGAGATGATCGACACCCTCGCCTACGCCCTGGGCGGGCGGGCCGCCGAGGAACTGGTCTTCCACGAGCCGACCACCGGCGCGGGCAACGACATCGAGAAGGCCACCTCGCTGGCCCGCGCGATGGTCACCCAGTACGGGATGAGCGCCAAGCTCGGCGCGGTGAAGTACGGCAGCAACGAGTCCGAGCCGTTCCTGGGCCGTGACATGCACACCCGGCCGGACTACTCCGACGCCGTCGCCGCCGACATCGACGCCGAGATCCGCGCCCTGATCGAGGCCGCGCACGACGAGGCGTGGGAGATCCTGGTCGAGTACCGGGGCGTGCTGGACCAGCTGGTGCTCGAGCTGATGGAGAAGGAGACCCTCTCCAAGGAGGACATGGCCCGCATCTGCCAGCCGGTCACCAAGCGGCCCTCGCTGGCGCCGTACAACGGCTTCGGCAAGCGCACCCCGTCGGACCAGCCGCCGGTGCTCACCCCTGCCGAGCGGGCCGCCCAGAACGGCAACGGCCGGGTCGGCGGCGGCTCCACGGCAGTGGGTGACGTCGGCGCACCGGTGCAGAGGTGAGCGAGCCCGTCGCGCCGCGGACGGCGAGCGCCAGCGAGGAGGCGGCGTGAGCGAGGTCCCGGCGGAGCCGGACGACCTGCTGCTGAGGCGGCCGCCGAGCGCGGGCGTCGACCACGAGCGGGCCGTGGCCGCCGTCCGTGAACTGCTGATCGCGGTGGGGGAGGACCCCGACCGGCCCGGGCTCAAGGACACCCCGGGCCGCGTCGCCCGCGCCTACGCGGAGACCTTCGCCGGGCTGTGGCAGGACCCGGCCGACGTCCTCGCGACGACCTTCGACGAGGACCACGACGAGATGGTCCTCGTGAAGGACATCCCGATGTACTCCACCTGCGAACACCACCTGGTGCCCTTCCACGGGGTCGCGCACATCGGCTACATCCCGGGCGACGACGGGAAGGTCACCGGGCTGTCGAAGCTGGCGCGGCTGGTGGAGGTCTACGCCCGCCGGCCACAGGTGCAGGAGCGGATGACCAGCCAGATCGCCGACGCGCTGGCCGACGTCCTCAAGCCGCGCGGCGTGCTCGTCGTGATCCAGGCCGAGCACCTCTGCATGGCGATGCGCGGCATCCGCAAGCCCGGCTCCACGACCGTCACCTCCGCCGTCCGCGGCATCTTCCGGGACAACCCGGCGACCCGCAGCGAGGCGATGAGCCTCGTCCTGGGCCGGTGACCGTCCCGCTCCCACGCCCAGGACGCTGCCTCGTGATGGGCGTCCTCAACGTCACGCCCGACTCGTTCTCCGACGGCGGCTGCTTCGCCGACGCGCCCTCGGCGATCGCGCACGGACTGGCGATGCAGGCGGCGGGGGCCGACTACGTCGACGTCGGCGGTGAGTCCACGCGCCCCGGTGCCGACCGGGTGGACGCCGACGAGGAGTGCCGCCGGGTCGTCCCCGTGATCGCGGAACTGGCCGCCGCCGGGACCCGGGTCAGCGTGGACACCACCCGCGCCGAGGTGGCCGAGGCCGCGTTGCAGGCGGGGGCGACGCTGGTGAACGACGTCAGCGGCGGGCTGGCCGACGCCGGCATGGCGCGGCTGGTCGCCGACGCGGGCGTCCCCTGGGTGCTGATGCACTGGCGCGGGCACAGCCGCGAGATGTACGCCGCGGCCCGCTACGGCGACGTCGTCACCGAGGTCTGCGCCGAGCTCACCGCCCGCGTGGAGGACGTCGTCGCCGCGGGGGTGGCCCCCGAGCAGCTGGTCCTCGACCCGGGGCTGGGCTTCGCCAAACGGGCCGAGCACAACTGGCGGCTGCTCGCCGGTCTCGACCGGATCGTCGGGCTCGGCCTGCCGGTGCTCGTCGGTGCCTCCCGCAAGACCTTCCTCGGCCGGTTGCTGGCCGACGCCGAGGGCACCGTGCGGCCGGCCGAGCAGCGGGACGCCGCCACCCTGGCCACCACCGTCCTCGCCGCCGAGGCCGGTGCATGGGGGGTGCGGGTGCACGACGCGGCCGCCTCCGCCGACGCCGTCCGCACGGTCGCCGCCGTCCAGGCCGCCCGCCGCGAGGGGAGCACGCGTGCCTGATCGGATCGCCGTCCGCGGGATCACCGCACACGCCCACCACGGCGTCTACGACTGGGAGCGCGAGAGGGGGCAGACCTTCCGCGTCGACGCCGTCCTCGAGCTCGACACCGCCCCCGCCGCGGCCGGCGACGACCTGGCCAAGACGGTCAACTACGCCGAGCTGGCCCAGCAGCTGCACGCCGTCCTCACCGGGGAGCCGGTGGACCTCCTGGAGACCCTCGCCCAGCACCTGGCCGACGTCTGCCTCGCCTCCCCGCTGGTCGACGCCGTCGAGATCACGGTGCACAAGCCCGAAGCCGACCTCGGGGTGCCCTTCGACGACGTCACCGTGGCCGTCCGGCGCGAGCGACGGGCATGACCCGCGCCGTCCTGTCCCTCGGCGCCAACCTCGGCGACCGCGCCGCCGCGCTGCGGGGCGCCATCACCGCGCTGCAGGACGACGGCGTGCTCGTCGCCCGGTCCACGCTGTACGAGACGCCGCCGTGGGGTCCGGTCGAGCAGCCCCCGTACCTCAACGCGGTGGTGGTCGTGCGGGGCGACCGGGACGCCGCCGGCTGGCTGGCCCGCGCGCACGAGCTGGAGCAGGCCGCCGGGCGCACCAGGGAGGTCCGCTGGGGCGCGCGCACCCTCGACGTCGACGTCGTCACCGTCACGGGGGACGACGGGCGGCCGGTGCTCTCCGACGACCCCGCCCTGACGCTGCCGCACCCGCGCGCCCACGAGCGGGCGTTCGTCCTCGTGCCGTGGGTGAGCCTCGACCCCACCGCGGAGCTCCCCGGTCACGGCCGGGCCGCCGACCTGCTGGCCGCGCTGCCGCCCGAGGACGTCGCGGCCGTCGTCCGCTGGGAGCACCTGCATTGAGACCCGTCTCCCGGCGTGATCTCGTCGTCCTCGCCGTGGGCCTGGCCGTGGCGGCCTGGCTGGTGGTGCGGGCCGCCTACGGATCGCTGCCCGAGCTGGGCTGGTGGCTGCCCGTGCCGCTCGCCGTCCTCGCCGTCGCCGAACTGCTCGGTGCGCGCACGCTTCGGGCGCGGCTGGCCGCCCAGCGGGACCGACGTCCGCCGGCCGAGCGGGGCACCGCACCGCCGGTGCGCCCCGTGGAGCCGATGCTCGTGGCCCGCGCGGCCGTGCTGGCCCAGGCCAGCGCGTACGTGGGCGCGGCCTTCGTCGGCATCTGGCTCGGGGTGCTCGCGCACGTGGCACCGGCCGTGTCCCGCCTGGAGGCGGCCGGCGGCGACACCGTCACCGGCGTCGTGGGCGTCGTCTGCGCGGCGGCCCTGACCGGGGCGGCGTTGGTGCTGGAGTCGGTCTGCCGCGTCCCGCCGTCGACCGGGGACGACGAACCGCCCGCCGCCGCACGCGGCTGAGCGGCCGGCAGGACCGACGCGACGCGGGCGCCGGGTCCCGGACGTCACGACCGCGGGTCACCCGGGTGGGCGGCCGTCGACCGATCGGCGCAGGGCGGCGTGCAGCGAGCCCGGGGTGAGCACCCCCAGGTAGCGGTCACCGTCGACGACCGCGACCCAGCCGGCGTCGGACTGCAGCATCGTGGCCAGCGCCGTCTTCAGCGGGGCGCCGACCGGCACCGACTCCCCGCCGCGGGACATCGCCGAGGCCACGGTCCCGGTTCCTCTCGCGCGTGACGCCGGGAGCCACCCGGCGGGCCGGGCGCCGTCCAGGACCACCGCCCAGGCGGTGCCGGCCCGGTCCAGCACGGCGCCGGCGTCGGCCAGCCCGTCGTCGGCACGCAACACCGGCGGCTGCTCCAGGTCGGCGGCGTCGACGGCGGTCACCGCCAGCCGCTTGAGCCCGCGGTCGGCGCCGACGAAGTCGGCCACCCGGTCGTTCGCCGGCCGGCCCAGCAGCTCGGCGGGCGGCGCGAACTGCTCGACCCGGCCCCCGGTGCTCATCACCGCGATGCGGTCGCCGAGCCGCACCGCCTCCTCGATGTCGTGGGTGACGAACACGATCGTCTTGCGCACCGTCTCCTGCAGCCGCAGGAACTCCGTCTGCAGCCGCTCGCGCACGACCGGGTCGACGGCGGAGAACGGCTCGTCCATCAGCAGGACGGCGGGGTCCGCGGCCAGCGCACGGGCCACCCCCGCCCGCTGCCGCTGCCCGCCGGAGAGCTGGGCCGGGTAGCGGTCCCCGTGGACGGCCGGGTCGAGGCCGACCGTCGTCAGCAGCTCGTCCACCCGGTCGCGGGTGCGCCGCTTGTCCCACCCCAGCAGGCGGGGGACGGTGCCGACGTTGGTGCGCACCGTCTGGTGCGGGAACAGGCCCACGCTCTGGATGACGTAGCCGATGCGGCGGCGCAGCCGGTCGGCGTCGACACGGGTGACGTCCTCGCCGCCGATCAGGATCCGGCCGGTCGAGGGCTCGATGATCCGGTTGATCATCTTCATCGTCGTCGTCTTGCCGCACCCCGACGGCCCGACCAGCACCGAGAGCTCCCCGGCGGCGAAGGTGAGGTCGAGCTCGGCCACGCCCACCGTGCCGTCGGGGTAGACCTTGCCGACCCCCTCCAGGCGGATCTCCTGGGCGGCGCCGTCCCCGGTGGGTGCGGGGCGTGCCGTCGTCGGTGACGGCGGAGCGGCAGTAGCGTCCACGACGTGGCCTCCCTGGGTGCGCGCCCGCTGCTGGGCGCGGCGAGCGACCCCGGTGTCCAGGTGCTCGCGGCGGACGGGGCGCCGAACCCCTGGTTCGACCCGTCGTACGTGACGGGCAACTGGGACACCATTGTGGGGTACCTCGGCCAGCACGTCAGGCTCACCGTGGGAGCGGTGCTGCTCGGGGCGCTGCTCGCCCTGCCCCTGGCGTTGCTGGCCCGGCGTACCCGGCTGCTGTCGGCCCCGGTGCTCGGCCTGTCGTCGGTGGTCTACACGATCCCGTCGCTGGCGATGTTCTCCTTCCTCGCGCCGCTGACCGGGCCGCTGTCGGCCACCACCGTGCTCCTCGGGCTGGCCCTCTACACGCTGGTCATCCTCGTGCGGAACTTCCTGGCCGGGCTGCAGTCGGTGCCCGACGACGTCCGCGAGGCCGCGCGCGGCATGGGGTACGGCGCGGCGCGGCTGTTCCTCCAGGTCGACCTGCCACTGGCCCTGCCGGCGTTCATGGCCGGCCTGCGGATCGCCACCGTCTCCACCGTGGCCCTGGTCACCGTGGGGGTGATCACCGGCAACGGTGGCCTGGGGCAGCTGATCGTCGGCGGCTTCAACGCCAACTTCTACCGCGCGGAGATCGTCACCGGCGCCGTCGGCTGCGTCCTGCTGGCGCTGCTCGCCGACGTGCTGCTGGCGGGCCTGGAGCGCGTGCTGACGCCGTGGACGAGGGCGCGCGCATGAGCGCCTTCGGCGACGCCCTCGTCTACCTCAACGACCCGCTCAACTGGAGCCGGCGCGGCGGGGTCCTGGACCTGCTCGGCCAGCACCTCACCGTCTCGGCGGCCGCGGTTCTGGCCGCCGCCGTCCTCGCGCTCCCGGCCGGTGTCCTCCTCGGCCGCAGCGGCCGGGGGGCCGGTTCGATCGTCGTCCTGTCCAACGTCAGCCGGGCGGTGCCGACCCTCGCCCTGCTCACCGTCTTCGCCGTGACCCCCATCGGCTTCAGCGACGCCGCCACGATCGTGGCCCTGGCGGTGTTCGCGGTACCCCCGATGCTCACCAACACCTTCGTGGGCTTCCGGGAGGTCGACCCCGACGTCCGCGAGGCGGGGCGCGCGATGGGGATGAGCCGCGGCCAGCTGCTGCGCCGGGTCGAGCTCCCCCTGGCCCTGCCGCTGGTCATGACCGGCGTCCGGACGGCGACGGTGCAGGTGGTCGCGACGGCGACCCTGGCGGCGCTCGTCGGCGGAGGCGGCCTGGGCCGCATCATCAACCTGGGCTTCGGCCAGCAGGACCTCGGCCAGATCCTCGCCGGGGCCCTGCTCGTCGCCGCACTGGCGCTGCTGACCGAGCTGGTCCTGGTGCTGGTGTCCTGGGCGGTGACGCCCGGTCCGCGGCGGCTGCCCCTGCTCGGCGTCCGCCGGGGCCCCGCGGGACAGCCGGAGCCGACGGCGTCCGGCGTCCCGCTCTGAGCGGCTGACCAGCCCCGCTTCGTAACAACCGGGCAACGGCTGTCCTCGGCCGGTTGGCTCCCGGGCCGGGTGCGGAGTTGCATGACGGTCGCGGGGATCCCCGCCAGACACGCGTCGCGGCCGGTCGGTCGCACGGGACACAGAAGGCGGGCGACATGCTCAGGCGTACCCGGGTCCTCCCTCCGCTGGCGCTCGCCGCGGTGCTGCTCACCGCGACCGCCTGCGGCGAGTCGGGCTCGTCGGGCGAGGGCGGCGGTGGCGGCACCGGCAACGCCGCGTCCGGTGAGGCGTGCGCCCCGGTCGCCGGGGAGCAGCTCGTCGTCCTCGAGGACGACCGCGGGCTGCAGAACGCCGACAACGTCGTCCCCGCGGTCAACGTCGCGACCGCGCAGGCCAACCCGGCGCTGCTCCCGGCGCTCAACGCGGTCTCCGCGGCCCTGACCACCGAGGACCTCATCGAGCTCAACGCCGCGGTGGACGTCGAGCGGCAGAGCGCCGAGGACGTCGCCGCGGGCTGGGTCGAGGCCAGCGGCGTGACCGACGGGCTGGAGCAGGGCAGCGGCGCCATCACCGTCGGCGGAGCCAACTTCACCGAGTCGACGGTGCTGGCCAACGTCTACGCCGACGTGCTGACCGCGGCCGGTTTCGACGCCTCGGTGCGCGAGGTGGGCAACCGTGAGCTGTACCTGCCCGCGCTCATCTCCGGCTCGGAGATCCAGGTGTTCCCGGAGTACCTGGCCACCCTGACCGAGACCCTGAACCGGCAGGTCAACGGGCCCGACGCCACGCAGGACGCGCCGGTCGCCAGCGGTGACCCGCAGGAGACGCTGGCCGGCGCGCAGCCGTTGGTGGAGCAGGTCGGCCTGGTCCTCGGCGAGCCCTCGGAGGCCGCCAACCAGAACGCCTTCGCCGTCACCCAGGAGTTCGCCGACGCCCTGGGCGTCACGACGCTCTCGGAGCTGGCCGACGCCTGCGGCGACGGCTCGCTGGTCCTCGGGGGCCCGACGGAGTGCCCGGAGCGGCCGTACTGCCAGCCGGGGCTGGAGGAGACCTACGGCCTGCAGTTCGCCGAGTTCCGGGAGCTGGACTCCGGCGGCGCACTGACCAAGGCCGCCATCCAGCAGGGTGAGGTGTCGATCGGCCTGGTCTTCAGCTCCGACGGGGCGCTGGCGCAGTAGGAGGACCCGTTCCCTCCACCCCTCGCACGCTCAGGGTGGGCCCCTGAACGGGGCCGCCCGTGCCGCACCCTCTCGTGACGTGGTCAGGAGCTCTCGCACCGTTACCCTGGGGCGCATGCGGGGGGACCAGGACGACGCGCTCCCCGGTCACCCCCGGACGACGTCCCCGGGGCTGCGCGGGGCCGGACTGGCCGTGGGGTTCCTGCTGGCCGTCGCCGCCACGGTGGTCGTGTTCCTCACCGACGACCCCGAGGTCCTGCGGCTGGCGGTCGTGGGCGCCGCCTGGGCGTTCGTGCTCGCCGCCCTGGCGACGACGCGCCGCCGCGGGGGCGAGGTGGCCGACCGGGGCGACCTGGCCGCGGTCGAGCGGGAAGCGGCCGAGCGCGAGGCCGAGCTGCGGCTGGCCTACGAGCTGGAACTCGAGCGCGAGGTCGCCGCACGGCGCGAGGTGGAGCTCCGGGCGGAGAACGACGTGCGCCGGGAGACCGAGCAGGCGGTGCGCAGCGAGCTCGACGCGCTGCGGGGCGAGCTCAGCCGGGTCGCCGAGCTGCGCCGCGAGATGACGCAGGTGGCCGAGCTGCGCCGGGACATCGCCCAGATCGCGGACCTGCGACGGGACCTGGGGCAGGTGGCCGAGCTGCGCCGCGACGTCGCCGCCCTCGGGGAGCTGCGCGCGGGCCTGTCCCAGCTCGGCGACCTCCGCGGGGACCTGGCCCAGCTGGCCGAGCTGCGTGCGGACGTCGGCCGGCTGCGCACGGAGCTCACCGAGCAGCTCTCCGGCGAGATGCTCGTGGAGCGGATCATGCTGCGCACCCAGTCCTCCCGCTCCGTGGCCGGGCCGGGGGAGGCGCCGTCCACGCGCACGATCGACGCCGTGGGCTGGTCCGAGCCGGCCGCGGAGCTGACCGCCGCCCGTCCGGCCCCGCGGCCGGAGGAACTCCCCGACGGCCGGACGCGGCAGATGGAGGGCGTGCGCGCCGAGCAACCGGCCGTGACCGCCACGTCCGCCGCCGCCACGCCGCCCCCGCCGCCGATGGACTGGCTGGCCGAGCGCGCGCTCGTCGCGCCGGAGGAGGCCGACTCCGCCCGGCGGTCCCGGCACGGCGCGGCCGAGGACCCCCCGCAGCCGCCCACCGGGGCGCACGCCCCCGAGGCCGAGCCGCGCCGCCGCCGTACCGACGAGCCGTACCACCGGCCGCCGGTGCCCGCGGATCAGCTCACGCAGCAGCGTCCGGCCGTCCGGCCGGAGCGTCCCGCGGCGCCCGGCCCGGCGTGGTCCGCTGCGCCCACCGGACCGGAGGGGCCGCCGGAGGGGGCCTCCCGGCTGGCGGAGATCCTCGCCCAGAACGGGGTGACGCCCTCGGCCGGAGGGCGCCGCCGGCGGCGCTACCGCGAGGACGGCGACAGCGACGACGTCCTCTCCCGGGTGCTGGGCCGCACCGACTGAGCGGCGGTCAGGCCGGGCCGCGAGACAGCGCGCCTCCGTCCAGCACCAGCGTCTGACCGGTGACCCAGCCCGCGCCGTCGCCGAGCAGGTAGGCCGCGGCCTCGCCGACGTCCGCGGGCTCGCCGAGCCGGCCGACTGGGTACTGCGCGGCCACCTCGGCCTCCCGGCCCTCGTACAGGGCGGTGGCGAAGCGGGTCCTGACCACCGCCGGTGCCACCGCGTTGACCCGCACCCCCGGGCCCAGCTCCACCGACAGCTGGGTGACCAGGTTGATCAGCGCGGCCTTGCTCACCCCGTACGCGCCGATCATCGGTGACGCCTTGAGGCCGGCCACCGACGCCACGACCAGCACCGACCCGCCGTGCTCGGCCATCCACGCCCGCCACGCCTCCTGCACCAGGCCGAGCGTGGAGACGACGTTGGTGTCGAGGATCTTGCGGAACCCGTCGAGCGGCAGGTCGACGAGCGGGCCGTAGAGCGGGTTGATCCCGACGTTGCCGACCAGCATGTCGAGGCTGCCGAAGGTGTCGACGGCGGTGCGCACCGCCGTCGCCCGGTGGTCGGGGTCCGCGGCGTTGCCCGCGACGGCCACGGCCACGTCGGGGCCGCCGAGCTCGCGCACCGCCTCGGTCAGCGCCTCGGCCCTGCGGGCGGTCACGACGACGCGCGCACCGCGGTCGACCAGGCTCTGCGCGATCGCCAGCCCGATGCCACGGCTGGCCCCGGTCACCAGTGCGGTCCGTCCCTCGAGGGTGCCCACGCGTCTCCTCCTGCTGTCGTCGGTGTGCCGGCGCACACCGTAGGTGGCCGCGAGGTGAGGGGCTCCCGAACCCGCCCATGCGGCAGGGCGCCGGGTCGTCGAGCGCCGACGGCCGGCGGAGTGACCCACTGCACAGTGTGCAGGCGTTGCACCGGCCGCCCGCCGGTCACACACTCGCCTTCGGCGTCTGCCCGCGTGACACACCCGGTCGCAGCGGGGTCGGCGCCGGCCCGCACCACCAGCCCGACCCGACGGCCTCCAACGGAGGGGGCCGCGACCTGCCAGTCCGGTACCCGCGAGGGACTGGAACGAGAGGTGCACCGATGCCTGCTGGCCGCAGGACCCCGCGTGCTGCCGGTCTCACCCCGGCCGACAGCGCTCCCGCCCGTCTCCGCGTCGGCGTCGTCGGCGCCGGACGCGTCGGCGCCGTCCTGGGCGCCGCCCTCACCGCCGCCGGCCACGACGTGGTCGCCGCCGCCGGCCTCTCCGCCGCCTCCGCCGAGCGCGCCGCCCGGCTGCTGCCCGGCGTCCCGCTGCTGCCGACCGACGAGGTGGTCGCCGCCGCCGACCTGGTCGTCCTCGCCGTCCCCGACGACACCCTCGCCGGACTCGTCGCCGGCCTGGCCGAGACCGGCGGCTGGCGGGCCGGTCAGTTGGCCTTCCACACCTCCGGGGCGCACGGTCTGGCCGTGCTCGCCCCGGCGGCCCGCGCGGGCGTCCTCCCGCTGGCGCTGCACCCCGCGATGACCTTCACCGGCGCCGACGAGGACGCCGACCGGCTCGCCGGCGCCCCGTTCGGCGTCACCAGCGCCCCGGAGCACCGCCCGGTGGCCGAGACGCTGGTCCTGGAGATGGGCGGGGAGCCGTTCTTCGTCGCCGAGGCCGATCGGCGGCTGTACCACGCCGCGCTGGTCACCGGCGCCAACCACCTGGTCACCCTCGTCGCCGAGGCCGCCGACCTGCTGCGCACCGCCGGCGTCCCCGAACCGGCCCGCGTGCTCGCCCCGCTGCTCACCGCGGCGCTGGACAACGGGCTGCGCCGCGGCGACCGCGGGCTCACCGGGCCGGTCAGCCGCGGCGACGTCGGCACCGTGCGCGACCACCTGGAGACCCTCACCGACCGGGCGCCGGGGTCCGTCGCCGCCTACGTCGCGATGGCCCAGCGCACCACCGAGCGTGCCCTGGCCGCCGGCCGGCTGCGGCGGCACGAGGGAGCCCCGCTGCTGGACCTGCTGGCCGACACCCGCGACGCCGACCCCATGGGCTCCCGGTGACCGCGGCGTCCATGCGCCCCGCCGCCCCGGCCCCGGCCGTCGCCGAGACGACCGCCGACCTGGCGCGGCTGCGTGCGCAGCTGCCCGGCCCGGTCGCCCTCGTCCCGACGATGGGGGCGCTGCACGAGGGGCACCGCACGCTGGTGCGCGCCGCCCGGGAGCACGCCGGCAGCGTCGTCGTCTCCGTGTTCGTCAACCCGACCCAGTTCGGCCCCGGCGAGGACTACGACCGCTACCCCCGCACCTGGGACGCCGACCTCGCCGCGCTGGCCGAGGAGGGCGCCGACGTCGTCTTCCACCCGCCGGTGGAGGAGGTCTACCCGCCGGGCGCACTCGGGGTGACGGTCGACCCCGGCCCGCTCGGCGGGGTCCTGGAGGGCGCGGTCCGGCCCGGCCACTTCGCCGGCGTGCTGACCGTCGTCGCGAAGCTCTTCGGGCTGACCCGGCCCGACCTCGCCTTCTTCGGCGAGAAGGACTACCAGCAGCTGACCCTCATCCGCGCCATGGCCCGCGAGCTGGCCCTGGGGCTCGAGGTGGTCGGCGTCCCGACCGTCCGCGAGGACGACGGCATGGCCCTGTCCTCGCGCAACCGGTACCTGAGCCCGGAACAGCGGGCCACCGCCGCCGCGTTGTCCCGGGCGCTGCGCGCCGGTGCCGCGGCCGGCCCACAGGGTGCCGACGCCGTCCTGACCGCCGCCCGCGAGGTCCTGGCCACCGCCCCGGAACTCGTCCCGGACTACCTCGAGCTCACCGACCCCGACCTCGGCCCCGCGCCCGCCGCCGGTCCGGCCCGCCTGCTGGTCGCCGCCCGCGCCGGCACCACCCGACTCCTCGACAACGTCCCCGTCCTGCTGGGAGCAGACCGATGATGCGCACCATGCTGAAGTCCAAGATCCACCGCGCCACGGTCACCCAGGCCGACCTGCACTACGTGGGGTCGGTGACGATCGACGAGGACCTCCTCGACGCCGCCGACCTGCTGCCCGGCGAGCAGGTCGCGATCGTCGACGTCACCAACGGCGCCCGGCTGGAGACCTACGTCATCCCCGGTGAGCGGGGCAGCGGGGTGATCGGGATCAACGGCGCGGCCGCGCACCTGGTCCACCCCGGCGACCTCGTCATCATGATCAGCTACGGCCTGATGGACGAGACCGAGGCCAAGAGCCACATCCCGAAGGTCGTGCACGTCGACGGCGCCAACCGGATCGTCGAGCTCGGCGGCGACCCCTCGGCCCCGGTCCCCGGCGCGGCCGACCAGCAGCGCAGCGACCTGGGCGTCCCGGTTCGGTGACGGCCGCGGCGACCCGCACCGTCACCGGGCTGCCGGTGCGGCTGGCGGCGCCGGCGCCGGGCTGGGAGCTCGCCGCCGACGTCTGCGTGGTGGGCTCCGGCATCGCGGGGCTGTGCGTCGCGCTGCACGCCCGCGCCGCCGGGCTGTCGGTCGCCGTCGTCACCAAGGTCCGGGTGGACGCCGGGTCGACCCGCTGGGCCCAGGGCGGGATCGCCGCCGTCCTCGACCCCGCCGACACCCCGGAGGCGCACGCCCGCGACACCGAGGTCGCCGGCGTCGGCCTGTGCGAGCCGGACGCGGTGGACGCGCTGGTGCACGAGGGGCCCGACCGGCTGCGCCAGCTGATGGACTGGGGCGCGGCGTTCGACCGGGACGCCTCGGGGCGGCTGCTGCTCACCCGCGAGGGCGGGCACTCCGCCGACCGGATCGTGCACGCCGGCGGCGACGCCACCGGCTCGGAGGTCCAGCGCGCCCTGCAGGACGCCGTCCGCGCCGACCCGGGGGTCACCCTCGTCGAGCACGCGATGGTGCTCGACCTGCTGACCGACGCCGACGGCCGTGCCGCGGGGGTCACCCTGCACGTGCTGGGCGAGGGCACCGCGGACGGCGTCGGGGCGGTGCGCGCCCGCGCGGTCGTGCTGGCCACCGGCGGCATGGGCCAGGTCTACGCCGCCACCACCAACCCGTCGGTCTCCACCGGGGACGGCGTCGCGCTGGGCCTGCGTGCCGGCGCGGTCGCCACCGACCTGGAGTTCGTCCAGTTCCACCCCACGTCGCTGTACCTCGGCCCGGGTGCCCGCGGCCAGCAGCCGCTGGTCAGCGAGGCCCTGCGCGGCGAGGGGGCGGTGCTCCGCGACGACGCGGGGGAGCGGTTCATGGTCGGCGTCCACCCGCTGGCCGAGCTCGCGCCGCGCGACGTCGTCGCCAAGGCGATCACCGGGATCCAGCTGCGCGACGGCGTCCCGCACGTCTGGCTCGACGCCCGCTCGGTGCCGGACGTGGCCCGGCGGTTCCCCACGATCACCGCCAGTTGCCTGGCCATCGGCGTCGACCCGGCCCGCGACCTGGTCCCGGTCACCCCGGCGGCGCACTACGCCTCCGGTGGGCTGGTCACCGACCTCGCCGGGCGGACGACGGTGCCCGGGCTGTACGCCTGCGGGGAGGTCGCCTGCACCGGCGTCCACGGGGCGAACCGGCTGGCGTCGAACTCACTGCTGGAGGGGCTGGTGTTCGCCGCCCGGATCGGCGCGGAGCTGGCCACCCGGCTGCCGCGGCCGGCGGCGGTGCGCTTCCCCGGGACCGTGCCGTCGGGCCTGCTGGACCCCGCCGGTCGCCGGCAGGTCAGCGACACGATGTCGGCCCGGGTCGCAGCGCTGCGCGATGGCGCCGGTCTGGCCGAGGCGATCGACCGGCTGGCCGGGCTGGCCGCCGGACTGGGGTCCGTGGCGCCGGGCGTGGAGAGCTGGGAGGCCACCGACCTGCTCACCGTCGCCAGTGCCGTCACCGCCGCGGCGGCGGCCCGCGAGGAGACCCGCGGGTGCCACTGGCGGGCGGACCACCCCGACACGGAGGAGGCCTGGCGGGTGCACCTGGACATCCGGCTCGATCCCCACGGGCACCTGTCGGTGACCCGTCGCCCCGTCGGCGCCCCGGTGGTGCGGCCGTGGTGAGCGGACGCACGAGCTCGCCCGACAGCGGGGTGGGCCCGGCCCGGGAGCGCGGAGCTCTCGCCGACCCCCGTGACCTGTCCGGCACCGGACTGACCGAGGCCTGGGTGCAGGAGCTGGTGGAGCGGACCCTCGCCGAGGACCTCACCGGCGGAGCCCCGCTGCCCAGCGCCCCCGACCTCGCCGTCGCCCACGACGTGACCAGTGCCGCCACCGTGCCGGCCGCCCAGCTCGGCACCGCCGACCTGGTCGCGCGCGCCGACGGCGTGGTCGCCGGGTTGCCGGTGGCCGCGCGGGTGTTCACCCGACTGGCTCCCGGCGCGACCCTCACCGCGGGCGCCGCCGACGGCGACCGGGTCGGCCGCGGGGACGTGCTGCTGACCGTCCGCGGGCCGGTGCGGGCCCTGCTGGCCGCCGAGCGCAGCGCGCTGAACATCGCCAGCCGGGCCAGTGGCATCGCCACGCTGACCCGCCGCTGGGTGGACGCCGTCGAGGGCACCGGCGCGGTCGTCCTCGACACCCGGAAGACCACACCGGGGCTGCGGCCGCTGGAGAAGTACGCCGTGCGCTGCGGTGGCGGGTCCAACAAGCGGATGGGTCTGTACGACGTCGCGATGGTGAAGGACAACCACGTCGCCGCCGCCGGGTCGGTGGCCGCGGCGGTGGCCGCCGTCCGCGAGCGGGCGCCGGGGGTGACCGTGCAGGTGGAGGTGGACGTCCCCGCGCAGGCGGCCGAGGCGGTCGAGGCGGGCGCGGACTTCCTGCTCTGCGACAACATGCCCCCCGCGGCGCTCCGGGAGGTCGTGGCCCTGGTCGCCGGGCGGGCCGAGTTGGAGGCCACCGGCGGGCTCACCCTGGAGGTGGCCCGCGAGGTGGCCGTGACCGGCGTCGACTACCTGTCGGTGGGCGCCCTCACGCACTCCGCCCCGATCCTCGACCTCGCCCTCGACCTACGGGCCTGAGCCGTGCTGCTCACCGTCGACGTCGGCAACAGCCAGACCGTCCTCGCCACCTTCGACGGCGACCGGCGGGTGGGCTGCTGGCGGGTCACCACCGCGCCGCGGGCCACCGCCGACGAGCTGCGGATGCTCTGGCGCGGCCTGCTGCGCGACGCCGTCGTCACCGGCGTCTCCGCCTGCTCCACCGTCCCCGCGCTGCTTCCGGCGCTGCGCCAGCTGCTGGACTCCCTCGAGGTGCCGGTGGTCCTCATCGGCCCCGGCGTCCGGACCGGCGTCCCGCTGCACGTGGACAACCCGCGCGAGGTCGGGGCCGACCGGGTGGTCACCGCGCTGGCCGCGCACGAGCTGTTCGGCCGCGGGCCCGACGGGGGCACCCGGCCGGTCGTGGTGGTCGACTTCGGCACCTCCACCAACGTCGACGCCGTGGGCCCCGACGGGCAGTTCCTGGGCGGGGCACTGGCACCCGGCGTGGAGGTCAGCCTCGAGGCGCTGGCCACGCGGGCCGCCCAGCTGCGGTCGGTCGAGCTCACCGTGCCGGCGCACGCCATCGGCAAGAACACCGTGGCGGCTCTCCAGTCCGGGCTCGTGCTCGGGTTCGCCGGCCTGGTGGACGGGCTGGTGTCCCGCATCGCCGCGGAGCTGGTCGCGCAGTTCGGGTCCGCACCGGTCGTCGTCGCCACCGGTGGGCTCGCCCCGCTGGTCGCCGACAGCTGCCGCTCGATCGGGGAGCGGGAGCCGGACCTCACCGTCCACGGGCTGCGGCTGGCCTTCGAACGGCAGCAGGGCGCGGGACGGCGGCCGGCGTCCCCGTAGGCTGGACTCCCGTGAGCGAGGCACCCCCCGTGGCCGACGACGTCGACGAACTCCCCGAGCAGCTCCGGGTCCGCCGGGCGAAGCTGGACCGGCTGCGGGACGGCGGCGTCGACCCCTACCCGGTGACCGTCGCCCGCACGACCACGCTGGCCGGCGTCCGCGCCGCCCACCCGGACCTGCCGCCGGACACGATGACGGGGCACACCGTCGGGGTCACCGGCCGGGTCATCTTCTCCCGCAACACCGGCAAGCTGTGCTTCGCGACGCTGCGCGAGGGGGACGCCGAGCTGCAGGTCATGCTCTCCCGCGACCGCGTGGGCGAGGAGTCCCTCGCCGCCTGGAAGTCCGACATCGACCTCGGCGACCACGTGCTGGTCACCGGGGAGGTCGGGACGTCGCGGCGCGGGGAGCTCTCGGTCTTCGCCGACTCCTGGCAGCTGACCTCCAAGGCGCTGCGGCCGCTGCCGGTGGCCCACAAGCCGATGAGCGAGGAGCTGCGGGTCCGCCGCCGCTACGTCGACCTGATCGTCCGCGACGAGGCCCGCCGCACGGTGCGCCAGCGGGCCACGGTGATGTCCACCCTGCGGAGGGGCCTCACCGACCGCGGGTACCTCGAGGTCGAGACGCCGATGCTGCAGACCGTGCACGGCGGTGCGGCCGCGCGCCCGTTCCGGACGCACATGAACGCCTTCGACCTCGACCTCTACATGCGCATCGCGCCCGAGCTGTTCCTCAAGCGCTGCATCGTCGGCGGCCTGGACCGGGTGTTCGAGATCAACCGCAACTTCCGCAACGAGGGCGCCGACAGCACCCACTCGCCGGAGTTCGCGATGCTGGAGGCATATCAGGCGTACGCCGACTACCAGGTCATGGCGACGCTCACGCGCGAACTCACCCAGGAATGCTGCGCGGCGCTGTTCGGGGACCACGTGGCGCGGCACAACGACGGCACCGAGATCGACCTGTCGGGGGAGTGGCCGCAGATCCCCCTCTACACCGCGGTGTCCGACGCCGTCGGTGAGGAGGTGACCCCGGAGACGCCGGTGGAGCGGCTGCGGGCGATCGCGGAGCGGCACGACGTGGGGGTGGACCCGGCATGGGTCCCCGGCAAGCTGGTCGAGGAGCTGTTCGAGACGCTGGTGCAGGACACCCTGCAGTCGCCCACCTTCGTCGTCGACTACCCCCTCGACACCTCACCGCTGACCCGGGCGCACCGGTCGCAGCCGGGCCTGGCCGAGAAGTGGGACCTCTACATCGCCGGGGTGGAGCGGGCCACCGCCTACTCCGAGCTGGTCGACCCGGTCGCGCAGAGGGAGCGCTTCACCGCCCAGGCCGCCCTGGCCGCGGCCGGTGACCCCGAGGCGATGGTGCTCGACGAGGACTTCCTCGAGGCGCTCGAGTACGGAATGCCCCCCACGGGCGGCATGGGCATGGGGATGGACCGGCTCATGATGACCCTCACCGGTCTGGGAATCCGCGAGACGATCCTGTTCCCCTTGGTGCGGCCGATTCCGGGCTGAACGCGCGCGACCCGTTTCACCCCATTGTGTGTGGTGTACCGCAATTCGCACGGAATGCACTATGGTCCTGGGTGTCAATGGATCGCCGCCCTACTGGGGCGACAAACCGCCCCGGGAATCCGGGCGCACAGGGAGTGTGGAACAGGAATGGCTCGTAAGGTCCAGGTGATCCTCAGTGACGACCTCGACGAGAACCTTCCGGCCGACGAGACCGTGAGTTTCTCCCTCGACGGCACCAACTACGAGATCGACCTGGCGGAGAAGAACGCCGAGGAGATGCGCGAGGTGTTCTCCCGCTACGTGCAGGCCGCCCGGAAGGTGGGCCGCGGCAGCAGTCGCGCGTCCGGTGGCGGGCGCTCGCGGGCGACCGGCGGTGGCGGGCGGATGGACCGGGAGCAGGCCGGCGCGATCCGCGACTGGGCCCGCAAGAACGGCCACGCCGTCAGCGACCGCGGCCGCATCCCGGCCAGCGTCGTGGAGGCCTACGAGGCCGCGCACTGAAGGAGGGCCCCCTCGCCCCGGCACGCGCAGGCTCGCCGGGGCCGGCAAGGGGCCGCTCCAGCACGTCACCCGGCCCGGTTCCCCTCCTGGGGAGCCGGGCCGTCGTCGTCCCGTCGTCCGGCGGCCGCTGTCCCCCACCCAGGGACCTAGGGCCCTGGGTGAGGGCAAACGGAACCGTCACGATCAGGATGTGACCCACGGTGCGGTGCCCGCGAGCCCGGTCGGTGACCGGGAACCGGTCGGTGGCCGGGAGCCGGTCGTCCCCTGGGCGGGCGTCCCGCCGCAGGCGCCGACCTTCACCGCCACCGTGGACCAGCGCCAGGGCCTCATCCGCACGCGGGGTCACCTGGACGCAGTCGCCGCGGAACTGCTCGGCGGCAGCATCGTCGCCCTGCAGCGACTGGGGCACCGGCGGATCGCCGTCCGGCTCGGCCACCAGGTCACCGTCGATGCCGAGGCCCGCGCGGTGCTCGCCGAGCTCGGGGCCGGGCTCGCGGCGGACGGCGTGTGCCTGGTCGTCGAGTGAGCGCCGGGACGGACCGCGCACGTCCGCTCTGGGCGTAACGGGACCGGAACACCGTTCGGCCACCATCGGTTGGACCGTGCAGTCCCACTCCACCGCCCCGGCCGCGTGCCGACGGTGGGGCGGGGTCCGCGACTACAGTGGAAAGACCGGTGCCCCCGCGCGCCGACGGACGTCGGGTGCTCCTCCCCACGACGGGGAGGGCAGTGCCGGACCAGCCGGTCAGAGGAGAAGCAGCAGATGTTCGAACGGTTCACCGACCGAGCCCGCCGCGTGGTCGTCCTGGCCCAGGAAGAGGCCCGGATGCTCAACCACAACTACATCGGCACCGAGCACATCCTCCTGGGCCTGATCCACGAGGGTGAGGGCGTCGCTGCCAAGGCTCTCGAGTCCCTGGGCATCTCGCTGGAGGGTGTCCGCCAGCAGGTGGAGGAGATCATCGGGCAGGGCCAGCAGGCCCCGTCCGGGCACATCCCCTTCACCCCGCGGGCCAAGAAGGTGCTCGAGCTGTCCCTGCGCGAGGCGCTGCAGCTCGGCCACAACTACATCGGCACCGAGCACATCCTGCTCGGCCTGATCCGCGAGGGTGAGGGCGTCGCCGCCCAGGTCCTCGTGAAGCTGGGCGCCGACCTCAACCGCGTCCGCCAGCAGGTCATCCAGCTGCTCTCCGGTTACCAGGGCAAGGAGCCGGCCGCGGCCGGCGGCCCGGCCGAGGGCACGCCGTCCACCTCGCTGGTGCTCGACCAGTTCGGCCGCAACCTGACCCAGGCCGCGCGCGACTCCAAGCTCGACCCGGTGATCGGGCGGGCCAAGGAGATCGAGCGGGTCATGCAGGTCCTCTCGCGGCGGACCAAGAACAACCCCGTCCTCATCGGTGAGCCCGGCGTCGGCAAGACCGCCGTCGTCGAGGGCCTGGCCCAGGCCATCGTCAAGGGCGAGGTGCCCGAGACGCTGAAGGACAAGCAGCTCTACACGCTGGACCTCGGTGCGCTCGTCGCCGGTTCCCGCTACCGCGGTGACTTCGAGGAGCGGCTCAAGAAGGTCCTCAAGGAGATCCGCACCCGCGGCGACATCATCCTGTTCATCGACGAGATCCACACCCTCGTCGGTGCCGGTGCCGCGGAGGGCGCGATCGACGCCGCCAGCATCCTCAAGCCGATGCTGGCCCGCGGTGAGCTGCAGACCATCGGCGCCACCACGCTCGACGAGTACCGCAAGCACCTGGAGAAGGACGCCGCGCTCGAGCGCCGGTTCCAGCCGATCCAGGTGGGGGAGCCGACGCTCACCCACACGATCGAGATCCTCAAGGGCCTGCGCGACCGCTACGAGGCGCACCACCGGATCAGCATCACCGACGGCGCCCTGGTGGCCGCCGCGACGCTGGCCGACCGGTACATCTCCGACCGCTTCCTGCCGGACAAGGCCATCGACCTGATCGACGAGGCCGGCGCCCGGATGCGGATCAAGCGGATGACCGCCCCGCCGGACCTGCGCGAGTTCGACGACCGGATCGCGGCCATCCGCCGCGAGAAGGAGTCGGCGATCGACGCCCAGGACTTCGAGAAGGCCGCGTCGCTGCGCGACAAGGAGAAGACCCTCTTGGCCGAGAAGTCCGAGCGCGAGAAGCAGTGGAAGGCCGGCGACATGGACGTCGTCGCCGAGGTCGACGACGAGCAGATCGCCGAGGTCCTCGCCAACTGGACCGGGATCCCCGTCTTCAAGCTGACGGAGGAGGAGACCACCCGACTCCTGCGCATGGAGGAGGAGCTCCACAAGCGGATCATCGGCCAGGAGGAGGCCATCAAGAGCGTCAGCCAGGCGATCCGGCGCACGCGGGCGGGCCTCAAGGACCCCCGCCGTCCCGGTGGATCCTTCATCTTCGCCGGTCCCTCGGGTGTCGGTAAGACGGAGCTGGCGAAGGCGCTGGCGCAGTTCCTGTTCGGTGAGGACGACGCGCTCATCCAGATCGACATGGGTGAGTTCCACGACCGCTTCACCGTCTCGCGCCTGGTCGGTGCCCCTCCCGGCTACGTCGGCTACGACGAGGGTGGCCAGCTGACCGAGAAGGTGCGGCGCAAGCCGTTCTCGGTGGTCCTCTTCGACGAGATCGAGAAGGCGCACGCGGACGTGTTCAACACGCTCCTGCAGGTGCTGGAGGACGGCCGGCTCACCGACGGTCAGGGCCGGATCGTGGACTTCAAGAACACGATCCTGATCCTCACGACCAACCTCGGGACGCGGGACATCTCCAAGGCCGTGGGGCTGGGCTTCCAGGTCGGCAACGACAACCAGTCCAACTACGAGCGGATGAAGAACAAGGTCAACGAGGAGCTCAAGCAGCACTTCCGGCCGGAGTTCCTCAACCGCATCGACGACATCGTCGTGTTCCACCAGCTGACCGAGGACGAGATCATCGAGATCGTCGACCTCATGGTCTCCCGCGTGGAGGGCCAGCTGGCGAACAAGGACATGTCGCTCGAGATCACGCCGGCGGCCAAGAAGCTGCTGGCGCACCGTGGCTTCGACCCGGTGCTGGGTGCCCGGCCGCTGCGCCGGACCATCCAGCGCGAGATCGAGGACGCGCTGTCGGAGAAGATCCTCTACGGCGAGCTGACCGCCGGTCAGATCATCGTGGTGGACGTCGAGGGCGAGGGCACCGACGCGAAGTTCACCTTCCGCGGCGAGACCAAGCCGATCGACCTCCCCGACACCCCGCCGGTCGCGCTGTCCGGTGGCGACGAGGAGGGCCCGGTCACCAAGGCCGAGTGACCCTCCGGCAGTAGACGGCAGGGCCGTCCCCGCTCAGCACGAGCGGGGGCGGCTCTGCCGTCTGTCGGACGGTCGCCCCTCGACCGCGGCGGTGGCGCGGGGCGCGACGGTCAGGTCGGGAGCGTGAACAGGCCGTCGGGGGTCTGCTCGACCAGGCCGTCGACCAGCAGGGAGTCCAGGCACCGGGCACGCTGCACCGGCTCCGCCCAGGCCTGGTCCAGCTGAGGGGCCGGCACAGGGCCCTCAGCGGCTCGCAGGACGTCCAGCAGACGCCCACGTACCTGCCGGTCCGTCCCGGCGAACTTCTGCACCCTGCGGGCCGGTCCGTCCGCCGCGGGACAACCCGCCTGTCGCCAGGCGCAGCTCGTCCGCACCGGGCAGGCCGCGCACCGCGGCGTCCGGGCGACACAGACGAGTGCGCCGAGCTCCATGACCGCCACCGAGAACCGCACCGCCTGCTCCGGGTCGGCGGGGGCGAGTGCGGCGATGTCGGTGAGGTCGGAGGCCCGGGCGGTGCCTGCCTCGGCCCGCCCGTGCACCAGCCGGGCCACCACCCGCCGCACGTTCGTGTCGACCACCGGCTGGACCTGCCCGTGCCCGAAACAGGCGACGGCGCGGGCGGTGTAGGTGCCGATGCCCGGCAGGGCCTCCAGCGCCGTCACGTCAGCCGGGACGGCGCCCCCGTGCCGCGCCACGAGCGCGACGGCGGCCTCCCGCAGCCGCAGCGCCCGCCGCGGGTAGCCGAGCTTGCCCCACGCGCGGATCACCTCGGCCGGTGAGGCGGCGGCCAGCGCCGCCGGGCTCGGCCAGCGGACCATCCACTCCCGCCAGACCGGCTCCACGCGGGCGACCGGCGTCTGCTGGAGCATCACCTCGCTGACGAGCACCGCCCACGGGTCGACGTCCGGTCCCCGCCAGGGCAGGTCGCGCGCGGCGGTGCCGTACCAGTCGACGAGGGCCTCACCGACGTCGTCCCCTCGCGTCGGGGAGGGGCTGGGCGAGCTGTCCACGGGGACCCAGTGTGCCGCCTGCCAGGGACGGCGTGCCGACGCCGGTGGCCGCGGGCGGGCGCACTACCGTTCTCGGCGTGCTGCACCCGGTCGGCCCCCTGCCCTCGGCGGTCTACTGGCGGCGTCGCCTGCTGGTCCTGGCGCTGGTCGTCGCCGTGCTCGGCGGCGGGGGCTGGCTGGTCGTGGCGGCGGCCACCGGCGAATCGGGCAGTGCGTCGGCCGCCGCCACCCCGACCGGCACCACGCCGGCCGAGCCCACCGACCCGCCCGCCCTCGAGCAGGTGGTGCCGTCGCTGGCCAGCGTGCAGACGCCGACGCCTCCGCCGCCGGTGCCCGAGAGCCCCGCGCCGGCAGTACCGGCTCCGGCCGAGGCCCCGGCGGCGCCCAGCCCGGGCGGGCCGTGCAGCGACGACATGATCGGGCTGGAGGTGCGCAGCCCCGGCAGCGCCGCGGTGGGCGGGCGGCCGACCTTCGAGCTGGTCGTCGCCAACGTCTCCGCCGTCCCGTGCGTGCGGACGCTGGACAAGGAGCTGCAGGAGATCGTGCTGCTCGACCAGGCAGGCACCCGGCTGTGGGGCAGCAACGACTGCTTCCCGGAGTCCAGCGACGACACCCGCACGCTCGCGCCGGGGGAGTCGGTGTCCTTCCCGCTGGTCTGGGGCAGCCGCACCAGCGAGCCGACCTGCACCGCCGAGCGCACCGTGCTCGGTGCGGGTCAGTACGTGCTGCGGGGCCGGCTGGACACCAAGGTCAGCGGGGACGCCCCGTTCGCCGTCGTCTGAGCGAGGACCTCGTCCCGAGCAGGCAGGTGATGAGGACGGTGGCCCGCTCGCAGGGGCCTGCCGCGAGCGTGCGAGCGGCGGGGGGCACAGGGCCCTCCGTCAGCTGTAGCGGTCGAGGATCGAGGTCTCGGCCAGCCGCGACAGGCCCTCGCGGATGCCGCGGGCGCGGGCCTCGCCGACGCCCTCGACGGCCAGCAGGTCCTCGATCGTGGCGGCCAGGAGCTTCTGCAGCCCGCCGAAGTGGTCGACCAGGCGGTCGATGATGCCGGCCGGCAGCCGCGGCACGCGGGCCAGCAGCCGGTAGCCCCGCGGGCTCACGGGGGAGTCGAGGGCCTCGGCCGACGTGGGGAGGCCGTAGCAGCGGGCGACCGCGGAGAGGTCGAGCAGTTCGGTCGCCGACAGGGCCCGCAGATCGGTGAGGACCTGCTCGATGGTCCGGGGCCGCCGGGCGCCGCCGGGGAGGTAGTCGCGCACCAGCAGGCCGCGGTCCTCCTCGACGCCGGCGAGCATCTCGTCCAGCTGCAGGGCCAGCAGCCGCCCGTCGGTGCCCAGCTCGACGACGAAGCCCTCGATCTCGTCGGCGATCCGCCGGACCATCTCCAGCCGCTGGCTGACGCTCATCGCGTCGCGGACGGTGACGAGGTCCTCGATCTCGAGCGCGGACAGCGTGCTGGCCACCTCGTCGAGCCGCAGCTTGTAGCGCTCCAGCGCGGCCAGGGCCTGGTTGGCGCGCGCCAGGATCGTGGTCGGGTGCTCGAGGGTGTACCGCCGGCCGGCCACGTAGACGCTGATGATGTGCATCGACTGGCTGACCGAGATCACCGGGAAGCCGGTCTGGATGGCGACCCGCTCGGCGGTGCGGTGGCGGGTGCCGGACTCCTCGGTCGGGACGGTGGGGTCGGGCATCAGGTGGACGCCGGCCCGCACGATGCGCGAACCGTCGTAGGAGACGATGACGGCGCCGTCCATCTTGGCCAGCTCCCGCAGCCGGGTGGCCGAGAGGGCGACGTCGAGGGCGAAGCCGCCGGTGCAGATGGACTCCACCACGCGGTCGTAGCCGAGCACGATCAGGGCGCCGGTGCGCCCGGCGAGGATGCGCTCCAGGCCGTCACGCAGTGCCGTCCCCGGGGCGATGCGACCGAGCAGTTCCCGGAGCGCGACCTCGGGATCCACAGCGGGGGGCACGAGCGCTCCTGACGTTCGGTGTAGTGGCGGCTGAGTCTACGTGGCACCCGACCGTATCGGCCGGGGCCGGTGACCCACCTCACCGGATCCGTCGACGGTCGTCCACCAGGCGATGCGGTCAGAACAGGCGGGCGAAGGCGGCCCCCAGGTCGGGGACCTCCACCAGCCGCATCCCGCGCGGAGCGGGGCCGGCGTCCTCGGGCACGAGCGCCACCCGGTACCCCTGGCGCGCCGCCTCGGCCAGGCGGCGGGAGGTGCCGCCGACGCGGCGGATCTCCCCGGAGAGCCCGACCTCGCCGAGGGCGACCAGGCCCTGCGGCAGGGGTGTGTCCTTGGCGGCCGAGGCGATCGCCAGGGCCAGGGCGAGGTCGGCCGCGGGCTCGGCGATGCGCACACCGCCCACGGAGGCGGCGAAGACGTCGGCGTCGGCCAGCCTCACCCCGCCGCGGCGCTCCACCACGGCGTTGACCATGGCCACCCGCTGGCTGTCCAGCCCGCTCACCGCCCGCCGTGGGGACCCGCCCCCGCCGGACCCGGCGACGAGGGCCTGCACCTCGGCCAGCAGCGGCCGGCTGCCCTCCATGGTCACCGTGACGCAGCTGCCCGGCACCGGGGCGGCCCGCCGGGAGACGAACAGGTGCGAGGGGTCGGGGACGCCGATCACCCCGCCGTCGCCGATCTCGAAGCACCCGATCTCGTCGGCCGGGCCGAACCGGTTCTTGGCCGCCCGGATCAGCCGCAGGGTGGAGTGCCGCTCGCCGTCGAAGGAGATGACCACGTCGACGAGGTGCTCGAGGGCACGGGGGCCGGCGATCGCGCCGTCCTTGGTGACGTGGCCGACCAGGATCGTCGTCATGCCGCGGCTCTTGGCGATGCCGGTGAGGGCGCTGGCCACCGCGCGCACCTGGGTGGCGCCGCCGTCGGTGCCGTCGACGGCGGGGGAGCGGACCGTCTGCACGCTGTCGAGGACCAGCAGCGACGGCGCGACCTGCTCGACGTGGGCGAGGACGGCCGACAGCTCGGTCTCGGCGGCCAGGTAGAGGCGGTCGTGCAGCGCACCGATGCGCTCCGCCCGCAACCGGACCTGCGCCGCGGACTCCTCGCCCGACACCACCAGCGCCGGACCGTTCGAGGCGGCGACCCGGTGGGCCACCTCCAGCAGGAGCGTGGACTTGCCCACGCCCGGCTCACCGGCGACCAGCAGCACCGCGCCTGGCACGAGCCCACCGCCCAGTACCCGGTCGAACTCCTCGATGCCGGTGGGGACGGCCCGCGCGGCGGCCAGTTCCACCTGGGCGATGGGGACGGCCGGGGCGGTCACCGGGCCGGCCACGACGGCGCGCAGCGGCGAGGCCGGGGCGCCGACCTCCTGCAGGGTGCCCCAGGCCTGGCACTCGGGACAGCGGCCGACCCACTTCGCCGAGGCGTAGCCGCACTCGGTGCAGCGGTGGGCGGGTCGGGCGGGCTTCACTCCTGCAGGCACCCGGCGACGCTAACCGCCGGGTACGACAGTTCCCGGCAGGCCGGGGAGGGCGGTCGCGCTCAGCCGCCGGACTCGGGGTTGCCCCCGCCGGCCACCTCGGTGCCGTGCTCCTCGGAGCCCTCCTCCTCCGTGTGGAAGTTGAAGCCCTCCTCGCGCGGCTGCACCCGGTCGGGGTTGGCGACCATGGCGCGGACGGTGACCTCGCCGGCCTGCTCGAAGGTGAACGTCAGCTCGATGCTCTGGCCGGCCGTCAGCTCCTCGGTCAGGTCGGCCAGCTCGACGGTCAGGTCGCCGTCGCCGCCGATGAAGACCGTGGAGCCGGCCGGCACCGGGATGTCGACCTCCGTGCCGGCCGTGGCCGTGCCCGGCGCGGTCGTCGTGGCGGCGGCGCCGCCGGTCTCGGGCGGGGTCGCCGACGGCGAGCCGGGGACGGCGGGCGAGGCGGAGGCCTGGCCGCTCACCAGCACGCCGTCGAAGCCCTCGCCCTCGATGCCGACGAGCGTGTCGGCCTCGTTCCCGGTGTTGACGACCGCCAGGTCCAGCGCGGCGTCGTCCCCGACCTCGTAGCGCCCCTCGTCGGGGTACTCGACGGTGACCGCGCGCAGGGTGATGGCACCCACCTGGGCCTCGGCACCGACCTTGTCCCGGTTCTGCGTGACGGTCTGCGTCACCTGCCCCGCGCTGCACGCGGTCAACGCGATCGGGCTGAGCAGCAGGGCACCCATCGTGGCGGCGCGCAGTGCGCGGTTCACAGCCGTCGACCTCCAGGGACGTGCCGGCCACCGCACGTCGATGGCCCGGGTCGGGCCGAGCCTAACGCCCGCCCCGGGGGCTCCGCCCGGAGGGAAGCGGTGCCGTGGCGCCGCGGCGGGCGGGGCACCGGCCGCGGCCACCCGACCGGGTGGCCGCGGTCCAGGTCCGGGGGCCGGCTGCCGATCAGGGAGGGGACGGGGACCGGCGACAGGAGGCAGTGTGCGGACGGGACTGCCGTTCGACGACGTCCTGGCCGCGGCCCGGGCCGGGGCCGCGTGGGCGTTCGAGGTGCTCTACCGGGACCTCGCCCCGGCGGTGACCGGTTACCTGCGCCTGCACGGCGCCGCCGAGCCCGACGACCTGGCCAGCGAGACCTTCATCGGCGTCCTGACCGGGCTGGCGGGGTTCCGCGGCGACGAGGACGCCCTCCGGGCATGGGTCTTCACCATCGCGCACCGGCGCCTGGTCGACGACTGGCGACGCCGGGGGCGCCGTCCGCAGGTGGCCGACGACGACGCGCTGCTCGACGGCCTCGGCGGGGGCGACGTCGAGGACGACGCGCTCATCCGGCTCGGCGCCGCGGACGTGCACCGGCTCTGCGGCACCCTCCCGGCCGACCAGCGGGCGGTGCTGCTGCTCCGGGTGCTCGGCGACCTCACCGTCGAGCAGGTGGCGCAGGTGCTCGGCCGCTCCGTGGGCTCGGTCAAGGCCCTGCAGCGCCGTGGGCTGCGGACGCTGCGCACCGCACTCCAGGGGACGCCACCCGGACGGGTGGCACCCCCCGCGCACCCTTCTGCGGCCCTCCGGCGATGACGAGGACGAGATGACCATCCCAGCTGACGCCCGAGCCGCCGAGGAGGCCTTCGAGGCCGCCCTCGCCGGCCGTCCGGTACCGGAGGACGCCTCCGGCCTGGCTGCGTTCACCGACGCGGTCCGGGCCGGCGCCACCGTGCCCGGCCGGCCGAGCGCGGCCCTGGCGGAGCTGCTGGCGACCGGTCTGCTCACCCCCACCCAGGAACCGTCCTGCGGGACGGCCGGGCGCCCCGCCCGGACCTCACGGAAGAGGCCTCGCATGTTGCTCTCCACCCTCGTCGCCAAGATCGCCTCCGCCGGCGTCGCCGCCAAGGCGGCGGCCGGGGCCGGTGCCGTCGTGGTCGCCGTCGCCGGCGCGACCACCGCCGGTGCGCTCACGACGTCGGACGAGCCGGTACCGGCCGTCGAGACCGTCGTCCCCGACGTCCCCACCGGTCCCACGGACCCCGGTGCGGAGCCGACCGACGCCACCGCCGACCCGACGGACGCCTCCGCCGACCCGACCGACACCACCGGGACGGAGGTGGACGCCGACGGCGAGGCCGGTGGGGGGACGGACGCGGACGCGGGCGGCGAGGTGCCGCAGCTCCCGGTGACCCCCGGGGCGGTCGTCCCGGAGCCGAGCCCCCAGGACGTGTGGCGTTCAGGGCCCACCGGGGGGCAGTCCCACGGGAGCTGGGTCAGCGAGGGTGCTCGCGAGGGCTGGGTCGACGGCGGCATCGTCAGTGGGCAGGCGCGCGAGCGCAACGACCAGCGGCGGGAGGCCCGTGAGGCCGAGCGCGCCGTCCCGGCGCCGGCGCCGCAGCCGGTCGTGGAGCAGCCGACCGCGTCGGTCACCGACGGCGACACCGCCCACGGCAACGGCCGCGGCAACGGCAACAGCGGGAAGTGACCCCGTCGGTGGGGTCGCGGTCAGGAGACCGCGGCCCCACCGGCGAGCAGGAGGACGACGTCCAGGACGGTCAGCAGCATGACCGCCGGGAACGCCAGCCGGCGGAACCGCGCGCTGCCCGCGAGGGCCGCGACCGCGACGGCGGGCACCGCCAGCGCGAGCCCCACCCAGGCGGCCGCGGTCGGCGGCCCGTCGGGAGCCAGGACCAGCACCAGTGAGGCGCCGCCCAGCAGGAGGGCGCCGGTGACGGCGGAGACCCGGGGCCCCAGTCGGTGCGGGAGCCCGCGGACGCCGGTGGCCAGGTCGTCCTCGATGTCGGGTGCGACGTTGGCCAGGTGCGCGGCGGCACCCAGCGCGCCGCCGGCGGCGACCAGCCACCAGGGCGCCGTCGGGGCCCCCGGGGTGGCGGCCACCACGCCGGCGGGCAGCGCGCCGAAGCCGGTCACGTAGGGCACCACGGAGGCCGCGGTGCGCTTGAGGCCGGCGTTGTAGGCCCACCCGCTGGCCACCAGGACCAGGAGCAGCAGGCCCGGCACCGGGCCGAGGAGCAGGGACAGGACGACGGCCGCCGCGGCCGCCCCCAGGGCGAGGGAGCGCAGCAGCGCGGGGGCGACCGCACCCTGCACGACGGGTTTGTCGGCGCGCGCGACGGCGCGGTCGCGGTCGGCGTCGAGCCAGTCGTTGCTCCAGCCGATGGAGGCCTGACCTGCGAGGACGGCGAGCGTCACGAGCACCACCCGTCCGGCCGGAGACCCGGCGGCGACGGCCAGGAGCGTCGCCACGACGGTCACCGCGACGGCCGGCCCGGGGTGGGTCGCGAGCACCAGGGCGCGGGCCGTGAGGCCCGGCCGCGCGGGGTGCGCAGGCACATCGACCACGCCGCTGTCAACCCCTCCCCGGTAGTTCATCGCGCCGCTGACCTGCGGATTTACGAATCTCGGCCGTCCCGTTCGTCAGTTTGCCGTGGTAACCTGTGGACAGCGAAAGGGGTCACACACACATGGGCTTCACTGTCGGCGAGACCGTTGTCTACCCGCACCACGGTGCCGCGCTCATCGAGGCGATCGAGAAGCGGGTCATCAAGGGTGAAGAGAAGGCCTACCTCGTGCTGAAGGTCGCCCAGGGCGACCTCACCGTGCGCGTGCCGGCTGACAACGCAGAGATCGTCGGCGTCCGTGACGTCGTCGGTCAGGAGGGGCTGAACAGGGTCTTCGAGGTCCTGCGCGCCCCGCACACCGAGGAGCCGACCAACTGGTCGCGCCGGTACAAGGCCAACCTCGAGAAGCTCGCCTCCGGTGACGTGAACAAGGTCGCCGAGGTCGTCCGCGACCTGTGGCGTCGCGACAAGGACCGTGGCCTCTCCGCCGGCGAGAAGCGCATGCTCTCCAAGGCGCGCCAGATCCTGGTCAGCGAGCTCGCGCTCGCCGAGGGCACCAACGAGGACAAGGCGGAGGTCCTGCTCGACGAGGTCCTCGCCAGCTGAGTTCCACTCGGCGCACTCCCCGCACGTCCCAGACCACTCCCGTGCACGCTGTCGGCATCGTCGCAGCGGCCGGGAGTGGTCTGCGTCTGGGCGCGGACCGGCCCAAGGCGCTGGTCCCGCTCGGTGGGCGGGCGCTGGTCTGCTGGGCCGTCGACACCCTTCGGGACGCCGGCGTGGCCGACGTCGTCGTCGCCGTCCCGGAGCAGGAGCTGGGCGCCTTCGCCACCGTGCTGCCGGTGGACGTGCGGCTGGTCGTCGGCGGCGCCACCCGCACCGCATCGGTCCGTGCGGCGCTGGCCGCGGTGTCCGCTCCCGCCCGTCCCGCGCCCGACGCGGTGCTGGTGCACGACGCCGCGCGCCCGCTGACCCCACCGGACGTCGTCCGGCGGGTGCTCGGCGCGCTGGACGCGGGCGCCGCAGCCGTGGTCCCCGTCCTCCCGGTCGTCGACACCACCGTCACCGTGGACGCGGACGGCGTGCTCACCGGCACCCTCGCGCGGGAGGAGCTCCGCCGGGTCCAGACCCCGCAGGGCTTCGCCCGGGCCCCGCTCGCCGAGGCCTACGCGGGGCTGCCCGCCGACGCCGAGATGACCGACGACGCCGCCGTGGTACGGGCGGTCGGCATCCCCGTCACGACCGTGGCCGGCGACGAGCGGGCCGCGAAGGTGACCGTCGCCCACGACCTCGCCCTCGCGGAGCTCCAGCTGGGCGCGCGCCGGTGAGCGCCGACCTGCCCCGGGTCGGCCTCGGCGTCGACGTCCACCCGGTCGAGGCCGGCCGGTCCTGCTGGCTCGCCGGGCTGGAGTGGCCGGGGGTCGACGGCTGCGCCGGCCACTCCGACGGCGACGTGGTCGCCCACGCGCTGACCGACGCGGTCCTGTCCGCGGCCGGGCTGGGCGACATCGGCGGGCTGCTCGGCACCGGCGACCCCCGGTGGGCCGGCGCCCGCGGCACGGCGGTGCTCGAGCACGTGCGGGCGACCCTCGCCGGGGCCGGCTGGCGGGTGGGCAACGCCGCGGTGCAGCTCGTCGGGAACACCCCCAAGGTGGGGCCGCGCCGGGCCGAGGCCGAGGCGGTGCTGTCGGCGGCACTGGGCGCCCCGGTCAGCGTCACCGCCACCACGACCGACGGACTGGGCCTCACCGGGCGAGGCGAGGGCCGGGCGGCGATGGCGACGGCGCTGGTGGTCCGGGCCGACTCCGGACCGAACTGAGCGCCGCGGCTCCGTAGACTCCCAGCAGTGAGCCTCCGCCTGTACGACACGGCCGCCCGGGCGGTCCGCGACTTCACGCCCCTGCGTGCAGGACAGGCCTCGGTGTACGTCTGCGGCCTCACCGTCCAGGGGCCGCCGCACGTCGGGCACGTGCGCGCCCAGCTGAACTTCGACGTGCTCCGGCGGTGGCTGACCGCGGGCGGTCTCGACGTCCGCTACGTCCGCAACGTCACCGACATCGACGACAAGATCCTCGCCAAGGCCGCCGAGAACGGCGTCCCGTGGTGGGCGTGGGCCTACACCAACGAGCTGGCCTGCACCCGCGCCTACGACGTCCTCGGCGTGCTGCCGCCCACCTACGAGCCGCGCGCCACGGGTCACATCCCCGACATGGTGGCGCTCATGGAGCGGCTCATCGAGCGTGGCTCCGCCTACGCCGCCGACGGTGACGTGTACTTCGACGTCCGGTCCTTCCCGGGGTACGGGGAGCTCACCGGCCAGCGGCTGGACAACCTGGAGCCGGCCGCCGACACCGACAGCGACGAGCGCAAGCGCGACCCCCGCGACTTCGCCCTCTGGAAGGCGCACAAGCAGGGCGAGCCGGAGACCGCCGGCTGGGCCACGCCGTGGGGCCGCGGGCGTCCGGGATGGCACCTGGAGTGCTCGGCGATGGCAGAGCGCTACCTGGGGGGCGAGTTCGACATCCACGGTGGCGGGCTGGACCTGCGCTTCCCGCACCACGAGAACGAGCGCGCGCAGTCGATGGCCGCCGGTGACGGGTTCGCGCGGTACTGGCTGCACAACGGCTGGGTGACCCTCGGCGGCGAGAAGATGAGCAAGTCGCTGGGCAACACCGCGCTCGTCGACGAGGTCGTCAAGCGCGTGCGGCCGGTGGAGCTGCGCTACTACCTCGTCGCCCCGCACTACCGGTCGACCATCGAGTTCACCGACGCCGCGCTCGCCGAGGCCGGCGCCGCGTACCGGCGGCTGGAGTCGTTCGTGCGGCGGGCGGCCGAGCGGGTGGGGGAGGGCGCCGGCAAGCCAGAGCTGACGCCGGAGTTCCGGGCCGCCCTGGACGACGACCTGGGCACCCCGGCCGCGGTCGCCGCCGTCCACGAGGTGGTGCGGCAGGGCAACACCGCCCTGGCCGACGGTCGGGACGACGCGGTGGCCGCGGCGCTGGGCTCGGTGCGCGCCATGCTGGCCGTGCTGGGCCTGGACCCGCTCGACCCGCACTGGTCCACCGGCGGGGGCGACGACCGGCTGACCGAGGTCACCGGCGGCCTGGTGGCGCTGGCGCTGGAGCAGCGGCAGGCCGCCCGTGCCCGCAAGGACTACGCGGCCGCCGACGCCATCCGCGACCAGCTCGCCGCCCTCGGCGTGCAGGTCGAGGACACCCCGAACGGACCCCGATGGGAGCTGAGCCGCTGATGGCCGGCAACAGTCAGCGACGGGGCCGCAGCAGCGGCGCCGGCAAGAAGACGGCCACCGCCGGCACCGGCGGGAAGAACCGCCGGGCCCTGGCCGGACGCGGCGCCACCCCGCCGGCCGAGGCCCGCACCGGGCACCCCGCGCAGCGCCGGGCGCAGGCCGACGCGCGGCGCCGGGCCGAGCGGGAGCGCAGCCGGCAGCGCGCCGACGAGTCCCCCGAGCTCCTGCTCGGCCGCAACCCCGTCGTCGAGGCCCTGCGCGCGCAGATCCCGGCGACCGCCCTCTACGTGGTCACCGGTGACACCACCCGCGGTGCCCTCGACGAGCGCATCGCCGAGGCCATCGCGCTCGCCGGGGACCGCGGGCTGCCGCTGCTGGAGGTCGGCAAGGCGGAGTTCGACCGGATGTCGGGCGGGGCGCTGCACCAGGGCATCGGCCTGCAGGTGCCGCCGTACCAGTACGCGCACCCGGACGACCTGCTGGACCTGGCCCGCGACTCCGGCCGGCCGCCGCTGGTCGTGGCGATGGACGGCGTCACCGACCCGCGCAACCTGGGGGCCGTGGTCCGCTCGGCGGCCGCCTTCGACGCGCACGGCGTCGTCGTGCCGCAGCGCCGGTCGGTCGGCATGACCGCCTCGGCGTGGCGCACCAGCGCCGGGGCCGCCGCCCGGCTGCCGGTCGCCCGCGCGGTCAACCTGGCCCGCGCGCTCGCCTCCTACCAGGACGCCGGCCTCATGACCGTCGGCCTGGCGGGGGACGGCGACGTCGACGTGCACGAGTTCGACGGGTTCGCCGACCCGGTGGCGCTCGTGGTGGGCGCCGAAGGGACGGGCCTGTCGCGGCTGGTGCGGGAGCGCTGCGACGTCGTCGTCCGCATCCCGATCGCGCGGGACACCGAGTCCCTCAACGTCAGCGTCGCCGCCGGCATCGCCCTCTACGCCGCCGCGTCGGCCCGTCGCTGACAGCGGCCCGCGGGACCTGCACGGTGGTGGCGACCACCGCCTGACGGCCACCACCGTGCCGGGGCCGGGGACGCCGGTCGCCCTCAGCCGATGAGCTGGGCGGTCGCGTAGATGACGAGCCCGGCCAGGCCGCCGACGACGGTGCCGTTGACGCGGATCCACTGCAGGTCACGGCCGACCTGGAGCTCGATCCGGCGGCTGGTCTCCTCGGTGTCCCAGCGGGCCACCGTGCCACCGACCAGGTCGGCCAGGTCGCCGGAGAACCGCTCGACCAGGTAGCCCGCGACGGTGTGCGCGCGCCGCTGGACCAGCTCCCGCACGGTCGGGTCGGTCTGCAGCAGCCGCGCGCCGTCCCGGATGAGCTCGGCGACCCGCGTGCGCAGGGCCGACTCCGGGTCGGCCGCGGCGGCCAGCACGGCGTTCTTCAGGTTGCTCCACAGCGAGCCCGACCAGGTCCGGACGGCGGGGTGCTCGAGCAGCTCCTTCTTCAGCTCCTCGACGCGGCCCGCGGCGTCCGGGTCGGTGCGCAGCGCGTGCACGTAGGCCCGCAGCCGGGCGTCGTAGTCCCGGCGCAGCTCGTGCCGCGGGTCCTCGCCGACCTCCTCGAGGAACCCCTGCACGGCGGCGAACACCCGGTCGAACACCCGGTCGTCGACCCAGTCCGGCACCCACGCGGGGGAGGCGTCACCCAGCTGGGCACGGAAGACGACCCGGTTGTCCTCGAGGAAGCGCGCCAGCCCCCGCAGTCCGGCGGAGAGCACCTCCTGGTGGCGGTCGCCCTGAACGACCAGTTCCAGTACCCGTGCGACCACGGGGGCGGCCGGGGTGGCGTGCAGCTTGCGGTCGACGAGGGCGGCCACGGCGGGCTGCAGGTCCTCGTCCCGGAGCAGGTCGGCGACGGAGTGCAGCAGGGCCGAGGCGTCCCCGGCCAGCCGCTCAGGCCGACCCGGGGCGGCCAGGAAGGCACCGAGCCGGCCGGGCACGTCCACCGTGGTCAGCTTCTCCTCGACCACCGCGCGGGTCAGGAAGTTCTCCTGGACGAAGGTGCCCAGGCTCGCGCCGATCTGGTCCTTCTTGCGCGGGATGATCGCCGTGTGCGGGATGGGCAGCCGCAACGGGTGCCGGAAGAGCGCGGTGACGGCGAACCAGTCGGCCAGCGCCCCGACCATCGAGGCCTCGGCGGTGGCCCGCACGTACCCCACCCACGCCCCCGTCTCCGGCCCGAGCAGCACACACGCGACGAAGACGGCCGCGGCGGCGAGGAAGAGTCCGGTGGCCAGCCGCTTCATCCGGGCGAGGTCGCGGGCCCGCTCGGGGTCGTCGAGGGAGCTGGCGAGGGGCGCGGTCGGGGGGGGGGGGGGGGGGGGGGGGGGGGGGGGGGGGGGGGGGGGCGCGGCGGCCCCCCGCCCCCCCCCCCCCCGAGCCTAGGCACCCCGCCGCCGTCCCCGCCCACGGCGGGTCAGCCGGTGGTGCTGCCGAGCGTGACGTCGACCTGGCTGGTGTCCTGCCCGCGGCGCACCGTCAGGGTCACCTCGTCGCCGGGCGTCGCGCTGCGGACGGCGGCGGTCAGCTCGGTGGAGGTGGTCACCACCCGGTCGCCGACGGCGGTGACGACGTCCCCGGCCCGCAGCCCGGCGTCTGCCGCGGGGGTGCCGGCCTCCACCCGCACGATCTGGGCGCCGGTGCCGATCTCGCTGTTGCCGTCGGCGGCCGCGGTCTGCGCGCTGACGCCCAGGTAGGTGACGTCCGCCGAGCCGTCGGCCATGAGCTCCTGGGCGATCCGCTGGGCGGTGTTGCCGGGGATGGCGAAGCCGACGCCGATGTTGCCGCTCTCCGACTGCTGGCCGGGCAGGCCCTGGGCGACCGTGGCGATGGCGGTGTTGATGCCGACCACCTCGCCGGCCCCGTTGACCAGCGCGCCGCCGGAGTTGCCCGGGTTGATCGCGGCGTCGGTCTGCAGCGCGTCGATCACCGTGGCGTCGCCCTCGGTGGAGCCGGTGGCGACGGCGCGGCCGGTGGCGCTGATGATCCCGTCGGTCACGGTGTCCGACAGGCCCAGCGGGGCCCCGATGGCCACCGCCAGGTCGCCCACCTGGACCTCGTCGGAGTCCGCGAAGGTCGCCGGGGTCAGCCCCGAGGCGCCGTCCAGCCGCAGCACGGCCAGGTCGTAGAGCGGCTGGGTGCCGACGACGGTCGCGTCGTAGAGCGTGCCGTCGGAGGTGCGCACCGAGACGACGGCGTCCCCGCCGGCGCCGTCCAGACCCACCACGTGGTTGTTGGTGAGCACGTGGCCGTCGTCGGTCAGCACGACCCCCGAGCCGCTGCCGGAGCCCGACGAGCCGGTGACGTAGACCGTCACCACGCTGGGGGCGGCCTTGGCCGCGGCCGCGGTCACGGCGGTCGCCGTCTCGGGGTTGGTGATCGTGACGTTCTGGGCGGCGACCGACGGGCCGCTGCCGTCGGACCCGTCGGCCAGGACGGCGACGCCGGCGCCGGCGCCGCCACCGATCAGGGCACCGGCCACCAGGCCCGCGATGCCCATGCGCAGCCGGCCGGAGCGCTGTCGCTGGTGCGGTGCGGGCGCGGGCTGGGGGAACGGCGCGGTGCCCGGCCCGGCCGGACCGGCGGGCTGTCCCGTTCCCGGCTGCCCGGCGGGTGCGTACCCGCCGGTGGGGTACCCGGTGCCCGGCTGTGGGGCGGTCGGGTGGCCGGCGCCCCCGGCGGGGTGGGTGCCGGGGTACGTGGCGCCCGGCTGGCCACCGGCCGGCTGTCCACCGGTCGACTGCCCACCGGCCGGCTGCCCGGCGACCGGCGGCTGCCACGCCGACGGAGGCGCCCACGTGCCGGGCGCCGGGCGGGGGGTGCCGTAGTCGCTCACTGTCCGAGTCCTCCTCCCGAGCAGCGGTCCGCTGCCCTCGGGACCACTGTCGGCCTCGCTGCTGCCCCGGTGCTGGTGACTCGCTGTGAGAACGCTGGACGTGCCTACCGGGGGACGTCGTCCAGCAGCCGCCCGCCCGCGACGAGCTCGGTGACCGTCCACACGGCCACGACCTGCGCGGCGAGCAGGCCGACGAGGACCAGCAGCTGGGCGGCGCCGGCCTCCAGCGGGCTGCCGCCGCCGAGCAGCACGCCGACGAAGGCGCCGGGCAGGGTGACCAGACCCACGGTGCGGGTCTGGTCCAGGGGCGGCACCAGGGCGGTGGCCGCGGCGGGGCGGGCCACCTCCAGGACGGCGTCCCGCCGCAGGAACCCCAGGGCGAGGGCGGCCTCGACCTCGCCGCGCCGGGAGGTGATCTCCTCCCGCAACCGTCGGCCGGCCAGTGAGGTCGCCGTCATCGCGCCGCCGATCAGGATCCCCGCGATCGGGATCACCGCCTCGCCGCGCAGCGGCACCGTGCCGCTGGCCAGCACCAGCGCGACCACCGGTGCCGCCCCGACCGCCACCGGCAGACCGGCGGTGCCCACCCGGCGCAGCGCACCGGGGTCGCGCAGGTGCCGCCCGGTGGCCCGGCCGGCCGCGGTGGCCGCCGCGACGCCGAGCATGAGCAGCACGAAGGCCACCGAGAGCGGCAGGGAGCCGACCACGCCCAGCAGGACGGCGGAGACGACGACGAGCTGGACGGTGGCGCGCAGCGCGGCCACCACGACCGGCCGGTCCTGGCCGAGCCCCGAGAGGCGGCCCGCCGTCGCCGCGACCGCGGTCAGCAGGCAGAGCACCACGGCGAGCCCGGGGCCGAGCTCGACGACGGAGGAACCCACGGGCGCCGATCCTGCCCGGTGGGTGCCCGCACGCCGGCACGGCCGGCCGGGTCAGCCCACGGCGATGATCTCCTCGTTCGGCTCCATGCCGGTCCGCCGGCGGATCGACGGCACCAGCGCCATCGGCGACGTGCAGTGCCGCAGCAGCCACCGGTGCAGCGCGTCCAGCGGCTGGTGCAGGAGGCCCGCGTGCCCCGCGCTCATCGCCAGCAGCGGCGTCGGGCAGGCAGCGGTCAGCACCCGGCCACCGGTGACGTGGGGGAGCGGCTGGTGGGACACGCGGAGGTCGGGGAAGCGCTCGGCCCACGCGTCGGGCTCGGCCGTCCAGTCCGCGTGGTCGTCCGGCCGGGTGTGCAGCACCGTCAGCGGCCGGCCCGCGCGCAGCGCCTCCTCGGCGGCGAAGGTGGCCACCGGTTCGTCGTCCCCCCGGTCGCCGAGGCCCAGGACGGCGATGTGCGGCCGGCTCCCGCTGGTGGAGGCCCGCTGCCGGGGCACGACGACGACCGGCCGCGGTGACCGGGCGGCGACCTTCTGGGCCACCGAGGCCAGGACCATCTCGTCGGCCGCCCCGGTGGTGGAGATGCCGAGGACGAGCAGCTGGGCGTCCTCGGCGGCCCGCACGAGGGCGGTCACGGGGTCACCGGGCACCACCTCGGTGGACGTCGGCACGGACGGCTCGGTGTGCACGGCGACGGTGTAGGCCTGCGCGGTGGCCCCCCGGGCGCGGGGCAGGTCCGGCGCGGTGGCACCGGCCACGCCCTGGCGGCCGGCGTTCGGCGAGGCGTGCACGATGCGCAGCGGCGCTCCTCGGCGTGCGGCCTCCCCGGCGGCCCAGCGGACGGCTCGCAACCCGCACTCGCTGCCGTCGGCGCCGACCACGATCGGCAGCACGGGCGGGTCGTCGTCCCCGGGGCGGGGCTCGGGCAGCGTGCCGGCGGGAGTGGGGGTCGTCATGGACACGAGCACCTCCGACAGAGCGGTCGTCCCCCGTGCGTGTCCCCGAGCGTCCTACCGCGGACGCCGTCAGGGAAGCCCCCGTCGCCACGGTGGGTGCAAGGTGCCTGCGACCTGGGTAGGGGGCCTCCGGGTGGCCGCCGCCGGGCGGCGCCCCACCCCTGTGTCGGCCGGCTCCTGGAGGCTGCCCCGTGCCCACCCGCGGACCTCTCGCCCGTCTCCTGCTGGGGGTCGGTCTCCTCGTCGGCGGCGGCTTCGTCGCGGTCGGTGGCCTGGCGCTGCCCCCGACGGGTCTGGTCGCCGTCGGCATCGCCGCGGTGGTCTCCGGGTGTCTGGCAGCCGGCATCGCCCGGGAGTCCTCCGGGCAGGACCGCCGCAGGACCGTGGAGGCCGCGTGGCAGGCAGCCGTGGCGACGGTCGTGGTGCTCCTCGTGCTCTCCGGCAGCGCGGTGCTCGGCGGCGCGCTGCTGACCCTGCTGGTCGCGGGGGCCGGGGTCGCCGCCGGCCTGGCGGTGTGGATGGTCCACAGTCGCCCGGCGACGGTCGCCGTCCGGCCGGCGGAGCCGCCCGTGGCCGCGGTGACGTCGTCCCCGGTGTCGGCGCTGTCCACCGGTGAGCTGGGCCGGGAGTGGGTGCGGACGACGGCCGCGCTGGCCGGCCCCCTGGACGCGGCGACCCGGCAGGTGATCGTGGCCCGCCGCCAGGAGACGCTCGACGAGCTGGAACGCCGTGACCCGGCCGGCTTCGCCCGGTGGCTGGCGGCCGTGCCGCAGCCGGGCAGCGACCCCGCCGGCTACCTCCGGCACGGCGATCCGGCCGCCTGACCGTCGCCCGGTGGACGGAGGGCGACCACCGAACGAGCAGGGCCGCCTGGTCACGCCCCGTGGTGTCCCTATCCTTGGGTCGGGGCCTGTTCCTCATGTCCCGCCGGCGTGGCGCAACTGGTAGCGCACCCGACTTGTAATCGGGCGGTTAGGGGTTCGAGTCCCCTCGTCGGCTCGGGACCCGGACGGCGGGGTGTCGACCGCACCCCGCCGTCCGGCCCCCGCCCGGCTCAGCGGTCCGCGTGCCCGGCGTGGCCGCCGTCGGCTGCCCCGCCGCCCCCCGGAGCCGCGGCCGGTGCACTGCCGGGCAGCACCTCGGCCTGGGCGAGCCACAGCGTCGCGTGGGCCGCGCCGTCCCCGAGCTCGCCGAGCGCCTGCTCGTTGACGTTCGCGATGTCGTCGCAGGCCTGGTGGTAGCAGGCGTCGTACGCGACGCCGGCCGTGCCGCCGTACAGCGCGACCTGCGCCTCGGTCTTGATCCCCTCCGCGCCGGAGAACAGCCCGCCGGCCGGGATCCCCTGGGCGATGAACGGCCCGTAGTCCGACCGGCCGCTGAACACGGTCGGCTCGACGGCCAGGCCCACGGCGGCGAAGTGGTCGAGGAAGACGCGCTCGATCTCGGCGCTGCCCGCCGGCCCGGCCGTCGGGGTGTCCGAGCCGTCGCCGTCGTAGACCAGGCGGGCGAAGTTCGGGCTGCCGAGCATGTCGAAGTTCAGGTTCAGCGCGATGGCGGTCCGTTCCTGCTCGGTCAGGCCCGCCACGTAGTGCGTCGAGCCGCGCAGACCGGACTCCTCCGCCCCCCAGAACGCGAACCGGACGGCGTTGCGCGGCTCGACGCCGAGCTCGGCGAACTGCTCGGCGATCTCCAGGACGGTGGCCGACCCGGTGCCGTTGTCGTTGATGCCGGGGCCCTCGGTCACCGAGTCCAGGTGGGCGCCGACGACGACGACCTCGTCGGTGCGGCCGGTCCGCGTCTCGGCGAGGTAGTTGGAGGTGGTGCGCTGCTCGGACAGGGTCGAGGTGGTGATGTCCACGCGCACCTCGCCGGCGCCCAGCAGCGCGGTGAGCTCCTCGCCGACGGCGTAGCTGGTCCCGATCACCGGGATGGCCGACCCCGCGGGCATCGGGCCGCCGAGGGTGCCCCGCAGCACCTCCGTGCGCCCCTCCTGGCCCTCGTTGAAGATGACCAGTGCGCTGGCCCCGGCGGCGGCCGCGGCGGCCGCCTTCTCGCCGAAGGTGCAGGTACCCCGCTGGACCAGCGCGATGTTGCCGGGCTGGAACCCCGCGTAGTCCTCGGCCTGGCAGCCGGCGTTCGAGCTGTTGGGCTCCGGCGGCGGCGGGACGAGGTTGTCGGCCACGGCCTGCACGGGGCCGGAGGCGGTGCCCGAGCCGGAGTACTCGGCGACCGCGAACTCCTCCGCCGCGTAGGCCCGCTCGGTCGGCGCCGTCCGCGCGAACGTCGCCGGAGCGGTCTGCTGGAAGTAGGGGAACGTGAACTTCTGCTCGGTCACCCGGTAGCCGGCGTCCAGCAGGCGGTCGGCGACGTAGTCCCCGGAGGCGTCGTACCCCGGGGTGCCGCTGGCGCGGGTGCCGCCGTGGTCCCCGGCGATCTCCTGGAAGGCCTCGAGGTGCTCCGTGACGCCCTCGACGGTGAGCGCGTCGCGCAGTGCGGTGGTGTCGGGACCGGTGGCCGCGGCGGGGGAGGCGACCAGGGCGGGGGAGACGAGGGCGAGCAGGACCGGTGCGGCCCAGCGGCGTCGGAGGGGTGGGTGCACGGGGGCTCCTGTGTCCGGAGGCGGGAGGGAAGGACGTTGGCAACCGCCAGCACCATCCGTGACCTCCGTCACCCCCGTCAAACCAGCAGGTGGCGCAGGCGAGCCCCGCCCCGGCCGCACCGCGTTGCCGCCCACGGTGACCTCGACCGGCGCCGGCGGGGCCGTCGCGGCCCCCTGCGGCACACCGCCGTCGGCGGGGTCGGACGCGGCGCCGTGAGCGGCTCAGTCGAAGCTGCCGGCGCCGTCGCGGCGGTACGGGGAGCGGCGCTCCAACTGCTCCCGCTCGGCGCGTCGGGCGCGCAGCCGGGCCGCCGTCCCGGCCGGGTACCCGGCCTTGGCCACGCGGTGCTCGATCGTCTCGGTCATGAACGCGACGGAGAAGAACAACCCCAGCAGCAGGCCACCGGCGGCGGCCGACAGCCGGTAGGCCAGCGGCACCGGCACCGCCACGAGGCAGAGCACGAGGACCGGCAGCAGCTGGACGAGGGCGCGGGTCAGGTGGCGGCGGATCCAGCCCGGCTCGGTGGTGTCGGCGAGCACCCACGGCGACAGCTCGGCGGGCAGACCGCCGCCCAGGGCGTAACGCACCCACTGCAGCGGGGTGGGGCGGCGCTGGGTGGACCGGGTCGGCACACCTCGACGGTAGGCCTCCGCGGCGTTGCCCGAGCCCCGGGACGTGGAGCACACTGCTCGCGCCGTCTCGCCCGGGGAGGTCCCGTGCACATCAGCCAGCTGCTCCGCCGCAAGGGCGCCGACGTCGCCACCGTCGAGGCCTCGGCCGGCATCCGCACGGCGCTCGCACTGCTCGCCCAGCACGGCGTCGGTGCCCTCGTCGTCTCCGCCGACGGGCGCTCCGTCGACGGGATCGTCTCCGAGCGGGACATCGTCCGCGCGCTGCACGAGCGCGGTACGGAGCTGCTCGAGGACCCCGTCTCCAGCGTCATGACCGCCGACGTGCACACCTGCCTCCCGGATGCCGGCGTGGAGGAGCTCGCCCGCACGATGACCGACCACCGGGTCCGTCACGTGCCCGTCGTGGACGGCGGGCAGCTGGTCGGCATCGTCTCGATCGGGGACGTCGTCAAGGCCCGTCTGGACGAGCTGGAGAGCGAGCGCGCCCAGCTGGTCGACTACATCCAGACCGCCTGAGGGGCCGCCCCCTCGGGGCGGAACGGGGCGGCGCCCGGAAGAGGGCCGCACGTATGGTGCGGCGGTGGACGAGAGGCGTACGGGGGTCGCCGCCGGGCTGGCCGCCTACGGCATGTGGGGCCTGTTCCCCCTGTACTTCCCCCTGCTGGAACCCGCCGGTGGGCTGGAGATCGTGGCGCACCGCGTGCTGTGGTCGCTGCTGTTCGTCGGGGGCCTGCTGACCGTCGTCCGCCGCTGGTCGCACGTGCGTGCGGCGGTCACCGACCGGCGCACGCTGCTGGTGCTGTTCGGCGCGGCGCTGCTCATCGCGGTCAACTGGCTGGTCTTCGTCATCGCCGTCAACTCCGGGCACGTGGTCGAGACCTCGCTCGGTTACTTCATCAACCCGCTGGTCAGCGTGCTGCTGGGCGTGGTGGTGTTCAGCGAGCGGCTGCGGCCGCTGCAGTGGACGGCGGTCGGCATCGCCGCGGTCGCGGTGGTGGTGCTCACCGTCGACTACGGGCGCCCGCCGTGGATCGCCCTCGCCCTGGCCGTCAGCTTCGGCCTCTACGGGCTGATGAAGAAGGTGGTCCGGGTGGAGGCCGCCCCGGGGCTGTTCGTGGAGACGGCGCTGGTCGCCGTCCCCGCGGCCGTCGTGCTCGCCGTCCTGCACGCACAGGGGGAGGGGACCGCCGGCACCGCCGGGACCGGGCACCTGCTGCTGCTCCTGAGCTCCGGGATCGCGACCGCAGTCCCGCTGCTGCTGTTCGCCGCCGCGACCCGGCGCATCCCGCTGTCGACGGTCGGCCTGCTGCAGTACGTCACCCCGCTCATGCAGCTGGCGATCGGCGTCTTCGTCAACCACGAGCCGATGCCGGCAGCCCGGCTGGTGGGCTTCGTCATCGTCTGGGTGGCCCTCGCCGTCTTCACCGCCGACAGCCTCCGGCAGGCCCGCGCCGGGAGCCGCCGGCGGGCCCAGGAGGCGGCGGTCGCGCCGGTCTGACGGCACGCCGGATCGGCGTCCCGGATGTCGGTGGGCGGGACTACCGTCGAGTCCTCACCACCCACCCCGAAGGACGTCCGATGTCTGCCGAACCAGCTCCCGCGGTCTCCCCGCCGGGGGGCGAGGTGCTGCCCCCGCCCGCATCCGCACCGCCCACGACGGAGGCGCCGGTCGCTGCCGGCGGCCTGACCCGGCGCGAGCACGACATGCTGGCCTTCGAACGGCAGTGGTGGCGGCGGCCGGGCGCCAAGGAGACGGCGATCCGGGAGCGCTTCGGCATGGCGCCGACCCGCTACTACCAGGTGCTCAACGCGCTGGTCGACCGTCCGGCCGCGCTGGAGGCCGATCCGCTGCTCGTGCGCCGCCTGCGCCGGGTGCGCGCCGCACGCGGGCAGCGTCGTTCGTCCCACATCCTGGGCAACGGGGGCTCAGCCATCTAGATTTGGTAACCGTGGGCAGGCACGCCGCGTCAGGCAGTGACATCTCGGACCGGGGGACCGCCCCGGTCCCCCACGGTCGACGCCGTACGGACGGCCCGACACCCCCGGTCGTGGTCGACCAGGACCTGAGCGACCACCCCACCACGCCGGGTCGCAGCCGGGCCGACCGTCGGCGTGAGGGCCTCCTCGACGCCGGCGAGGACCCGGGCCGCCGCCGTCCGCCGCCCCGCCCGGTGCCCGCGGCGGCCCCGCGCCAGCCGCGCGCCACGCCACCGGCCGCCGGTCGGTCCGGGGCCACCCCGCCGACCGGTCGTCCCAACGGCACCCCGGCCGGGCGGGCCGCCGTCCCGGCCGCAGCCGTCCCGCGAGCGGGGCGTCCCGCGGCCGCGCCGACCGTCGGCGGTCCCGGCGCAGCGCCCCTGGCCGGGCGGCCCGGTGTCACCCCCGCGGGGGGGGGGGGGGGGGGGCGGGGGGGGGCGGGGGGCCGGCGGGGGGGTGGGAGGTCGGTGGCCGGGCGGCCGGAGACCCGC
>NZ_JBJGYJ010000004.1:0-204607 GCF_054049935.1 Geodermatophilus sp. SYSU D00742
GCCCCCCCCGCCCCCCCCCCCGCCCCCCCCCCCCCCCCCCCGCGGCCGGCGCCGCGCCCGCCCCCCGCCCCGCCCCCCCCGCCCCCCCCCCCCCCCCCCCCCCCCCCCCCCCCGACCGGGGGTGGCGGCCGCTCCGCAGAGCAGCCGCCCCGGCCCAGGTGGGATGCTCGGCACGTGAGCGAGCTTGCGAGCGAACGCGGGGAACACGGCAGTGCCGCGACCACGGACGACGAGCGCCGGCGAGGCGACCGGGTGGGTGAGGCCACGCTGGAGCCGGTGTCCGCCCCGCGCGGGGCGTTCGCCGGCCCCGACGACCTGGCCGCCGCCCTCGAGGGCACCGGCTACCTGCCCGACGAGGGGCTGGCCACCGCCGCCTACCTCGCCCTGGCGATGCACCGGCCGCTGTTCCTGGAGGGCGAGGCCGGCGTCGGCAAGACCGCGCTCGCCCAGGCGCTGGCCCAGGTGACCGGTCGCCCGCTGTACCGGTTGCAGTGCTACGAGGGCCTGGAGGCCAGCCAGGCGCTCTACGACTGGGACTTCGGCCGGCAGCTGCTGCACCTGCGCGCCGCCGAGGCCGCGCACGCCACCGGGGACACCGAGACGCTGGAGGCGTCCCTCTACGACCGCCGGTTCCTGCTGGCCCGCCCGCTGCTGCAGGCCCTGGAGGACTCGCCGTCGGTGCTGCTGGTCGACGAGGTCGACCGCGCCGACGACGAGTTCGAGGCGTTCCTGCTCGAGGTGCTGTCGGACTTCACCATCTCCATCCCGGAGCTGGGCACGATCCGGGCGACCACGCCGCCGCTGGTGATCCTGACCTCCAACCGCACCCGAGAGGTGCACGACGCCCTCAAGCGGCGCTGTCTCTACCACTGGCTGCAGCACCCCGACTTCGACCGCGAGGTGGCGATCCTGCGGCGCCGGCTGCCCGAGGTCACCGAGCAGCTGGCCCGCGAGGTGGCCCGGGCGACGGCGAAGCTGCGCACCCTCGACCTGCTCAAGCCGCCCGGCGTCGCCGAGGCCATGGACTGGGCCACCGCGCTGCAGACCCTGGGTGCCCGCGACCTCGACCCCGACATCGCCGCACGCACGCTGGGCGCCGTCCTGAAGTACCGGGAGGACGCCGACCGCGTGCACGCCCTGGCTCGGGGGGCGCTCTTCGGTGGTGGCTGAGAGCGGACCCCGTGCCGAGGCCCGCCCCTCGCGGGGGGACGGGGCCATCGCGGTACGGCCGCCGAGGGACGTGGTCGACACGGTGCTGGGGTTCGCGCGCACCCTGCGGCACGCCGGGGTGGCCGCCTCGCCGGACCGGGTCGAGGCGATGCTGGCCGCGGTCGGCGCGCTCGACGTCCTGGACGCCACCGACGTGTACTGGGCCGGACGGCTCACCCTCTGCGGCGGGCCTGACGACCTGGAGCGCTACGACGCCGCCTTCGCCGCGTACTTCGGCGGGGAGGCGCCGCGGCCGTCCCGCTCGGCGGCCCAGCCGGAGCGGCAGCTGGCCACCACCGCCCCGCTGGAGCCCGGCACCGGGCAGAGCGACGACGGCGAGCAGCCGCCGGAGCTCGCCGGGACGGCGAGCGCCGACGAGGTGCTGCGCCACCGCGACGTCGCGGAGATGAGCGTGGCCGAGCGGGACCACCTGCGCCGGCTGTTCGCCCTGCTGGTACCCGCCGTGCCGATGCGCCCGTCGCGGCGCCGCCGCGCCAGTGCGCACGGCATGGTGCACGCGTCGCGCACCGTGCGCCGCGCGCTGCACGACGGTGGTGAGGTGACCCGGCTGCTGCACCGCCGCGCCCGGCCCCGCCCGCGCCGCGTCGTGCTGCTCGTCGACGTGTCCGGCTCGATGAGCCCCTACGCCGACGCCCTGCTGCGGTTCGCGCACGCCGCCGTCCGCGCGCACCCGGCCGCGACGGAGGTCTTCACGATCGGCACCCGGCTGACCCGGGTGACCCGCGAGCTGCGGATGCGTGACCCGGACAAGGCCCTGGCCGCCAGCGGCTCCGCCATCCCGGACTGGTCGGGCGGCACGCGCCTCGGCGACGTGCTCAAGGCGTTCCTCGACCGGTGGGGGCAGCGCGGGACGGCCCGCGGTGCGGTCGTCGTCGTCTGCAGCGACGGCTGGGAGCGCGGCGGCACCGAGGTGCTCGCCGAGCAGATGGCACGGCTGCACCGGCTGGCGCACGCGGTGGTCTGGGTCAACCCGCACAAGGGGCGGGAGGGCTACGAGCCGCTCACCGGCGGCATGCAGGCGGCCCTGCCGTCGATCGACCACTTCGTCGCCGGGCACAGCATGGCGGCGTTCGAGGAGCTCGTGGGAGTGATCTCGCGTGCCTGAGAGAGGACCCCGTTCCCCTCACCCTCCGCACACTCCGGGTGGGCCTCCGGACGGGGCCGTGGGTTTCGCACACCGAGAAGAGGGACTGTCCGATGCGTGACGTGCTCGAGGACCTGATCGGCTGGTGGCAGGCGGGGGAGACCGTCGGGATGGGCACGGTGGTCGCCACCTGGCGCTCGGCGCCGCGCCCGGCCGGCGCCTCCATGCTGGTGGGCCCCGACGGCACCGCGGTCGGCAGCGTCTCCGGCGGCTGCGTCGAGGGCGCGGTCTACGAGGAGGCCAAGGACGTCGTCGAGACCGGCGTCCCGTCGCTGGAGCGGTACGGCGTCAGTGACGACGACGCCTTCGCCGTGGGGCTGACCTGCGGCGGCATCCTCGACGTCTTCGTGGAGCGGGTCTCCCGCGAGTCGTTCCCCGAGCTCGGCGAGATCGCCGAGTCCGTGGCCGCGCACGAGCCCGTCGCCGTCGTCACCTGCGTCGCCGGGCCGGAGGACCGGGTGGGCCGGCGGCTGGTGGTCTGGCCCGACCGCGTGTCGGGCACCCTCGGCCTGCAGCGGCTGGACGACGCCGTCGCCGCCGACGCCCGCGGCATGCTCGCCGCCGGCCGGACCGGGATGCTGCACGTCGGCCACGACGGCGAGCGCCGCGGCGACGACCTGTCACTGTTCGTCAACTCCTTCGCCCCGGCCGCCCGGATGGTCGTGTTCGGCGCGATCGACTTCGCCGCCGCGGTCGCCCGGGTGGGGGCGTTCCTGGGCTACCGGGTCACCGTGTGCGACGCCCGTCCGGTGTTCGCGACCCCGAAGCGCTTCCCCGACGCCCACGAGGTGGTCGTGGAGTGGCCGCACCGCTACCTGCAGGCCGAGGTGGACGCCGGCCGCATCGACGAGCGCACCGTGCTGTGCGTGCTCACCCACGACCCCAAGTTCGACGTCCCGCTGCTGGAGGTCGCGCTGCGCCTCCCGGTCGCCTACGTGGGTGCGATGGGGTCTCGACGGACGCACGAGGAACGACTCGCGCGGCTGGCCGACGCCGGCATGGCCAAGGAGGAGCTGGCCCGGCTCTCCTCGCCGATCGGGCTCGACCTCGGGGCCCGCACCCCGGAGGAGACGGCGATCTCCATCGCCGCGGAGATCATCGCCGGGCGGTGGGGTGGCACCGGTGAGCGGCTGACCGGCACCGAGGGGCCGATCCACCGCACCGCCGACCGCTGAGGCCCCGGCCGCCTGCCCCCACCGCTCGCCGGCTCGCGGCGGGCCCCCGCGGGAGGCCGAGGCTGGTGGGTATACCAAGTCAGGCATACCATCACCGGTATGCCGCCGTCGCCGCGCCGCAGTCGGTTCCCGGGTCTGGAGGGCCTGGCCGACCGGCGGCGCGAGCTGATCGACGAGCTCGTCCGCGTCCGCCGGGAGAGCGAGCTCAGCCAGACCGACGTCGCCGCGCGCATGGGGACGTCGCAGTCGGCGGTCGCCCGGCTGGAGAGCGGCGAGCTCGACGCACGGCTGTCCACGCTCGAGCGCTACGCGGCCGCACTCGGCCGCACCGTCGACTGGCAGGTCCGACCGTCCGAGGAGTCCCCATGAGCCGACCCGTGTCCGCCTGGCCACCCGTCCCGCCCGGTCCGCCCGATCCGCCCTTCCCCCCGCGGACCCCGGAGTGGCCCCGCACGCCGTGGCAGCCGGAGTCGCGCCCTCCGGTCCCGGGCCCGGTGTCGGCGACGGCCGCGCTCGTCGTGGGCGCCCCGGACTGGCTGGCCGAGCGGCTGCTCGAGCAGCGCGTGGTCGCCCTCGCCGGCGAGCTCGACGCGGAGGCGGTCAACCGGGCCGTGGCCGAGCTGGCCCTGCTCGACGCCACCGGTGACGGACCGGTCCGGCTGCGGCTCTCGGGGGTCAGCGCGGACCTGGACGGTGCCCTGACCCTCGTCGATGCCCTCGACCTCGTGGGCGCTCCCGTGCACGCCACCTCCCTGGGCACCCTGACCGGCCCCGCGCTCGCCGTCCTGGCCGTCGCGGACCACCGGCAGGCCGGGGCGCACGCGAGCTTCCGGCTGTGCGAGCCCAGAGCGCCGCGGGGTCTGCCCGGCCACGCGGTCGAGGCCTGGGCCGCCGAGCACTCCCGGCAGCTGCGCCGGCTGCAGGAACGGCTCGCCGGTGCCTGCGGCCGGCCGGTCGAGGAGGTCGCCGGTGACATGCGGGCAGGCCGGCTGCTCGACGTCGCCGAGGCCCGCGCCTACGGCCTGCTCGACCATTAGGCACCCACCCGGGGCCCGGCCCGAGCCGGCGAGGGGTGGGGAGGAGGGGGTCCTGCCCCGGTACGACGTCGAGGTCGTCGGGCTCCTGGCCTCCCCGGTGCACCGCTACGGCGGCCGGCCCGGGAGCGACGTCCCGCCGGTGGACGACGACCGGCGCGACGAGATCGAGGTGCGTGCCGGCTCCGGGGTGGTGGGCGACCGCTACGCCGGCCGGCCGGCGCACCGCGACGCCCAGCTCACCGTGCTGGCCGTCGAGGGCCTGGAGGCGCTGGCCGCCGAGCTGGGCGTGCTGCCGTTCGACCCGCTGCTGGCCCGGCGCACCGTCGTCCTGCGCGGCGCGGAGGTGGAGGCGCTGCGCGGGCAGGAGTTCGCCCTCGACAGCGGCTCGGGGGCGGTGTGGCTGCGCGGCGGCCGGCCGGCGAACCCGTGCGCGTGGATGGACGTCGTCCTCGCGGCCGGGGCCCATCGCGGGCTGCGGGGGCGCGGCGGGGTGCGCTGCGCGGTGCTGTCCGACGGCGTGCTGCGGCTCGGGCCCGCCGTCCTCACCGCCGCCGTCCCGCTGGACCCGGCACGGGCGGGGCAGGCCGTGGGACCGGCCCCGCGTCCGCGCTGAGCGGCGCCTCGCTCAGCCCAGGACGGTGCGCACCGCCTCCGGCGCCTGCGTGGGCCGGCGCAGGGGAGCCACCCGCCCGTCGCCGGCGGCGGCGAGTGCGGCGCAGTTGGCGACCGACTCGGGGTCGTCGGACAGCGACAACACGTGCAGGTGCGCGCCGGCGCGGGCCAGCGCGGCCGCGGCGGGTAGCGGGTCGGGGCTGTCGGTGGGCATGCCGTCGGAGAGCAGCAGCACGTCCCGGGCCGCGGCGCGGGAGCGGGCCAGCTGGACCGCCGCGGTGCGCAGGCCGAGGTCGAGGTCGGTCGTCCCCCCGCCGTCGAGGTCGAACAGCCGGTCGACGACGACGTCGGTGCGCGGGTCGGTCGACAGCGGCCGCAGCACCACCGCCTGGGACCAGAACGCCACCACACCCAGCTCGTCGCCCGGACGCATCCGCTGGGCCAGCGCCGAGGCGGTGAGGACGGCGACCGACAGCTCGTCACCGGCCACCGACCCGGAGGCGTCGACCAGGAGCACGCAGGCCCGGCCGGTGGAGCGCCAGCCGCGGGTGTGCAGGTGCTCGGCCCGCCAGTGCGGCTCCGCGCCGCGGGCGGCCAGGGTCGCGTCGAGGTCGATGTCGCTGCCGGTGTCGTCGCGGCGGGTGACCACGCGGCGGGTGCCGGGACGGTCGGGGACGCCGGCCCGCGGGGTGCCCACCGGCAGCCGGCAGGCCAGGGCCCGGGCGGCCGCCCGCAGCCCCGGGTCGAAGGCGCGGCCCATCGCGGTCAGCAGCTTGTTCGCGGCGTCGGGGTCGCGCGCGGTGAGGTCGGCCATCGCCTCCTCGTCCAGCTCGCCCAGCTGCGGCGAGACCTGCCGGAAGTCCGGGTGCGCCCGGGCCAGCTCGTCACGGCCGGCCTTGCGGGCGGCGTGCTGCTTGAGCAGCTGCTCGACGTCGTCGGCGTCCTCCACCGGTGCCGGCTGCGGCGGCCGGCGGCCGGGTGGGTCCTGCAGGCCGCCCGGCCCGGGCGGGGGTGGCGGTGGTTCGGCCGCGTCGGCGGGGTCGCCCGGGTCCTCGGGCGTCAGGCTTTTCCCAGCTCCTCACCCGCCCGGCGCCAGATGTCGGCGACGACGTCCTCGACCGGGCGGGCCGTGCCGTCGGCCAGGGTGACCTTGCCGGTGAGGGCCGCCAGCGCGGCGTCGAGGCCGGTGCTGTCCTCGACGCCCTCGTGACCGCGGACGGTCGCCAGCTCCAGGGCGATGAGCACGGTGTCGATGGCGCCGCGCACCGAGGAGCCGATGCGCAGCTCGGGGTGGTCGCGGGTGATCCTGACCGTGCGCACCGCCCGGGCCACGAGGCTCTCCGGGCCGCCGGTGGCCGTCGCGACGACGGAGAGCTCGGCCTCCTCGTCCTGGTACCCCATGGCCACCCGGCAGGAGCGGTCGTAGAGGGCGGGGGTGACGCGCGCGGTGCCGACGGCGTCGAACGGGTTCATGGCCGCGACCAGCCGGAACGTGGGGCGGGCGCTGACCCGACCGAACCGGGGCACGTGCATCTCGCGCTCGGACAGGACGCCGAGGAGGACGTTCATCGTCTCCTCCGGCACCCGGTTGAACTCCTCGACGTAGAGGATCGCGCCGTCGGTCATGGCCCGGGTGAGGGGTCCGGGCACGAAGTTCTCGGCGCGGTAGTCCTCGGTCAGCACCCGGGAGGCGTCGTGGTGGCCGACCAGCCGGGTCGGCGTGAGCTCCGCGTTGCCCTCCACCAGCACCAGCGGCACGCCCGCGCCGTCGGCCAGGGACCGCAGCAGCGTCGTCTTCCCGGTGCCGGGCGGCCCCTCCAGGAGGACGTTGCGACCGGCCGAGAGGGCGGCGGCGACGACCTCGGCCTCGCGCATGCGGGCGACCACCCGCTCACGGGCGACGCGGACCATGCCGGCCACGTCGAGCCGCCGGGCGGTGGTGGTGGTGGTCACGGTTCTCCTCGGGGTGGGTGACGCGCGACCGGGGCGCTCCCTGCAGGGAACGCCCCGGCCCCGGTGACGTGCTGGAACGGCCACCCTCCCGGGACCCTGCGCCTGTGCCTGCGAGGCGTGGGGGGAGGGCGGTCCTGTCTCAGTCGTAGATCATGACGCCGCGGATGTTCTTGCCGGCCTTCATGTCCTCGTAGCCCTGGTTGACGTCGTCGAGCGTGTAGCGGCTGGTGATCAGCTCGTCGAGCTTGAGCTTCCCCTCCTGGTAGAGGCGGAGCATCTTGAGCATGTCGGAGCTGGGGTTCTGGTCGCCGAACAGCGCGCCGCGGATCTCCTTGGTGAACAGCGCGAGCATGCTGGGGTTGATCGGGATGCCCACGTCGGTGAGGTCGCCGAGGCCGGTGATGACGACCCGTCCGCCCTTGCCGATGGCGTCGAAGGCCTGGGCGACGTGCTCGCCCTTCAGGATCCCGACGGTGACCAGCGCCTTGTCCGCACCCTGACCGTTGGTGACGCTGCGGGCGAAGTCCGCGGCCTCCTCGATGCTCTCGAAGGCATGGGTGGCGCCCAGTTCCATCGCCTTCTCGCGCTTGAACGGGATCGGGTCGACGGCGATGACGTGGCTCGCCCCGGCGTGCGAGGCGCCCTGTACCGCGTTGATGCCGATGCCGCCGATGCCCATGACGATCACCGTGTCGCCGGCCTTGACCTCACCGGCCTGCACCGCGGTGCCCCACCCGGTGCCGACACCGCACCCGACGAGGCAGGCGACGTCGAGGGGGATGTCCTCGGGGATCTTCACCGTCGACCGGACGTCGACCGTCGTCACCTCGGCGAAGGTGCCCAGACCGCACATCTGCCCGACCGGGGTGCCGTCGGAGGTCTGGAAGCGGAAGCTCTCCGCGTCGTCCCAGCGCGAGCCGATGAGCAGGTTGGCGCCGGAGTCGCAGATGTACTGCTGGCCGTTGGCGCAGTAGCGGCAGCGGCCGCAGCCGGGCAGGAACGAGAAGACGACGTGGTCGCCCTCCTTGAAGCCCGGGGTGCCCGGGCCGACGGCGGTGACGACGCCGGAGCCCTCGTGGCCGCCGAGGAACGGGTAGTGGCCGACCTGCATGTCGCCGGTGGCGATGTGGTCGTCGGAGTGGCACAGGCCGGACGCGGCGACCTTGACCTGCAGTTCGCCCTGACGCGGGTCGTCCGCGATCAGGTCGGTGACCTCCCACTTGCCGGGAGCGGAGCGCAGGATCGCGCCACGGGTGTTCACGGGCACAGGGAACCTCCTCGTCGCCCTCGTCGTCGAGGGCCGTCCTGCATGCACGAGCGCATGACTGTGTCCGCACGTTATGGCGTGGCTCACACAAGGGGAAGGGAGCTGCAACGTTCCCGCTACCCCGGTTTCCGTCCCCTGGGAGAGTGGCGCCGTGGTGGACGGGCCGGTCGTCGTCGTCGGCGCGGGCCCGGTGGGGCTGACCGCGGCGCTGCTCCTGGCCCGTCGGGGGCTGGCGGTGCTCGTCCTCGAGCGGCAGCCGGCGCCCTACGGCCGGCCCCGTGCGGTGCACCTCGACGACGAGGCCCTGCGGGCGCTGGCCGACGCCGGGGTCGCCGAGGCGTTCCTGCGGATCAGCCGGCCGATGAGCGGGCTGCGGCTGCTCGACGGCCGGCTGCGCACCCTCGCGGAGTTCCGCCGCTCGCCCTCGGCGGGCACCCACGGCTGGCCGCAGGGGTCGATGTTCCACCAGCCCGACCTGGAGGAGGCGCTGCTGGCCGCCGCCGGCGCGACGCCGGGCATCACGGTGCGCACCGGCGCGGAGGTGGTGGGCCTGACCGCGGGCCCCGTCGGCGTCTCCGTCACCGTGCGCGCGGGCACGGACGTCGCGGACGTCCTCGCGGCCGCGGTGCTCGGCTGCGACGGTGCCAACAGCACGGTGCGCCGGCTCGTCGGCGCCGCCATGGCCGACCTCGGGCGGGCCGACCGCTGGCTGGTGGCCGACCTCCGCTCGGCCGCGCCGCTGCGGGTGTGGCCGGGCGTGCACCAGGTCTGCGACCGGCACCGGCCGGCGACGTTCATGCCGGTCGCCGGTGACCGCTACCGCTGGGAGTTCCGCATGCGCCCGGGGGAGACCCGCGAGGAGCTGGCCGCCCGGCTCCCGGCGCTGCTGGCCCCCGCCGGCGCGGACGGCGCTGAGGTGGTGCGCGTCGCCGAGTACGTCTACCGGGCGCAGGTCGCCGACCGTTGGCGGGTCGGCAGGGTGCTGCTGGCCGGGGACGCCGCCCACCTCACCCCGCCCTTCATCGGCCAGGGGCTGGGGCTGGGGCTGCGCGACGTCCACCAGCTGGCGTGGAAGCTCGCCGCGGTGCTCACCGGCGCGGCCGACGACCGTCTGCTCGACACCCACCAGGCCGAGCGCGCGCCGCACACCCGGGCGATGGTGCGGCTGGCGCTGCTGGTCGGCCGGCTCGTGACCGGCGGTGGCGCCGGCGGGGCCGCGCTGCGGCGCGCGGTGCTGGCGGCGGTCGGCCGGGTCCCGGCGGTGGCGGCCTTCGCCACGGACAGCCGCACCCCGCCACTGCGCCGGGGCCCGCTGGTCCGGCGCCGCGGACGGGCCGGGCGGCGGCTGGCCGGCACGCTGCTGCCCCGAGCCCCGGTGGACGTCGGCGGCCGGCGGTGCCCGGTGGACGACGTCCTGGGCCCCGGGACGGCACGGCTGCGGCTGCTCGCGCCCGGGCGGGTGGCGGTGCGGCCGGTGGGCGGGGTCGAGATCGTGCTGGCCGACGTCGACGGCGTCCTCACCACGTGGCTGCGGCGCGCGCGGGCGACGACCGTCGTCGTCCGCCCCGACCGGATCGTGCAGTCCGCCCGCTGACGTGGGCACGGTCCGTGCCCGGACCGCGCCGGGCCGGCGCGCGAGCGCACGGGCTGTGCGCACCCGGCGCCCGAGGGGCGGCGCGCGGCAGGGGTGTGGGCATGCTGTCGCGGTGAGCTACGACGTCGAGACCGTCCGGGCCTGCTTCCCCGCCCTCCGCGCCGGCACCGCGCACTTCGACGGACCGGGCGGCTCGCAGGTGCCCGAGTCGGTGGCCGCGGCCGTCGCGGCCACCCTCACCTCGCCGATCGCCAACCGTGGCCGCGTCACGCAGGCCGAGCGCACCGCCGACGACGTCGTCCTCGGGGCGCGACGGGCGGTCGCCGACCTGGTCGCCGGGGACCCCGGCGGGGTCGTCTTCGGCCGCAGCGCGACCCAGCTGACCTACGACCTCTCCCGCGTGCTCTCGGCCGGCTGGGGTCCGGGTGACGAGGTGGTGGTCACCCGGCTGGACCACGACGCCAACGTCCGCCCGTGGGTGCAGGCCGCGCACGCCCGGGGAGCCACGGTCCGCTGGGCCGGGTTCGACCCCGCCACCGGGGAGCTCCCCCCGCAGGCGGTCGCCGCCGTCCTCTCCGACCGCACCCGGCTGGTCGCGGTCACCGGGGCGTCCAACCTCGTCGGCACCCGGCCCGACGTCGCCGCGATCGCCGCCCTGGCGCACGACGCCGGAGCCCTCACGTACGTCGACGGCGTGCACCTCACGGCGCACGCCGCGGTCGACGTCCGCGCGCTCGGCGCCGACTTCTACACCTGCTCGCCGTACAAGTTCCTCGGCCCGCACTGCGGCTGCGTCGTCGCCGCGCCCGCCCTGCTGGAGACGCTGCGGCCGGACAAGCTGCTGCCCTCCACCGACGCCGTCCCGGAGCGCTTCGAGCTGGGCACGCTGCCCTACGAGCTGCTCGCCGGCACCACCGCGGCGGTGGACTTCCTGGCCGGCCTCGGCGGCCCGGAGGGCGACCGGCGGGCGCGGCTCGAGGTCGGGATGGCCGCGCTCGAGGAGCACGAGGACCGGCTGCGGGAGCGCATCGAGGACGGCGTCCGGGCGCTCCCCGGCGTCACCGTGTGGTCGCGGGCGCGGCGGCGCACGCCCACGCTGCTGCTGACCTTCGCCGGCCGGGATGCCGCCGACGCGTACCGGTTCCTCGCCGGGCGCGGGGTCAACGCCCCGGCCGGTTCCTTCTACGCGATCGAGGCCTCCCGGTGGCTCGGGCTCGGCGACGCCGGCGGCCTGCGCGTGGGGCTGGCGCCCTACACCGACGACGCGGACGTTGACCGGCTGCTGGCCGGGCTGGGGGAGTGGCTCGGGTGCTGAGCGGGACCGGGGATCAGGCGGTGCGCAGGGTCGGGAAGCCGGCGGCGAGCTGGTCGAAGGCGGCGTGCAGGACGTCGCCGAGGGACGTCGTCCCGTCGGTCAGCCACACCTCGAACGCCGTGGTCGCCGCGGCGCGGGTGGTGGTGGCCACCAGCCGGGGGAGGAGCATGTCGGGCCGCTCCCCGGTGCGCCGGGCGACGTGCTCGGCCACCACCCGGTCGACGTCGGCGTAGCGCACCTGCGAGTGCGCCTGCAGCGCCGGCTCGCCCAGGATCAGGGCCATCCGCCGGCGCAGCATCGGGAGGTCGGCCGCGGAGTAGTCGTTGACCTCGACGTAGGCGGCGCAGATCGAGGCGAGCACCGGCTGGTCGGCGCGCGCCGTCGCCAGCAGCTGCTCCAGCCGCTCGACGTGGGAGGCGAAGTCACCCCACACCGCATCGGCCTTGGTGGCGAAGTAGCGGAAGAACGTCCGGCGGCTGATGCCGGCCGCGTCGGCGATCTCGTCGGTGGTGACCTGCTCGAACCCGGTGCGGGCGAACAGGTGCAGGGCCGCCTGCTCGATCCGGGCACGGGTGTCCGAACGCGCGTCGGGCAGCAGCGAGGTCACGAGGACATCTTGGGCCACCGGACGGTCGACCCGGTCGGTCCCGGCGTCGCGTCCCGGACGGAGCGACCGCCCGCGGGCGCGCACACGGGCGGCTGACCTGCGCGGCGCGTCCGACCCCCGGTGTTGCCGGTGGCACTGGGTGTCACTAACGTCCACCCCACGTTCGTAACCCGGATCACAGGAGGCACCGTGCCCGAGACCACCGACACCCAGACCGTCGAGGCGCCCGCGGCCGAGGAGGCCCTGGTGGAGGAGTCGCTCGTCGAGGAGGTCTCCATCGACGGCATGTGCGGGGTGTACTGATCGACGCCCCCGTCGCGGTGCCGGCCGAGCCGATGAGCGACGCCGGCGCCGCTCCACCGCCGGGTCCCGGCGCCCCCGCGTTCGACCCGTCGCTGCCCTGGCGGCGGGCCCGCTCGGTGGCGCTGCGCCCCGAGCCCTTCGGCGCGCTGGTCTACCACTTCGGCAACCGGAAGCTGTCGTTCCTGAAGTCGAGGACGCTGGTCACCGTCGTCGAGACGCTGGCCGACCACCCCAGCGCCGAGGCCACCCTCGTCGCGTGCGGGGTCCCCGCGGCCCAGCGCCCGGCCTACGTCAAGGCGCTGGCCGACCTCGCACGTTCGCAGATGATCGAGCTCCGGGAGGGACCCGCATGAGTCGCCCCACGACGTTGACCCGCTCCGCTCCACGACGTTGCGGGGCCCCGCGATGACGGCCGTCCTGCCGCCCCGCACGCCCGCGCCCGAACGCCCGGTCGGCGGGCGGCTGATCGACCAGTTCGAGTACGGGCTGGACGCGCCCATCTGCCTCACCTGGGAGCTCACCTACGCGTGCAACCTGGCGTGCGCGCACTGCCTGTCCTCCTCGGGACGGCGCGACCCGCGGGAGCTGTCCACCGCCGAGGCCGAGGCGGTCATCGACGAGCTGCAGCGGATGCAGGTCTTCTACGTCAACGTCGGCGGCGGCGAGCCCACGGTCCGGCCGGACTTCTGGCACCTGCTCGACTACGCCATCGGTCACGACGTCGGCGTCAAGTTCTCCACCAACGGCGTGAAGCTGGACAAGACCCGCGCCGCGCAGCTGGCCCGCACCGACTACGTCGACGTGCAGATCTCCCTGGACGGCGCGACCGCCGAGGTCAACGACCGCGTCCGCGGCACCGGCTCCTACGCGACCGCGATCCGGGCGCTGGAGAACCTGGCCGAGGCCGGGATGAAGGACTTCAAGGTCTCCGTCGTCGTCACCCGCGAGAACGCCGGCCAGCTCGACCAGTTCAAGGCGCTCACCGACTCCTTCGGCGCCCAGCTGCGGATCACGCGGTTGCGCCCCTCCGGCCGGGGCGCCGACGTGTGGGACGAGCTGCACCCGACGCAGCAGCAGCAGAGGGAGCTCTACTCCTGGCTGCTGGCCAACGGCGACAAGGTGCTGACCGGTGACTCCTTCTTCCACCTGTCGGCGTTCGGCGAGGCCCTGCCCGGGCTCAACCTGTGCGGCGCCGGCCGCGTCGTCTGCCTGATCGACCCGGTGGGCGACGTCTACGCCTGCCCGTTCGCCATCCACGAGAACTTCCTCGCCGGCAACGTGCGCGACGAGGGCGGCTTCCAGCGGGTGTGGCAGTCCTCGGAGCTCTTCGCCGACCTGCGCAGCCCGCAGACCGGCGGAGCCTGCACCAAGTGCGCGCACTTCGACGCCTGCCGCGGTGGCTGCATGGCGGCCAAGTTCTTCACCGGACTGCCGCTGGACGGCCCCGATCCCGAGTGCGTGCAGGGCTACGGCGAGAGCGCGCTGGCCGCCCGCGCCGCGGACCTGGTCACGCCGAAGAGCCACATCGACCACTCGCACACGGGTCCGGTCCGCGGTCAGCCCACGCTGCTGGGCATGCCGAGCATCCCGGCCAAGATCTGCGACGAGTCGCCGCTGGCCGGTCTCGACCTGCGCTGAGGCTCCTCGAACCGCTGGTCCTGGCGGGCCGGACGGCACCCTCCCGGGTGCTGTTCGGCCCGCACGAGACCAACCTGGGCCGCGGCCGGGCCCTGTCGGAGCGGCACGTCGCCTACTACGCACGCCGCGCCGCCGGCGGCTGCGGCGTGATCGTCACCGAGACCGCGTCGGTGCACGACAGCGACTGGCCCTACGAGCGCAGTCCGCTGGCCGCCGACTGCGGCCCCGGCTGGGCGGACGTCGTCGCCGCCTGCCGGCCGGCGGGCGCGCTCGTGCTCGCCGGGCTCGGGCACACGGGGGCGCAGGGGACGAGCGCGCACACCCGGGCCGCGCTCCGGGCGCCCTCCGCCGTGCCCGACGTCGTCACCCGCGAGGTCCCCGCGGAGCTGGAGCCGGACGAGATCGCCGCGGTGGTCGCCGGGTTCCGGGCCGCCGCCCGCACCGCGGTCGCCGCCGACCTCGACGGCGTGGACGTCGACGCCGGCCCGCGTGCGCTGCTGCGCCAGTTCGCCTCCGGCCTCACCAACACCCGCACCGACGGCTACGGCACCGACCGGCTGCGGCTGCTGCGCGAGGTGCTGGCCGGCGTCCGCGCGGAGCTGGGCCCGGGCCGGGTGCTGGGGCTGCGGCTGTCCTGCGACGAGCAGGCGCCGTGGGCCGGCAGGACGCCGGCGTCCGCGGTGGACGTCGTCGCCGGGCTCGCCCCGCTGGTGGACCTGCTGACCGTGGTGCGCGGCAGCGGTCTGGCGGCCTCGGCGCACCGGCCCGACGGGCACACCCCGCCCGGGTTCAACGTCGACCTCACGCGTGCGGTGCGCGCCGCCGCGGGGGGGACGCCGGTGGTGCTCCAGGGCTCGGTGGTCGACGTCGCCGCCGCGGAGGCCGCGCTCGCGAGCGGGGTCGCCGACGCGGTGGAGATGACCCGCGCCCAGATCGCCGACGCCCACCTGGTGGCCAAGGCCCGGGCCGGCGTCCCGGTCCGTCCCTGCACGCTGTGCAACCAGGCCTGCCAGGTGCTGGACGTCCGCAACCCACCGGTCAGCTGCGTGGCCGACCCGCGCAGCGGCCACGAGACCGAGGAGCCGGCCGGCGTCGCGTCGGGTGCCGGCCGGCGGGTGACCGTCGTCGGCGGGGGGCCGGCCGGGCTGGAGGCCGCGCGGGTGCTGGCCGGCGCGGGCGCCGACGTCCGGCTGGTCGAGCGGTCCGGGCGGCTCGGTGGTGCACTGCGCCTGGTCGCCGCCCTGCCCGGCCGGGCCCGCTTCGCCGACCTCGCCGACTGGCTGGAGGGCGAGGTGCGGCGGCTCGGCGTGCGCGTCGAGCTGGGGGCCGCGGTGGACGCCGGGGACGTCGTCGCCACCGGGGCGCGGCCCCGGCCGCCGGAGTTCGCGGTGGCCGACGGGGCGTGTGTCCTCCCCGCCGCCGAGGTGCTGGCCGGCGGGGCGCTGCCGCCGGGCCCGGTGGTCGTGCACGATCCCGCCGGCGGCCCGGCCGGCACCGGGGTGGCCGAGCTGCTCGCCGCGGCCGGCCGCGAGGTCACCGTGGTCACCCCGGACGACGTCGTCGGCGTCCGGTTGGCCGGTGACCTGGCGCCGGCCAACGGCCGGCTGGCGCGCGCGGGGGTGCGGCGGGAGACCGGCTGCGTGCTCCGGGCGGTCGGGGACGGCGTCGCCGTGGTCGCCGACCGCTGGACCGGGGCCGGGCGCCGCGTGCCCTGCGCCGTCGTGGTCGACGCCGCTGCGCCGCTGCCCGGCGCCGTGCCGGACGCCGCCGTGGGGGCCGGGGACGTCGTCGCGCCGCGCACCGTGCTCGAGGCGGTGCTCGACGGCCGGCGCGCGGCGCGGGCGCTGCTGGAGGGCTAGAGGTCGACCTTCTCGTTCTCGCCGGCGTCGATCCGCCGTCCGGTCGCCTTGGCCTTCACGAAGCTGAACGCCGTCGCCAGCCGGCCGCCGGGGCTGTCCCAGTACTCCGCGGAGTCGGCGTCGACCTTGACCAGCACCGTCGACGGGTCCTCGGGGCCCTGCGGCAGCCAGGCCTCGACACCGCTGTTCCACAGCTCCTTCTTCTTCGCCACGTCGTCGACCACCGAGGCGCGCCCGGTCAGGGACACCCAGGTGCCGCCGGACCCGATGCCGACGTTGACCTGCGGTGAGGCCGCGACGTGGGCCAACCAGTCGGTGCCGCGCTCGGCGAAGAACCACAGGTCGCCGTCGAACTCCACCTCCTGCAGCGTCATGGGGCGGCTGGTGAGCGTGCCCGCGGGCGTGACGGTGGTGAGGAAGCCGAACCGCTCTCCCTTGATCAGCTCGGCGACCCTGCGGCTGTCCTCGGTGGTCATGGCGTCCTCTCGTCGTGCGCGACCGGATGACCCCCTCCTGCCCCGACCGCGGCGCCCCGACACCGGAGGGGCGGGGACGGTCGTCTCCGGCCCCGGTCAGACCGCGGCGACGTAGCGCCAGGCGCCGTCCTCGCGGACGAACCGGCTCACCTCGTGCCGGCTGCCGGTCTCGCCCCGGTACCGGTACCACGCGCGGAACTCCACCGTCCCCTCCCGGGCCAGCAGCCCGCCGCCGGTGCCGCCGAGCACGTCGAGCCCGGTCCAGCGCACCGCCGGGTCCAGGTCCAGCGACGCCGGCCGCGTCGTCGGGTGCCAGGTGGCCAGCAGGTAGCCGGCGTCCCCGACCGCGAACGCGCTGTACCGCGACCGCATCAGCTGCTGCGCGGTGCCCGCGGTGGCCGTCCCGTCGTGCAACCGGCCGCAGCACTCGGCGTACGGCAGTCCGGTTCCGCAGGGACAGCGTCGGGGAGCCATGCGCAAGAGTGTCCCGGGGGCACGGTGTCCCCGGCACGGGCTGGGAGGGGCACGGGTGCGGTTCGAGCGGCTGGCGGCCCCGCTGCGGGTGGGGCCGGTGACCCTCCCCAACCGGGTCGTCTTCCCCGCCCACCTGACCAACTACGCCGTCGACGGCCTGCCCACCGAGCGGCACGCCGCGTACTACGCGGCGCGGGCCGCCGGCGGGGCCGGGCTGGTGGTCACCGAGGAGTCGACCGTCGACCCCGCCGACCGGCCCTACGAGAAGCTGGTCCGCGGCCACGACCCGGCGGTGCTGCCCGGCTACCGGCGGCTCACCGACGCCGTCCACGCCCACGGCGTCCCGGTGTTCGCCCAGCTCAACCACAACGGCGGCCAGTCCGACGGCACGCACACCCGGGCGCCCGTGGTCGCGCCGTCCCCGGTGCCCGACCCGCTGTTCCGCGAGGTGCCGCGGGAGGCGACCGCCGCCGACCTCGCCCGCCTGGTGGACGGCTACGCCGACGTCGCGGCCCGGTGTGCCGCGGGCGGCTTCGACGGCGTCGAGGTGCAGGCCTCCCAGTCCTCGCTGGCGCGCCAGTTCCTCTCCCGCGCCACCAACCGGCGCACCGACGGGTACGGCGGGTCCCTGGAGAACCGCGCCCGCTTCCTCGTGGAGGTGCTGACCGCCGTCCGTGCGGCGCTCGGGCCCGGCCGCGCGCTCGGCGTGCGCCTCGCCGGCGAGGAGGCGGTGGACGGCGGGACCACGCCCGCCGAGGCCGCCGCCACCGCCCGGCTGCTCGGCGAGCGCGGCCTGGTCGACTACGTGAGCACCACGGTCGGCGTCGCGACGGTGACCCTCGAGCAGGTCGTCCCGCCGATGACCACCCCGCCCGGCTACGCGCGGCGGCTCTCGGCCGCGATCCGCGCCGCGGCCGGCGTGCCGGTCATCGGCGTCGGCCGGTTCCTCGACCCCGTGCAGGCCGAGCGTGCCCTGGCCGACGGTGACTGCGACCTCGTCGGTGTCGCCCGCGGGCAGATCGCCGACCCCGAGTTCGCGGCCAAGGCGCTCGGCGGGCGGCCCGCGGAGATCCGCACCTGCCTCGGCTGCAACCAGGAGTGCGTGGGACGGGTCGGCCTCAACCGGCCCCTGGGCTGCGTGACCAACCCCCGCGCCGGGCGGGAGGCGCCGCTGCGGGCCCCGGTCCGGCGCCGGCGCGTGCTCGTCGTCGGCGGCGGGCCGGCCGGGCTGCGGGCCGCCGCCACCGCCGCGCAGCGGGGCCACGCGGTGACCCTCCTGGAGCAGGCGGCCGCGACCGGCGGCGCGGTCGTGCTCGCGGCGTCGGCCCCCGGCCGGGGCGGGCTGCGGCCGCTGGTCGACGACCTCGCCGCCGAGTGCGCGCGGGCCGGCGTCGACGTCCGCACCGGGGTGCGGGCCACCGCCGAGGTGGTCCGGGCGCAGGCGCCCGACGCCGTCGTCCTGGCCACCGGCGCCCGCCCGGCCCGGCCGGCGTGGGCGGGGGACAGCGACCGGGTGGTCGACGTCCGCGACGTGCTGGCCGGGCGGGTCGCGCCCGCCGGTGAGGTCCTCGTCGTCGACGACCTGGGTGCGGCCGCGGCGCCGTCGGTCGCCGAGCTGCTGGCCGGCCGCGGGTGCCGGGTGGAGGTGACCACGGCGGCGATGGTGGTCGGGCAGGACCTCGGCCTGACCCTCGACGCACCGCGCTGGCGGGCGCGCGCGGCCGGACTCGGCATCCGCGAGACCACGGACCTGGTGGTGGAGGGCGTCGAGGGTCGGGTCGTCCGGCTGCTGCACCACCCGACCGGCGCGCGGCAGGAGCGGACCGTCGACTGGGTCGTCGTGGCCACGCACGCCCGGGCGGACGACGAGCTGTGGCGGGCCCTGGCCGGCAGCGGCCTGGAGGTGCACCGGGTGGGGGACTGCCTGGCGCCCCGGCGCGCCTCGGCGGCCACCCTGGACGGCGAGCGGGTGGGCGCGGCGCTGTAGCGGGGTGCGGGGACGCGCTATCCGCGCCGTGGCCCCCCACCCGGCGCGAACCGGGCGCGCAGACCCCGGACGAGCAGGTCCAGGCCGAACTCGAAGGTCGTCCCGTGCGGCTCGCCGAGCGCCTCGGTGATCGCGGCGAGCAGCACCGGGTGGTCGGCGAGGACGTCGGCCCGCAGGGCGTCGGCGTCCGCGTCGTCGGCCGCCGGCAGCGGGGTGCTGCGGCTGCGCTCGGCCTCCGCCTGCCACTCGGTGGTGCTGCCGATCACGTAGGAGCCGATCGCGAACAGCGTGTGCTGGGCCTGCCCGGGCGTGAGCCCCGCGTCGACCAGGACGGCCAGGGACCGCTCGATCCGCTCCAGGCTCTCCCGGCCCGGCCGGTTGCCGGCGAGCACGCGTGGGGCGTCGCGGGTGGCCACGAGCGCGGCGAACATCCGCCGGGCGTCCTCCCGGAGCCACTCCCACCACGGCTGGCCCGGCTCCGGCGGCGGGTGGTCGACGCCGGCCCGGCGGAACAGCTCCTCGGCCATGAGGTCCATCAGCTGCCGCTTGTTCTCGACGTGCCAGTAGAGCGTCGGTCCGGCCACCCCGAGGCGCGCGGCCACGCGCCGGAAGGACACCGACTCCAGGCCGCCGTCGGCCAGCAGGGCCAGCGCCGCGTCGACGACGGCCTCGCGGGTCACGCGGGGCCGCTCCGCCGGATTCACGCTTGACACCCTAACGGTGTTAGAGAACCGTGCTCGCCGTGTCCGACGCGGTGGGGGACCCGGCCATCGAGGTGGCCGGGCTGACGAAGACGTACAGGAGCGGTGACTCCGTCGTCGAGGCGGTCAGGGGCATCGACCTCCGGGTCGAGGCCGGCCAGACCTACGGCTTCCTGGGCCCCAACGGGGCGGGGAAGTCCACGACCATCGAGATGCTCTGCACCATCCGGAACCCCACCTCGGGCACCGCCCGGGTCGCCGGGTTCGACGTCGTCCGCGAGCGCGACCGGGTGCGGCGGCGGATCGGGCTGGTGTTCCAGCAGCAGACGCTGGACCTGCAGCTCACCGCCGAGCAGAACCTCCGCTTCCACGCCGAGCTGTACGGGCTGGCCCGGGCCGAGGCCGACCGCCGCATCGCCGAGGTGCTGGAGATGGTCGCCCTGGCCGACCGCCGGTCGGACACGGTGCAGCGCTTCTCCGGGGGGATGAAGCGCCGGCTGGAGATCGCCCGCGGCCTGGTCCACGCCCCGCAGGTGCTCTTCCTGGACGAGCCCACCATCGGGCTGGACCCGCAGACCCGCGCCGCGATCTGGCAGTACCTGCACGACCTGCGCCGCACGACGGAGATCACCGTGTTCGTCACGACGCACTACATGGACGAGGCCGAGCACTGCGACCGCATCGCGATCATGGACCACGGCGAGGTCGTCGTCGAGGACACCCCGGAGGCGCTGAAGTCCAGCATCGGCACCGACCGCATCGCCCTGCGCACCGACGACGACGAGCTGGCCATCGCCCGTGTCCGGGAGCGACTGGGCATCGAGGCCGGCATCCACGAGGGGCAGGTGACCCTGGCCGTCGCCGAGGGCGCGCAGGTCGTCCCCCGGCTGTTCACCGAGCTCGGCGTCGGCATCCGGTCGGTGACCGTCACCCGGCCCAGCCTCGATGACGTCTTCCTGACCTACACCGGCCGCACCATCCGCGACTCCGAGGGCGCCGGCCCCGCCGGCTCCCTGTTCACCGGGAGGCGATGACGTGACCGACTCCGTCGACGAGGACGACATGACGATGCCGAACGCCACCGCCCGGGACACCACCCCCGCCGCCGCGCCGCTGCGCGAGGTGCGCAGCGACCTGGCCCACGAGCTGCGCGCCACCTGGGTCGTCATGCGCCGGGAGCTGATCCGGCTGCGTCAGGACAGGGCGCGGATCCTGACCATGCTGCTGCAGCCGGTGCTGTTCATCTTCGTGATGGGCACGGGGCTGTCCAGCATCATCGACACCGGCGGCGGCACCAGCTTCCAGGCCTTCCTCTTCCCCGGCGTGCTGGCGACCTCGGTGCTCTTCACCGCCGCGTTCGCCGGCATCTCCCTGGTCTGGGACCGGGAGTTCGGCTTCCTGCGGGAGATGATGGTCGCGCCCATCTCCCGCAGCGCGATCATCTGGGGCAAGTGCCTCGGCGGTGCCGCCGTCGCGACCGTGCAGAGCCTGGTGCTCCTGGCCCTGGTCGGCACGGTCGGGATCCCCTACGCGCCGATCCTGCTGCTGCAGCTGGTCGGCTGCCTGTTCCTCGGCTCGCTGCTGCTCACCGCGCTCGGCGTGCTGCTGTCCACCCGGATCAAGACCATCCAGACGGCGATGCCGGTGAGCCAGCTGCTGATCATGCCGATGATGTTCCTGTCGGGGGCGCTGTTCCCCGTCTCCGGGCTGCCCGACTGGCTCGCCGTCCTGACGCGGCTCAACCCGCTCACCTACGTCGTCCAGCCGATGCGGCACCTCACGCTGGAGCACCTGTCGCTGTCGGCCGCCGAGCAGGAGCGGCTGGTGCCCGTGCTCACCTGGTTCGGGTGGGAGGTGCCGGTCGGCGTCCAGCTGCTGACGGTCGCCGTCATCACGCTGGGCCTGGTCGCCCTGGCGGCACGGGTCTTCAAGACCACGGAGTAGGAGGAGGACCCCGTCGCCCGCCGGCACCCGCAGGCTCGCGGCGGCCCTGCGCGGGAACCGCCCGGACGGGGCCTCCCTAGGCTGCTCCGGTGACCTCCCTCGCCGGTGCCGTCTGGCCGGACCTGCCCGAGCGCCCGCTGCTCCTGGTGCCGCTCGGCGCGGTGGAGCAGCACGGCCACCACCTGCCCCTGGCCACCGACACGACGGTCGCCTGCACGGTCGCCGACGCGGCGGCCGGCGACCTGGACGGCGCCCTGCTGGCCCCCGCCCTGGCGTACGGGGCCAGCGGTGAGCACGAGGGCTTCCCCGGCACCGTCTCGATCGGCACGGCGGCGCTCACCGGCCTCCTCACCGAGTACGGCCGCTCGGCCTGCCGGTGGGCCGGTCGGCTCGTGCTGGTCAACGGGCACGGCGGCAACCTCGACGCGTTGCGGGCGTCGGTCGCGGTGCTGCGCTCGGAGGGGCGGGACGTCGGCTGGTTCCCCTGCGGTGTGCCCGGTGCCGACGCGCACGCCGGGCGCACCGAGACCTCGCTGATGTTGCACGTGGAACCGGCGCTCGTGCGGTCCGACCGGGCGGTCGCCGGGGACACCACCCCGATCGCCGAGCTGCTGCCGCGGCTGCGCGCGGAGGGGGTGCACGGGGTGAGCCCCACCGGGGTGCTCGGCGACCCGGCGGGCGCCTCGGCCGAGGAGGGGGCCACGCTGCTCGCCGCGATGGCGGGCCGGCTCACCGCCGCCGTCCGGGCATGGGACGTCGACCCCACCGGGCGGCTGCGCGGCTAGCTGGGGACGAGGGGCTGCGGCCGGGGACGCCGCCCGCGTCCACCGTCTCCCCGGGCGCTCTCCGGACGGTCGTTATGGTCGCGGGCATGGCAACGCCCGAGGGATGGCTCGTCGTCGTCGACTACCAGGAGGTCTTCCGCGACACCTCCTCGCCGTGGACCACGCCGCGCTTCGACGAGATCCGCCCGCGCATCCGGTCGCTGGTGGAGGCCTTCGGCGAGCGCGTGGTCTTCACCCGGTTCGTCGTGCCGGAGGAGCCGACGGGTGCCTGGGTCGACTACTACAAGGAGTACTCCTACTTCACCGAGCCGCACGCCATCCCGCTGTTCCAGCTCGCGGAGGACCCCGGCGGCCTCCCCGTGGTCGACGCCCCGACCTTCGGCAAGTGGGTGCCCGGAGTGGTGGAGCGGGTCGGCGAGGGGCCGGTCACGGTCGTCGGCGTCGCCACCGACTGCTGCGTGCTCTCCACCGTGCTCCCCGCGGCCGACGCCGGCGTGCCGGTGCGGGTTGTCTCCGACGCCTGCGCGGGCGCCGACGACGAGGCGCACGACGACACCATGCGGATCCTCGGCTGCTACGCGCCCCTGGTCGAGGTGACCACGACCGCGGAGGTCCTCGCGGAGGGATGACGCCCGTTCCCGCGGTCCCCGCGCCGCCCCCGGACCGGCTCCCCGACGGCTTCGCCGTCCGGCTGGACCCGCGGACCCGGCGTCGGGACGGCGGGACGGCGCTGCTCGGCGGCTCCCCGCTCCGCCTGCTCCGCCTGCTGCCGAGGGCCCGGGGCCTGCTGCGCGGCGACCGGCTCGTCGTCCGGGACGCCGCGACCGCCGCCCTCGCCGCCCGGCTGCTCGACGCGGGCCTCGCCCACCCGGACCTCGCCGGTATCGCGGCGGCCGACCTCACCGTCGTCGTCCCGGTCAAGGACCGCCCCGCCGAGGTCGACCGGCTGCTGACCGCGCTGCGGGCCGACCCCGGCACGGCCCCCGCGCCGGTGGTCGTGGTGGACGACGGCTCCGCCGACCCCGCCGCGCTCGCGCGGACGGTGGCCCGGCACGGCGCCCGGGTGCTGCGGCACGAGGTGAGTCGCGGCCCGGCCGCCGCCCGCAACGCCGGGCTGGCCGCGGCGACCACCGACCTCGTCGCCTTCCTCGACTCCGACTGCGTGCCGCGCCCCGGGTGGACCGGGGTGCTCGTGGGTCACGCCGCCGACCCCCGGCTCGCGCTGGTCGCGCCGCGGATCACCGCGCTCCCTGCTGGCTCGCGAGCCCCCGGGGGGCGCAGGCGGCCGTCGCTGCCCTCGGCGGGGTGGGTGGGCCGCTACGAGGCGGCGGTCAGCGCCCTGGACATGGGGTCGCACCCTGCTCCGGTGGCCGCCGGGACGGCGGTCTCCTACGTGCCCAGCGCCGCGCTGCTGGCCCGCCGCGTGGCCCTCGGTGCGGGGTTCGACGAGTCGATGCGCGTGGCCGAGGACGTCGACCTGGTCTGGCGGCTCACCGCGGCCGGCTGGCGGGTGCGCTACGAGCCCGCGGCCGAGGTCGCCCACGAGCACCCCGCGGCGACCGGCGAGTGGTTGCGCCGCCGCGCCTTCTACGGCACCGGCGCGGCACTGCTGGCCGCCCGGCACGGCGCCGCGGTCGCGCCGGTCGTCGTCTCGCCCTCGTCGGCGCTGGCCCTCGGGCTGGTCCTGACCGGCCGGCGTCCCGCGGTGGCCGCCGCCGGCGGGGTGCTCGCCCTCACCGCCGTCCGGCTGGCCCGCCGACTGGCCCGGCCGGGCGAGCGCCCGCCGCTGGGACTGGCAGCCGTCCTCGTCCTGCGCGGCAGCGCCGCGGCCGGGCGCACCCTGGCCCGCAGCGCGACCCGCCACCACTGGCCGCTGGCGCTCGCCGTCGCTGTGGTGTCCCCGCGCGCCCGGCGGGTCCTGCTCCCGGCCGCCGTCGCCGACGCCGTCCTCGCGTGGTGGCCGCACCGGCGCGTGGTCGGGCCGCTCCGCTTCGCCGCCGCCCGCCGGCTGGAGGACCTCGCCTACGGCGCCGGGCTGTGGGCCGGCGCCGTCCGCGCCCGCGACCCCCGCGCCCTGCTGCCCGCGGCCCCGCCACCGATGAGCCCGGCTCGCCGGTCCGGCTCGTCGCCGCGTCCGACCGCCTGAGGTGCTCCCCGGGGTGGTCCTGGCCCACCCGGCGCGTCCCGGGTCGCCGCCACACCATCAGCCGGGACGCGGCCCGGCCGGGCCGGTCGTGGGCCGCGCAGGCCCTGCCTGGTGGAAAGCCGCACGAGGGGCCACGATGGGCAGGCGATGAGCCCGAGCCCGCGGACGACGCCGTGACCACGGTCAACCCGTGGCTGGCGCTGCCCGAGGGGCGTCCCGACCCCGCCCACACCCACCGGCTCCGGGCCGCGCACGAGGCCCTGGTCACCCGCGGTGGCCGGCCGGCCGGCGACCTGGTCCGCGCCGTGGTCTGGGACTCCTGGCGCCGCAGCCTCGGCAGCGGGGTGGACCCCGACGGGAGCGCACCGCCGGTCGACCTGCTCGACGACGACCTGCTGGCCTACCGCGCCGCACACCCGCTGGCCCCGGTGCTGCCGGTGATCCGCCGGCTGCTCGTCGAGGACGCCGAGGCCGACCGGATGATCGTCGCGGTCACCGACGCGGCCGGCCGGATGCTGTGGGTGGAGGGCGACCGGCGGCTGCGGTCACGGGCCGAGACCATGAACTTCGTCGAGGGTGCCCGCTGGGCGGAGGAGGTCGCCGGCACCAACGCCCCCGGCACCGCCCTGGCCCTCGACCACGCCGTGCAGATCTACGGCAGCGAGCACTACCGCCGCCCGGTGCAGAACTGGAGCTGCTCGGCCGCGCCGGTGCACGATCCGGTCACCGGCGTCCTGCTCGGGGCCATCGACGTCACCGGCGGCGACCACGTGGCCAGCCCGCACGTGCTCACCCTGGTGCGGGCGACCGTCGCCGCGGTGGAGTCGGAGCTGCGCTGGTTGCACCGTGAGCAGGCCACCCGGCGTCCCGTGCCGCCGGCTCCCCGGCCGGCCGTCCCCCGGCTGGACGTCCTCGGCCGCGAGCGCGCCCGCCTCCGGTTGCCCTCTGGGCCGGTCGAGCTGTCGCTGCGGCACTCCGAGCTCCTGCTGCTGCTCGCCGAGGCGGCCGTCACCGGACGCGGGCGTACCGCCGAGCAGCTCGCCGCCGAGTGCCACGGCGGGGACGCCGCCCCGGTGACCGTGCGGGCGGAGCTGTCGCGCCTGCGCCGGTTGGTTGGCACCGACCTCGTCGGCTCCCGTCCCTACCGGCTGATCGCACCGCTCGAGACCGACCTCGACCAGGTCCGGCGGCTGCTGGGCCGAGGCGCCGTCGGTGCCGCCCTGGAGCGCTACCCCGGTGCGGTGCTGCCGCGCTCGACCGCGCCCGGCGTGGTGACCGCCCGCGAGCGGGTCGCCGCCCTCGTGCGGCAGGCGGTCCTGGCCAGCCGTCGCCCGGAGCTGCTGCTGCGCTACAGCCGCCTGGCCGAGGCACAGGACGACGTCGCGGTGTGGCAGACCTGCCTGGAGTGGCTGCCGCCCGGCGCGCCGCACCGGACCGCGGTCGCCGCCCACCTGCACCGCCTCCGCCGGGCCCCGCGCGGGCCGCTCCGCCTGCACTGAGGGCGGACCCGTCCGCCCGGTGGAGGTGGTCCCTGGTGGGAGGTCTCAGCCGGCGAGGGTGTCGGCGAACAGCGGAACGGCGTTGTCCAGCGCGTACTCGATGCCGAGCGGGGTGCCGCTGGAGAAGGCGCTGACGAGGTCCTGGTCCTCGAGGACCAGGGCGTTGCCCTGCTGGACCGAGGGCAGCGTGCCCCAGACGGGGTTCGAGGTGATCGCGCTGACCTCCACGAAGATCGGGAAGACGACGGTCAGCGGCGCGTCGAGCAGCGACACCTCCTCGTCGCTGACGGGGACGAAGAAGTTGGTGCCGGACAGCTCCTGGACGGCGGGCTTGTTGACGAAGCCGAGCTGCTCCATGAAGTCGACCCGCGAGTCACCGCGGACGTAGGCGCCGAAGCCCTCGGAGGTGTAGGCGGCGACGGCCACCTCGGTGCCGTCGAACTCCGGGTTGCCGGCGGCGGCGTCGGCGAACTGCTGCTGGACGTCGTCCCGGAGCTGCGCCGCCTCGTCCTGCTTGCCCAGGGCCTGGCCCACGAGGTCCAGCTGCTGCTGCCAGGTGGTCTGGTACGGGCCGACGCCCTCGGGCTGGCTGATGGTCGGCGCGATCCGGCGGAGCAGGTCGTAGCGCTCCTGCGTGGCCGCCGACCGGGTGTCGAGGATGAGGTCGGGCTCCAGCGCGGCGATCGCCTCGAGGCTCGGCTCCAGGGTGTCGATCAGCTCCGGGGCCTCGTCGTAGAGCCCCTCGGCCCAGGGGCCGACGCCCTCGCCGCCGAAGCCGAGCCAGTCGCTGGCGCCGACCGGCTGGACCCCGAGGGCCAGCGCCGTCTCCGCGTCGGACCAGCCCAGGGCGACGACGCGAGCCGGCTCCTCCTCGACGGTGACGTCGCCGAAGGCGGTGGGCACGGTCACCGGGAACGCGCCGGAGGACGCGCCGGAGGCCCCGCCCGAGGGCGCCGCGGCGTCGCCGTCGTCCGCCGGGTCGGAGCTGCAGCTGGTGGCCAGGACGGCGACGGCGAGCAGTGCGGCGCCACGCAGGGCGGATCGGGAACGCATCGGGACTCCTCGGTGCGACGATAGGACAGCCTCACCTAACACCTGCGGTGTCGCGGCGGGGCCGCGGGGGTCGCGCGGAGCCTCTGCAACGGCGCTGCAACGTTGCGCCGCCGGCGCGGCTCGGGACGACGCGCCCGCATCGTCTCCGCAGGCGCGGCCGTCGACGCCCGATCGTTCCGCTGGTGCGGAACCGCGTACCCCGGTCGTGCGGGTAAGCGTGGCCTAAGTCACTCCCGCGTTGCCAGACTCCCGCTCAGGTGGCTCTGCCACACGAACCCCTGCAACGAAGCGGAGGATCCGTGACACAGATCAACGTGCGGGTCGACGGGGTGTCCTACACCGACGACGTCGAGCCGCGGACCCTGCTCGTCCACTACCTGCGGGAACAACTCGGCAAGGTGGGCACGGTCGTCGGCTGCGACACGAGCAACTGCGGTGCGTGCACCGTGCACCTCGACGGCGCGGCCGTGAAGTCCTGCACCGTGTTGGCCGTGCAGGCCGACGGTGGCGAGGTGACGACCATCGAGGGGATCGCCCGGGACGGCGTCCTGCACCCCGTGCAGAAGGCCTTCCACGAGATGCACGGCCTGCAGTGCGGCTACTGCACCCCCGGGATGATCATGGCCTCGATCGACCTGCTGAAGGAGAACCCGCACCCCAGCGAGACCGAGGTCCGCGAGGGCATCGAGGGCAACCTCTGCCGCTGCACCGGCTACCAGAACATCGTCCGCGCGGTGCAGCAGGCCGCCGGTGAGATGGCCGGCTCCGCCCCGGCCGCCGAGACGACGGGAGCGCAGGCATGACCGTCACCGAGGACGCCGCCGACCTGGCCCCCGCCAAGGAGGTCGGCAAGGCCCGCCGCCGCAAGGAGGACGCCCGGCTCATCACCGGCCGGACGACGTGGACCGACAACATGGTCCTGCCCGGGATGCTGCACCTCACCGTCGTCCGCAGCCCCGTGGCGCACGCCAAGATCACCGGCATCGACGTCTCGGCCGCGCAGCAGGCCCCCGGCGTGGTCGCCGTCTTCACCGGCCGGGACTTCGCCGAGGAACAGGGCTCCATCCCCTGCGCCTGGCCGGTGACGCCGGACATGGTCAACCCGGGCCACCCCTCGATCGCCGTCGAGGAGGTCAACCACGTCGGGGAGGCCGTCGCCGTCATCGTCGCCCGCAGCCGGACCGCCGCCGCCGACGCCCTGGAGCTCGTCGACGTCGACTACGACCTGCTGCCTCCGGTGCTGGACATGGAGGAGGCGGTCAAGGGCGAGGCGGACCTCTGTCACGACCACCTCGAGTCCAACACCGCCTACCACTTCGTCTTCGACGCGGGCGAGGCCGGCACCGGCGCCGACACCGAGCAGGCGTTCGCCGACGCCGACGTCGTGGTCAGCCGCCGCTTCGTCAACCAACGGCTGATCCCGGCCTTCATGGAGCCGCGCTCGGTGGTCGTCCAGCCCCAGGGCGACAACTACACCATGTGGTCGGCCACCCAGATCCCGCACGTGCTGCGGGTGATGCTGGCGATGGTCACCGGCGTCCCGGAGCACAAGCTGCGGGTCGTCGCCCCCGACGTCGGCGGGGGCTTCGGCGGCAAGCTGCAGGTCAACCCGGAGGAGGTCATCGCCCTCCTGGTGGCCCGTCGCCTGGGCAAGCCGGTCAAGTGGACCGAGACCCGCAGCGAGTCGCTGATGACCGCCCACCACGGCCGCGACCAGATCCAGTACATCGACATCGCCGCCGACCGCGAGGGCACCATCAAGGGCCTGCGCTGCCGGATCCTCGCCGACATGGGCGCCTACCTGCGGCTGATCACCCCCGGCGTGCCGGCGCTCGGCGCGTTCATGTTCCCCGGGATCTACAAGTTCCCCGCCTACCGGTTCGAGTGCGACGGCGTCTTCACCAACAAGGTGCCCACCGATGCCTACCGCGGCGCCGGCCGCCCGGAGGCGACCTTCGCCGTCGAGCGGATCATGGACGAGCTCGCCGTCGAGCTCGGGATGGACCCGTTGGAGCTGCGGCGGAAGAACTGGATCAAGGCCCAGGAGTTCCCGTTCACCACCGTGGCCGGCCTGGAGTACGACAGCGGCGACTACGACGCGGCCACGCAGCAGGCGCTGGAGCTCATCGGCTACGACGAGCTGCGCGCCGAGCAGCGCCGCCGGCGCGAGTCGAACGACCCCGTCCAGCTCGGCATCGGGTTCTCCACCTTCACCGAGATGTGCGGCCTGGCACCCTCCCGCGTGCTCGGCTCGCTGTCCTACGGGGCCGGCGGCTGGGAGTCGGCGTCGATCCGGATGCTGCCGACCGGCAAGGTCGAGGTCGTCACCGGGTCGACGCCGCACGGCCAGGGCCACGAGACGGCGTGGAGCCAGCTGGTCGCCGACCAGCTCGGGGTCCCGTTCGAGGACGTCGAGGTGCTGCACGGGGACACCGCGGTGGCCCCCAAGGGCATGGACACCTACGGCTCCCGGTCCCTGGTGGTCGGCGGCACGGCGGTGGTCAAGGCGGCGGAGAAGGTGGTGGCCAAGGCCCGCAAGGTCGCCGCGCACCTGCTGGAGGCCAGCGAGGACGACCTGGAGTTCGCCGACGGCAAGTTCTCCGTCCGTGGCACGCCGGGCACGAGCATGGGCATCCAGGAGGTCGCCCTGGCGGTCTTCGCCGCGCACAACTACCCGGAGGACGTCGAGCCCTCGATCGACGCCGACGCCACCTACGACCCGGTGAACTTCTCCTTCCCCCACGGCACGCACATCTGCGCCATGGAGGTCGACACCGAGACCGGGATGGTGAAGATCCGCAAGTACGCCTCCGTGGACGACGTCGGGACGATCGTCAACCCGCTCATCGTCGAGGGCCAGATCCACGGCGGGCTGGCGCAGGGCATCGCCCAGGCGCTCTACGAGGAGGCCGTGTACGACGCCGACGGCAACCTCACCACCGGCACGTTCGTCGACTACCTCGTGCCGTCGGCGGCCGACCTGCCGCACTTCGACACCGGCAACACGGTGCACGCCGCGCCGGGCAACCCCATCGGCGCCAAGGGCGTCGGCGAGGCCGGCTGCATCGCCAGCACCCCCGCCGTGGTCAACGCCGCGCTCGACGCCGTCCGTCACCTCGGCGTCAGCGACCTGCGCATGCCGCTGACCCCCGAGCGGGTGTGGCGGGCGATCCACCAGGGCGGGGACGGCGGCGGTCGCGCCACCGCCGGGACCGTCGCCTGGGGCGGGGCGCAGACCGAGACCACCGCCGGCGTCTCCACCCCGCAGTCGTCGCTCGGGGGTGACCGGTGATCCGCCGACACGACGAAGGAGTAGAGCCGTGATCCCCGCTCCGTTCGCATACGCCCGGCCGACGACCGTCGACGAGGCCCTGCGGGCCATCGCCGACGGCGGCGAGGACGTCAAGATCATGGCCGGTGGCCAGTCGCTGATCCCGGTCATGCGGCTGCGTCTGGCCGCGCCGGAGACGGTCGTCGACCTGTCCCGGGTCGCCGAGATGCGCGGCGTCCGGGACGACGGCGACGCGATCGTCATCGGCGCCATGACCACGCACCACGACGTGCTGGTCGACCCGCTGATCGCGCAGCACGCGCCGCTGATCGCCGAGGCGACCGAGACCGTGGCGGACCGGCAGGTGCGGGCACGGGGCACCTTCGGCGGGGCGCTGGCCCACGCCGACCCGGCCGGTGACCTGCCGGCGGTGGCCCTGGCCCTGGACGCCGAGTTCGTGGTCGTGGGCCCCGGCGGCACCCGGCGCACCGTGCCGGCGGGGGACTTCTTCGTCGACTACCTCACCACCGCGCTGGAGGAGGGGGAGCTGCTCGTCGAGATCCGCGTCCCCAAGCTGGCCGGCGAGTGGGGCATGCGCTACGAGAAGTTCAACCGGGTGGCGCAGGCCTGGTCGATCGTCGCGGTCGCCGCGGCGGTCCGCAGGGAGGACGGGCACATCGCGGAGGCCCGCATCGGGCTGACGAACATGGGCCCGACACCGCTGCGCGCCCGGGCGGCCGAGGCGGCCCTCGCCGGGGTGGCGGCCAGCGCGGACGCCATCGCGGCGGCCGCGCGGGCGGCTGCGGAGGGCACCAGCCCGAGCAGCGACCTCAACGCCCAGGCCGACTACCGGCAGCACCTGGCCCAGGTGCTGACTCGTCGTGCGGTGACCGCCGCCGCCGGGTTGTAGCGTCGGTCACCCGCCCCCCGTACCGCCCAGTCCACTCGGCCGGCCCGCCCCTCGGGGGGCGGACCGGCCGAGCCACGTAGCCCCAGGAGGTCGCACCGTGCAGTTGGAGAACTCGTTCACCGTCCCCGTGCCCATCGACGAGGCCTGGCGGGTGCTGCTGGACATCGAGCGGATCGCCCCGTGCATGCCCGGCGCCGCGCTCGACTCGGTCACCGGCGATGAGTTCACCGGCCGGGTGAAGGTCAAGCTCGGCCCGATCAACCTCACCTACCAGGGCAAGGCGTCCTTCGTGGAGAAGGACGAGGCCTCGCACCGGGCCGTCATCGACGGCCGCGGCAAGGACCAGCGCGGCAACGGCACCGCGGCCGCGTTGATCACTGCCCAGCTCAAGGAGGAGGGGTCCGTCACGCGGGTCGACGTCCTCACCGACCTCAACATCACCGGCCGGCCCGCCCAGTTCGGTCGTGGCGTCATGACCGACGTCGGCAACAAGCTGCTCGGCCAGTTCGCCGACAAGCTGGCCGCGCAGCTCGGTGCCGGTGACGCGGCGACGGCCCCGACGCAGGCCGCGGCCGCGACCACCCCGCCGGCCCCCGGGGCCGCGGCGACCGCCGCGGGCGCGGTCGAGGAGGTGGCCGCGGCGGCCGAGGCGTCGACCAGCGCCGCCCCGGTGGAGAAGGCCGCTGCCGCGGCCAGGCAGGCGGCCGCCTCCGCAGCGGACAAGGCCGCCGGCGAGCCGACGTCGGTGACCACCCCGGTGGGCCCGGCCGCGACCGCGGCCTCCACCCCGGCGGAGCCGGCCACCGCCGCTCCCGGCGCTGCGGCGCCGACCACCGCGGGCACGACCACCCCGGCCGGCCCGGCCGCGACGCCGACCAGCACCCCGGCCCGGGCGGCCCAGGCCGAGCCGGAGCCGATCGACCTGCTCGAGGTCGCCGGCGGCGCGGCGATGGCCCGGTACGCGACGCCGCTGGCCGGTGTCGCCGCGGTGCTGCTGGTGGTGGCGCTCGTCGTGCGCCGGCGTCGCCGCCGCTGACCCGGCACGGGTGGGGTCGCCGGGCAGGTCAGCCGACGACCCCACCCAGGCCGTCGACGGCCGCCGCCGCCACGACGTCGGGGGCGGCCTCGAGCGCGTGGTCGCCGGGGACGGCGTAGACCGAGGCGCCGCCGCGGCCGTCGAGCACGGCCGCGACGTCCTCGGGCCGGCCGAAGGCGTCGCGCTCGCCCTGCACCACGACCAGGGGGACGTCGACGGCGGTCAGTTCGCCGGCCCGGCTCTGCTCCGGCTTCCCCGGGGGGTGCAGCGGGAACGCCAGGCACAGCACCGCCGCGGCCTCCTGCTCCGCCGCCGTCCGGCAGGCCACCCGGGCCCCGGCGCTGCGGCCGCCGAGCACGAGCGGCCCGGTCAGGCGGCCGCCGTCCCGCAGCGCGTCCAGGACGGCCGCCCAGGCGAGGTCCAGCCGCGGCGGGGCCGGCGCGATCCGCCTGCCCGCCACCCGCCAGGGCTGCTCCACACGCAGCACCCGCCAGCCGGCGGCCGCCGCGGACGTCGTGACGGCGACCAGGTCGGCCGACCCGATGCCGCCGCCGGCGCCGTGGCCCAGCACCAGGGTGCCGACCGTGCCGTCGGCCGGCTCGGTGGCGGTGACCCGGGCCGGTCCGAGCGGGGTCGGCAGCTCGGTCACCGGGGCAGGGCCAGCAGCGCGTCCACGGCGCCGGCCAGGTCGCCGGCCACGAGCGCGGTCGGGTCGTACACCCCGGGGTAGGCCCGCTCGCCGCGGGGGAACCAGGCGGCGGACAGGCCCGCCCGCAGCGCCCCGTGCACGTCCCAGGCGTGGGCGGCGACCAGCGCCAGCCGCTGAGGGGCCACGTCGCAGGCGCCGGCCGCCCACAGGTAGACCTCGCGGGCGGGCTTCCAGGCCCGGATCACCTCGCTGGACAGCGACCGCTCCACCAGCGGCGCGATCCCGCCGCGCTCGAGGCCGGCCTCGGCGACGCCGGGGGAGCCGTGGGTGAGGGTCACCGCCCGGACACCGGCCGCGGTGAGCCGGCGCAGCGCGGGCTCCACGTCGGGGTGCGGTGCCAGCTCGAGGAACGCGTCGGCGACCCGGCCGCGGTCGTCGTCGGAGAGGTCGCTCGCCTGGGCGAGGGCGGCGTCGAAGGCGTCCCGGAACCGGCACCAGGTGCCGGCGGCCGCGGTGGCGAACCCGGTGAGGAGGGTCCGCGCGAAGACCGTGCCGAGCAGGTCGGCGGGCTGGCCGAGCTCGACCAGGGCGGCCCGCACGGGCGCCAGGTCGAGCAGCGTCTCGTTGACGTCGAACGCGACGACCTCCGGACGGCGGAGGGGGCCGCTCACGCCTGCGGCCGCTCGGCGTCGTCGGCCGCGGCCCGGTCGGCCGTGGTGCGGCCGGCCTCGCTGCGGGCGCGCCGGTGCCGACGGACGTCCTGGAACCGCTTGTGGACCAGCCACGCGAGCCCGAGGGCGACGACGGCGACGACGGCGTAGTCCAGGTACTTGAGGTTGTCGCGGACGAAGTCGCCGGCCGCGACGCCCAGCCCGATGAGCAGGCTGTTCCAGATGAGGCTGCCGCCGGCGGTGAAGAGGAGGAACTGGCCGAACGGCATGCGCACGACGCCGGCCGGCACCGAGATGAAGCTGCGCACGATGGGCACCATGCGGCCGAAGAAGACCGCCGAGCGCCCGTGCCGCTCGAACCAGGCGAAGGTCTTGTCGACGTCCGCGGTCTCCACCAGCGGCAGCCGGTCGAGGAAGGCGTGCGAGCGGCGCGGACCCAGCGCCCGACCCACGTGGTAGAAGAAGATCGCGCCGAGGACCGAACCGATGGTGGCGCACAGGACCACCGGGACGATCGACATGCGGCCCTCGTTGATGAGCACGCCGGCCGCGCCGAGCACGGCCTCGCTCGGGATGGGCGGGATGACCGTCTCGGCGAGGATGGACAGCCCCACGCCGATCGGCCCCAGCTTCTCCACCAGGTCGAGCAGGAAGCCGGTGATCCCGCCTTCGTCGGATGCGGCGGCGGCGAGGAACGACATGGGTCCCACGGTAACGGCGCGGTCACGGGAGGGCCTGGAGCGGCAGGGGTAGCTTCGCCACTCATGCGCCAGCGCTTCACCGCCCGGGCCGTCGTCGTGGGGGACCGGGCCGGCACGGTGGTCCCCGACGCGGTGGTCGACGTCGCCGACGGCTCGATCTCGTGGGTCGGCCCCGCGGCGGACGCCCCGCCGTCCGGGGACGCCGAGGTGGTCGCCGTCCCCGGGGTGCTGGTGCCGGGGCTGGTCAACACCCACTCGCACGCGCCGATGGTGCTGTTCCGCGGGCAGGCCGAGGGCCTGCCGCTGGAGCGCTGGCTGCGGGAGGTGATCTGGCCGCGGGAGGCCCGGCTGACCGACGACGACGTCGAGGTCGCCATGACCGCGGCGTCGGCGGAGATGCTGCGCGGCGGGGTCACCACCAGCGTGGAGATGTACTTCGCGCCCGAGCGGATCGCCGCCGCCGTCGGCCGGACCGGCGCGCGGGCGGTCGTCGCCACCCCGCTGCTGCCGTTGCCCGGGATGCCGCCGCTGGCCCAGCAGCTGGCCGACGCGGTGTCGCTCGCCGCCCGGGCACCGGGGGACGGCACCGTCGAGTACGGCATCGGGCCGCACGCGGCCTACACGGTCCCGCTCCCGGTCCTGCGGGACGCCGCGGCGGCTGCCCGCGAGCACGGCATGCTGCTGCACCTGCACGTGGCCGAGACCGTCGTCGAGGACGCCGACCTGCTGGCCACCCACGGCCTGTCGACGCCGGCGCTGCTGGCCGCCCACGACGTCCTCGGGGGCCGGGTGCTCGCCGCGCACTGCGTGCACCTCGACGACGGCGACCTGGAGCTGTGGCGCGAGTACGACGTCGCCGTCGCCCACTGCCCGGCCAGCAACGCCAAGCTGGCCAGCGGCATCGCGCCGGTGCGGGCCATGCTCGACCGCGGGATCCGGGTCGGGCTGGGCACCGACGGGCCGGCGTCCAACGACGGGCTGGACCTGCTCGCCGACGTCCGGCTGGCCGCGCAGCTGGTCCGGCTGTCGACCGGGTCGGCGACCGCGCTGCCCGCGGCGGAGGCGTTCTGGCTGGCCACCGGCGCCGCCGCGGACGCGATCGGCCGGCCCGACCTCGGGCAGCTCGAGGCCGGGCGGCGGGCCGACCTGGTGCACGTCGACACCCGGGACCTGCTGTTCGAGCCGGTCGGCGACGTGGAGGACCTGCTCACCCACCTCGTCTGGTCCGGTGCCTCGCGGCTGGTGCGCGACACCTGGGTGGGCGGGCGGCAGGTCGTGCGCGACGGCGTCTGCACCACCGTGGACGCCGAGGCGCTGCGGACCGGGGTGGCCGAGCGCGCCGCGCGGTTGGCCGGCCGCTGACCGAGGGGATCCACGGGCGTGGGGGCTCGGCCCGGCCGGGAACGGCACGGGGTCGCGGTGCGGTCCGGAGGACCGCCGGGTCACGGCCGCAGGGAGATCGTCTCGCCGCGGGTGACGGTGCGGAGCTCGCCGGGGGCGCGGCGCGCGGCGACCTCGCGGACGAAGTCGCCGAGGGGTGACTTGAACCGGTCGTAGTCGTCGAAGTGGACCGGCACGGTGACCGGCGGCTTCAGCAGCTCCACCAGGTCGGCGCCCTGCCGGCCGTCCATCGTGACCGTGACGCCGAGGGCCCTCGTGCCGCCCAGGTGCGGGATGAGCACGTCGAGCGGCCCGCAGCGCTGCAGCACCTCGCCGAGCCACGGCCGGAAGATCGTGTCGCCGCTGATGTAGCCGCGCCAGCTCACCTCGCCCCCGCGCAGCAGCTCCAGCACGCTGCCCATCACCGGCGGCAGCACCTTGGCCAGCGGCCCGGGCCCGTGCACGCCGGGCACCGAGGTGATCCGCAGCGTCTCGCCGTCCCGGGTCAGCTCGTGCCGCTGCCAGGGCGCCAGGTCGAGGGTCGCCCGGAACCCGCGCCGTCCCAGCGCCGCGGCCGCCGCCTGCGTGGTCACCACCGGCGTGTCCTTGTCGAGGGTCCGGGTGGCGATGCGGTCCCAGTGGTCGGCGTGCAGGTGGGACAGCAGGATCGAGTCCAGGGCCGGCAGCTGGGTGGGCAGGAGGGCGGGCTCGGTGAGCCGTCGGGTCCACAGCCCCTTGCCGAGGTAGGCGCGCTGCCCGCGGTGCAGGAAGTTCGGGTCGGTCAGCAGGGTGAACCCGCCGATCCGCAGCAGCGTGGTGGCGTTCCCACCGAAGGTGAGGGTGACGTCGCCGACGGGGGACGGCGGGGACGAGGTCATGCCCCGGCGACTACCCCGGCCGGCCCCCTCCGTGCACATCTCCGGATCTGCCCGGGGCGGGTCCGCGCAGTCGACCGGCGGGGTGTGTCCCGCCCGGCTGGTAGACAGGCCCCGTGGCCGGTTCCCGCGACGTGGATGCGTCCTTCCTCGCCCTCCCGCTCGCCGCGCTGACCGATGCGGCGCTCACCCGCGCGCTCGACCTGGGGTGCGAGCACGCCGACCTGCGCGTGGAGCGGATCCGCACGCAGACGATCAGCCTGCGTGACGCGCGCCCGGAGACCCTGGCCGACGGCGAGGACCTCGGCCTGGCCGTGCGCGTGGTCCACGAGGGCACCTGGGGGTTCGCCGCGGGCGTCGTCCTCACCGCCGCGGAGGCCGTGCGGTTGGCCGAGGAGGCCGTCGCGGTCGCCAGGGTCTCCGCCGCGGTGAACAGCGACCGCGTCGAGCTCGCCCCCGAGCCGGTGTACGCCGACGCCGTCTGGGTCTCCGACTACGACGTCGACCCGTTCGCCGTGCCCGACGCGGAGAAGACCGGCCTGCTCACCGAGCTCTCCGAGCAGCTCCTGGCCGCCGACGGCGTGGAGCACGTGCAGACCGGCTGCACGGCGGTGAAGGAGCAGAAGTACTACGCCGACACCGCCGGCACCCGCACCCGTCAGCAGCGGGTCCGCATCCAGGCCGACCTCACCGCGCTCACCGTCGACCGCAGCACCGGCGCGTTCGAGAGCATGCGCACCCTGGCGCCGCCGGCCGGGCGCGGCTGGGAGTACCTCACCGGCACCGGGTGGGACTGGCGGGGGGAGCTGGCGGAGATCCCCGAGCTGCTGCGGGAGAAGACCAAGGCCCCCTCGGTCGAGGCCGGCCGCCACGACCTCGTCGTCGACCCGTCGAACCTGTGGCTGACCATCCACGAGTCCATCGGCCACGCCACCGAGCTGGACCGGGCACTGGGCTACGAGGCGGCCTACGCCGGCACCTCGTTCGCGACCGTCGACCAGCTCGGCACCCTGCGGTACGGCTCGCCCATCATGAACGTCACCGGCGACCGCACCGCCGAGCACGGGCTGTCCACCGTCGGGTGGGACGACGAGGGCGTGGCCGGCCAGCGGTGGGACATCGTCCGCGACGGCGTCCTCGTGGGCTACCAGGTCGACCGCAACACCGCCCGGCTGGGCAGGATGCCGCGCTCCAACGGCTGCGCCTTCGCCGACTCCCCGCGGCACGTGCCGGTGCAGCGGATGGCCAACGTCTCGCTGCAGCCGGCGCCCGACGGTCCCTCCACCGCCGACGTCATCGCCGGCGTCGAGCGCGGCATCTACGTCGTCGGCGACAAGAGCTGGTCGATCGACATGCAGCGCTACAACTTCCAGTTCACCGGCCAGCGCTTCTACCGCATCCGGAACGGCCGCCTCGCCGGCCAGGTGCGCGACGTCGCGTACCAGGCGACGACGACGGACTTCTGGGGTTCGATGGCCGTCGTCGGCGGCCCGCAGACCTACGTGCTCGGCGGGGCCTTCAACTGTGGCAAGGGCCAGCCCGGTCAGGTCGCCCCGGTCAGCCACGGCTGCCCGGTGGCGCTGTTCGAGAACGTCACCATCCTCAACACGGTCCAGGAGGCAGGCCGATGACGTACGAGCGCCCGCAGGACGTCGTCGAGAAGGCACTGGCCGCCTCCACGGCCGACGGGCAGGTGGCCTTCGTCGTCGAGAGCTCCGAGGCCAACCTCCGGTGGGCGTCGAACAGCCTCACCACCAACGGGTCGATGCGCTCGCGGCAGATCGTCGTCGTCTCCTTCGTCGACGGTGGCGCCGGGATGGCGGCGGGCACCGTGGCGCGCACGGGCAACCCCGACATCGCCGAGCTGGTGGCGGCCAGCGAGCAGGCCGCGCGCGACGCGGGTCCCGCGGAGGACGCGATGCCGCTGGTGTCGGAGACCCCGCCGGGCTCCGGCGACTGGGACGCCGAGCCCGCGCAGACCTCGATCGACGTGTTCGCCGAGTTCGCGCCGGCCCTCGGCCAGGCCTTCGGCGAGGCCCGCGGCCGCGACGAGCGGCTCTTCGGCTACGCCGAGCACGCCCTGTCGACCACGTACCTGGGGACGTCGACCGGTCTGCGGCTGCGGCACGACCAGCCGACGGGCCGGGTGGAGCTCAACGGCAAGAGCGCCGACATGGGCCGCTCGGTCTGGGCCGGCACGGGCACCCGTGACTTCGCCGACGTCTCGGTGGAGGCGCTGGCCGGGGAGGTGGCCCGCAAGCTGGAGTGGTCCCGGCGCCGGGTGGAGCTCCCGGCGGGCCGCTACGAGACGCTGCTGCCGCCGTCCGCCGTCAGCGACCTGATGATCTACGCCTACTGGACGATGGAGGCGCGGGACGCCGACGAGGGCCGCAACGTCTACGCCAAGGCCGGCGGCGGCAACCGGATCGGCGAGCGGCTGGCCGCACTCCCGCTGACCCTGCGCAGCGACCCGTTCGAGCCGGGCCTGGAGGCCTGCCCCTTCCAGGTGGTCAGCGGGTCGTCCGGTTCGGCGTCGGTCTTCGACAACGGGATGGCGACCCCGGCGGTCGACTGGATCGCCGGGGGCGTCCTCAGCAACCTGATCCGGCCGCGGTCGTGGGCGCTGAGGACGACGGCCCCGGCGACGGCCGCCGTCGACAACCTGGTGCTCGAGCTGCCCGGGGCGACCGCCGGTCAGGACGAGATGGTGGCCGCCACCGACCGCGGGCTGTTGCTGACCACGCTCTGGTACATCCGCGAGGTCGACCCCCAGACGCTGCTGCTCACCGGCCTGACCCGCGACGGCGTCTTCCTGGTGGAGGGCGGCGAGGTGACCGGTGCGGTGAACAACTTCCGCTTCAACGAGTCCCCGATCGACCTGCTGGCCCGCATCACCGAGGTGGGGCGCACCGAGCGGACCCTGCCGCGGGAGTGGAACGACTGGTTCACGCGGGCCGCGATGCCGCCGGTGCGGGTGCCGGACTTCAACATGAGCAGCGTGTCGCAGGCGAGCTGACGCCTTCCCCGGGCCACGGTGCCGCGGCGCGCCGACGCGACACGACGGTCAGTGGTCGTGTGCCAACCGTTCCGTCACATCGTTGGCGGATCGTGACCGTGACGTTCCGCAAACGTCCAAATACCCTGAGTCCTGTCGGGATGGCCCGCAGGACCGCGACACAGGCCTCGTACCACCCCGCACACCAGACCAGACGTGGCACGGGCGGTTCCCCCGCGCGGCCACAGACAGGCCCCGCGCGACACCGGGGCCGGTGAGGGGGAGTCCCGTGGCCAGAGGTCAGAAGCCGTCGGTGTTCCAGATCGGTCAGGTCTGGGACGACGGCGACACCGTCGTCGTCGCGGGCTGGGGCCTCGGGCTGTGTGCCGCGGCGTGCGCCTGCCACCGTCACCCGTCCGCGGGCCACCTCTCCATCGCCGAGGACCAGGCCGCGGGTCTGCTCGGCCTGGCCTGCTACCGCGACGGCGGCTGCGACTGCTGCGAGCCGTGGACCGCCGACGAGCTCGGCGCCGTCCTGCGCGATCTCGAGATGGTCACCGGCATCGACGCCCAGGAGCCCCTCGCCGGCTGAGCGGGCGACCCCCGGAGCGGGTCGGCCCGGGGCGGCCCCTGCGGGGCCGCCGTCCGCGGGTTGGCCGGGGGCGTGCGGGGTAGGGCGCACCCATGCTGGGACGAGCCGCCCTCCGCGGTGCCCTGGCCGGGCTGGCCGGCACCGCGGCCATGACGCTCGGCGAGAAGCTCGAGCAGTCGGTCACGCACCGGCCGGACTCCTACGTGCCGGGACGCACCCTGACCGCCCTGACCACCCGGCGCCGGCTCCCCGGCTCGGCGCGTCCGCCGGTCCGCAACCACCTCATGCACTGGGGGACCGGCGCCCTCGTCGGCGCCCTGCGCGGGATCTGGTCGGCCAGCGGGCTGCGGGGCTGGCGTGCCTCCGCGTGGCACACCTCCGTGCGGTTGGCCACCGACCAGACCCTGGAGAACGCCACCGGCGTCGGTGCGCCACCGTGGACGTGGTCACGCCGCGACCAGGTCGTGGACATCGGCGGCAAGGCCCTGTACTCGTTCGTCACCGGTGCCGTCGCCGACCGGCTGGTCCCCCTCGCGCCCGACCGCCACCCCTCCGGGGCGGCCCCGTCCCGCCGGCGGTAGCCCGCGCCCGTCCCCGGGGGTGCCGCCCGCGAAGGCGCCGTGCCCCCGGGGCGGCGCCGCCCCGGTAGCCCCTCCTGCTGACAGATCCCCCGCCCGGGCGGGACGCCGGGGCCTGCTGTGGTCCCTGTGACGGATGAGTCGCGCCTCCTGCCCGGCAGCCCGCGCGCCAGCCACTACTCGTCGACACGTCCTCCCTACCGTGCGTACGGACGCGCTCGGAACACCGCCCACTTCCCGGGGCGGGGCGCGGCGAGAGGGGGCCGGCGATGCAGCGCAACCGGACGACGAGGCGACGCTGGGCCGGAGCCACCCTCGCCCTGGGCGCGGCGGCGGCGGTCGTGCTGGCCCCCGCGACGGCCGGTGCCACGCCGTCGGACGCCGCCGAGGCCGCCCGCCTCGTGGAGGAGACCGGCCAGCAGCTGACCGACCTCGACGAGCAGGTGCACCAGGCGCGTCTCCTCGTCGCCGAGCAGCAGCAGGTGGCCGCCGCCGCCGCCCGGACCGCCGACCAGGCGCACGCCGCGGTCGCCGAGTACGAGCCCCAGCTGCGGGCCTTCGCGCAGAGCGGCTGGACCAGCCACTCCCAGTCGCGGGTCGCCGCCTTCCTCACCGGCGCCTCCGCCGCCGACGTCGTCCAGCAGATGACGACGCTGGACCTCATCGCCAGCCACACCGAGGGGCTGCTCACGGAGGTCGCCGCGGCGCAGTCCGCGGCGCAGGAGGCACAGGCGCGAGCCGACGCCGCCGCCGCGCAGGCCACCGCGGCCCTCGCCGAGCTGGAGCGCCAGCAGGCCGACGTGCAGGCGCGTGTGGACGCCTACGAGGCCGACTTCGCCCGTCTCTCGGCGCAGGAGCAGGCCGCCGTCACCGCGCGGCTGGCCGGGCCGGCCCTCGCGCCGCCGTCCACCGCGTCGGTGGTGGCCGCCGCGCCCAGCGGGGCCGTGGGGGCGGTCATCCAGGCCGCGCTGGCGCAGGTGGGCAAGCCCTACGTGTGGGGCTCCTCGGGCCCGGACGGCTTCGACTGCTCCGGGCTGACCAGTTTCGCCTACCAGGCGGCGGGGGTGTCGCTGCCGCACTCCAGCCGTGCCCAGTCGCAGATGGGCCAGGAGGTCTCCCGGGCCGAGCTGCAGCCCGGCGACGTCGTCTACTTCTACTCGCCGGTCAGCCACGTGGGCATCTACATCGGCGACGGGAAGATGGTGCACGCGCGAACCTTCGGACAGCCGGTGGCGGTCACCAGCGTCGACCAGCGCGGCTACGCCGGAGCCCGCCGCTTCCTCTGACCGGCGGGCGGCCGGTCACGCCGTGTGCAGCGGGCCGACCCGCACACCTCCGGTCGCCGCCGCGAGCAGCCGCCGCCCATCGGGGTCCTCGGGCAGCCGGCCCTCGCCTCCCACGAACAGCTCCTCCAGGAAGCGCCGCACGAGCGTGCCGTCGACGGCTCCCGGACCGGAACGCAGGGACGGCGCCGAGTGCAGCACCAGCAGGAACAGGTGCGGCACGCGGGCACTGTCGGGCCGCAGGCGGGGCTGGAAGTACGGCAGGTCGAGGACCTCCGCTCCGCCGCGCGCGTAGAACCGCAGGCGGGCCTCCGGGTCGCCGTACCGGTTGCGGGGGTGGTGCGCGGGGTCCTCCACCTCGGCCAGCACCAGGCACGGGTCGTGCCGGGCAGTCCACCGGGCCAGCGCCGCGTCGAGGAGCTGCCTGCCCTGCCCCGTGGACCGGACGGCCGGCGCCGTGGCCAGGTAGGAGAGGAGCACCACCGAGGCCGCGGGGAAGAACTCCGCGACCGCGACCGACGTCGGCTCGTCCGCCCGCCGCAGGACGAGGACCTCGGCCGAGTCGCCGGCGACCGCGCGGCTGAGCTCCTCGGCCCCGAGCAGTTCATCGGGGGAGAACGTGGGGGCGAGGAGCCGGGCGTGGACGAGACGGAGCTCCGCCGGGTCGGTGACCGTCGTGATCACCGCGGACCCCGATCCCCCGCCCGGGGCGGTGGCTGACCCGCCGCGCTGCGGTCCCGGTCGTGCCGGGAGAACGGCGCGGTGACGCGGCTGGTCACCACGGCGATGGTGGCCGCGGTCAGGAGCGCGAGGGCGGCTAGCGCGGCGGCCAGCCATCCGCGCATGTCGTAGCCCGCCTGCAGGAGCGAGAAGATCCCCGAGACGCCGATCGCCGTCACAGCGGCCAGCAGGATGTCGAGTCTGCGACGCGCGCGCGCCTCGTCGAGGACACGTCGCGCATCGGCGAGCTCCTGGCGCCTGCGCACCGAGCTCTCGATCAACGTCCACGCACGATCGCCGACGACCTCCTCGACCGTCCCGACGAAGTCCGCCCGCGCCTGGTCGAAGCCGGCTGCGTCGAGCAGGTGGTCGATGATCTCGCGCATCACGGGGGACGTGACCAGGGACGGCGCGGTGATGAACTTCAGCCGCAGCCGGCTGGCCATCACGAACAGCTGCATCTCGTGCTGGGCGACCTCGAGGCTGCGCTGCTGGGCGTCCAGGTGGCCCTCGTCCCAGCCGCCGGCAGGAGGGTTCGCCAGCTCCTCCGACAGCCGTTCCATCTCGCCCTTGATGCGGTGGTAGAGGTCGGCGAGCTCCACCTGCCATCCGGCGAACAGGCCGTCCAGCGTGGCCACGAACTCGGCGGCCTCCTGGAGGGTGTCCACCATGTAGTTCGGCGCGGTCGGGCACGCGATCGTGGTCGTGTTGGCCGTCCGCAGCACCAGACCCTCCACGAGGCCGGGCGCGGCGATCCGGGTCGCCGCGGACGCCGGGTACCGGCTCCACTCGGCGATCGAGCTGATCCCGTGGCGCACCGGGTGCCCCAGCAGGGAGCCGCCGACCAGGCCGAGCAGGGCGTCCGGGTCCTCGACGAGCGGACCCGCGCCGGTTCCCGGGTCCCGGGCGACGGCCTCCTGCACCCGGACGATCACGTGGTACGTGCCGCCCCTGGCGCTCACCTGCACGTCCGGTGCGTCGGCATGCGCGGCGAACTGACTGCACAGGTCCGCCCCCACCTCGGTGGCGAGGTCGGCGAGCCGTCCCCACGTCGGCCCCTCGGCGGCCCCGGCCGGCGCGATCGGCAGACCCAGCTCCCGGAGGTCGGCGGACTCGGGTGCCGCCCGCAGCATGGCCGCGTAGAGGCCCTGCGGTCCGGTCCCCTCCAGTGGCGTCTCGATGCGGATGCAGTGGTTGCCGAGCCGGGTGAGCCGCACCTCGACCCGCAGCGCGTGCGGCTGGTCCCGGTCCGGGTCCGGCAGGAGCAACTCGGGCAGCAGGAGCGAGGCGCCGGCGTACTGCCGGAGGAGCGGGTCGTTGCCCCGCCAGATGTCGTTGAGCGGGAGCTCGCGGGCCACCGTCTCCACGGGGAGGCCTGCCAGCGTCCACCGGGTGCCGGTCCGCCGCAGGGCGTCCACTGCCTTCCCCGGGGTCAGCCCGCGCAGGCCGAACGGGTAGAGGTAGACCACCGACCCGCGCACGACGTGGACCTGCGGCCGGCCCCGGGCCGACCGCAGGGCCTCCAGTGAGGCGCGGTGGGCACGGAGCTCGCTGCGCTCGATCTCGTGGGGGTGCAGGTCCTCAGCGGCCGACAGCGCCCGGATCGCGCCGTCCAGGTCGTCCGCGCTGCCGCTGACGTGTCGATCGGCTGCGCCGGCTGCGCCGGCGACCGCCCGGTAGAAGGCCGACTCGCGGCGGGCGACCTCGCAGACGTGCGCGGCGATCGGGTCCGTCCCGGCGACGGACGACGCGATCGCGGTCGCCCCGTCGGCGGCGAGCCCCGCCAGACGCGTGAGCAGCGACAGCCCGCCCGAGGAGGCGGCGCCCTCGACGAGCAGTTCCTGGTCTAGGAGCCGCAGGAGCTCCCACGCGCCCTCGACCACGGCCTCCGGGACCCCCCTCGTGACCGCCCTCCACTCCGTGCACGCGGCGGTGATCACCGCCCGGACGGGCTCGTGGTCCCAGCAGATCTCCCACGCGGCTTCGCCCCGCTGCCGGAGGTAGAGCGCCAGCAGCGCACTCGCGACGGGGTCGGTCGCAGACCGGCGCACGGCCTCGCGGACACACTCGAGCGTCTGGTCCAGGGATGCGCCCACCCCGTCCGCGCTGTTCCACCGCGCCATGCCCCGCAGCCGGTCGAACCGGTCCGGGTCCATCCCCGTGCGGGCCAGGGAGGTGGTGAGCCAGTCCCCGAGAGGCTCCGGATCCCCCCGGTCGAGCGCATCCAGCAGGGTCTGCTCCACGCTGATCACCGGCAGTCCTCGTCCCTCGTCCAGGCGTGCGGCATGGTAAGTCACCGCACCCGTCGTCCTGGAGATCGACGGCCCCACGAGCCGGTGCCAGCATGGGGACCCGATCCGGGGCCGGACCGTGAGGGAGGGGTCATGGGCAAGGTCGTCCTGTTCAAGATCCACACGCGCGAGGACATCGACCAGGCCGCTTACGAGCAGGCCTTCGCGGAGATGCTGGAGAGGGTCGCCCAGATCCCCGGCTTCATCGAGATCAAGGGATACGCCGGCGAGGACGGCAGCGAACTCGCCGTTGCCCGGTTCGAGTCGGACGAGGCCATCGCGCAGTGGCGGGACCAGCCCGACCACGTCCGCACCCGGGAGCGTGGCCGGCGGGAGTTCTTCCAGTCCTACGACATCACGATCGCCACCGAGACGAGGCGGTACGCCTGGGACCGCGACGACGCGAGGCAGGCCCAGCCCGTCGACGCGGCAACCGGCCTGACGTCCGCCCCCTGACCCCCGGGACGGCCCCCTCAGTGCAGGCGGCGGCCCTCGGCCAGCATCTGCACCAGTGCCGCGACGCGCTTGGCCCGGGTGGCCGGCGTGGCGGCGGTGAGGACCCGGTGGAGGACGGCGTACCGGTTGGCGCCGTCCAGGGCCGCGAACGCCTCCCGGGCCGCCGGCTGCGCGGCCAGCGCCGCGGCGAGGTCCTCGGGCACCGTCGCGGTGGCCGGGCCGGCGTAGGCGCGCTCCCAGCGGCCGTCGGCCTTCGCCGCCTCGACCGCGGCCAGCCCCGCCGGCCGCATCCGGCCCGCGGCGGTCAGCGCCTCGACCGCCGCGACGTTCTTCTGGGACCAGATGCTGCGCGGACGGCGCGGGGTGATCCGCTGCAGGTAGGAGACGTCGTCCACCCGGTTGGACCGACCGTCGATCCAGCCGAAGCAGAGCACCGACTCGACCAGCTCGGCGTAGGTCACCGACGGCACCCCGGAGCCCTTCTTCGCGATCTGCACGTAGAGCCCGGGCGCGGTGGCGTGCTCGGCCGCCAGCCACTCCTCCAGCGCCGCCTGGTCCGGGAACGCCCGCACCGGCAGGTCGGTCGGCAGCGTCACGTAGGCGATCCTCCGGCCGGCCGGGCCACCCGTCCAGAGCGCTGGGCACCGGCCCGCGGTTTGACCGGTCCCCGGCGCGGCTACCGGCGGCGGGACGCCGGGCGCTGCCGCGCGCCCGGGGGAGAGCGACACGAGGAGGGCCGGGATGGGCGAGCGGGGACCCGGCCCGGCGGTGCTGTGGCTGGTCCGGCACGGCGAGAGCATGGGCAACGTCGCCGACGCGCACGCCCAGGCCACCGGGGCCGCCCGCCTGCAGCTCGACATCCGCGACCCCGACGTGCCGCTGTCCGACACCGGCCGGCAGCAGGCCGAGGCCCTGGGCCGGCACCTGGCCGCCCTGCCGGCCGACCAGCGGCCGACCGCGGTGCTCTGCTCACCCTTCGCCCGGGCCCTGACCACGGCGCGGCTGGCGACCGCACCCCTGGGCGTCCGGGTGCGGACCGACGAGCGGCTCCGGGAGCGGGACTTCGGCGCCTTCGACGGCATGACCGGCGCCGGCATCCGCGAGCACCACCCGGAGGAGGCCGAACGGCGGGAGCTGCTGGGGAAGTTCTACTACCGCCCTCCGGGCGGCGAGAGCTGGGCCGACGTCGCGCTGCGGCTGCGCAGCCTGCTGGCCACCGAGGCGCTGCGGCACGACTGCGAGCGGCTGCTCGTCGTCGCGCACCAAGCCGTGATTATGGTCTTCCGCTACGTGCTCGAGGAACTCACCGAGCAGGAACTGCTGGCCGTCGACCGGGACCAGCAGGTGGCCAACGCCTCGCTGACCCGCTACGAGGCCGACGCCGACGGCTGCCTGCGGCTGGCGGCGTTCAACGAGGTCGACCACCTCATCGCCGAGGCCGAGCCGGTCACCGAGGAGCCCGATGCCGCACCGCGGACCTGAACCCACGATCGTCACCGCCGAGGCGCTGCGCCGCTGGCCGCTGCCCGAACCCACCGGCGACAAGAACGCCCGCGGCTCGGTCCTCGTCGTCGGCGGCAGCGCCGAGACACTCGGCGCGGTCCTGCTCGCCGCCCAGGCGGCTCTACGGGCGGGCGCCGGCAAGCTGCAGGTCGCGACCGTGGCGTCGATGGCCCCCTTCGCCGCGACGGCGCTGCCGGAGGCGCGGGTCCGTGCGCTGCCCGAGACCAGCGGCGGCGCCGTGCGCGCCGACGCGGCCGACGCGGTGCGCGGCCTCGCGGAGGCCGCCGACGCGGTCCTGATCGGGCCGGGCATGGCCGACGAGGAGGAGACCCGGGCCCTGGGCCGGCGGCTGCTGCCCGTCGTGCAGGGGTGCCTGGCCCTCGACGCCCTGGGCCTGGCCTGCGTGACCGCCGACGCGACGTGCCTGCGCCACCTCGAGGGCCGGGTGGTGCTCACGCCGAACCCGGCGGAGATGTCCTACGCGCTGCACGTCGACGAGGAGCAGGTGGACGACGACCCGGCCGCCGCGGCGACGGAGCTCGCCGACCGGACCTGGGGCGTCGTCGGGCTGGGCGGGGCGACCGCCTGGACCGCCGCTCCGGACGGCCGGCTCTGGCAGGACGACAGCGGTCTCCCCGGGCTCGGGGTGTCCGGGTCCGGCGACGTGCGGGCCGGCCTCACCGTCGGGCTGCTGGCGCGTGGGGCGCCCCCGGAGCAGGCCGCCGTCTGGGCCTCCTACGTGCACGGGCGGGCCGGCGAGCGGCTGGCGTCGTCCGTGGGCCGGCTCGGCTTCCTGGCGCGGGAGCTGCCGCCGGAGGTGCCACGGGTGCTGGGCGAGCTCACGCCGTGACCGTGCCCACGGCGCAGGGGCATCCGGCTGCCCCGGCGTCGGGCACGTCCACCCCGGAGCCGTAGCGTCTGCCGGGCGGACCCGACTGGAGGAGGACCAGGGTGAGCGGCGAGGTTCCTGCAAGGGTGCAGGGCATCTACGACGAGGTGCTGCGGCGCAACCGGGGCGAGACGGAGTTCCACCAGGCGGTCCGGGAGGTGCTGGAGAGCCTGGCCGTGGTGCTCGACCGGCACCGCGAGTACGCCGAGATGAAGACCGTCGAGCGGATCTGCGAGCCGGAGCGGCAGATCATCTTCCGCGTCCCGTGGCAGGACGACCGCGGACAGGTGCAGATCAACCGCGGCTTCCGCGTCGAGTTCAGCTCCGCGCTGGGCCCGTACAAGGGCGGCCTGCGCTTCCACCCGTCGGTGAACCTGGGCATCGTCAAGTTCCTGGGCTTCGAGCAGATCTTCAAGAACGCGCTGACCGGCATGCCGATCGGCGGCGGCAAGGGCGGCTCCGACTTCGACCCCAAGGGCCGCTCGGACGGCGAGGTCATGCGGTTCTGCCAGTCGTTCATGACCGAGCTCTACCGGCACCTGGGCGAGTACACCGACGTGCCGGCCGGTGACATCGGCGTCGGCGCCCGCGAGATCGGCTACCTGTTCGGCCAGTACAAGCGGATCACCAACCGCTACGAGTCCGGCGTCCTCACCGGCAAGGGGCTGGGCTGGGGCGGCGCGCTGGTCCGCACCGAGGCCACCGGGTACGGCGCGGTCTTCTTCGCCGACGAGATGCTGGAGGTGCGCGGCGAGGCCTTCGACGGCAAGCGGGTCGTGGTGTCGGGGTCGGGCAACGTCGCCGTCTACGCCGTCGAGAAGGTGCACCAGCTCGGCGGCCGCGCGGTCGCCTGCTCGGACTCCACCGGCTACGTCGTCGACGAGAACGGCATCGACCTGGAGGTGCTCAAGCAGGTCAAGGAGGTCGAGCGCGGGCGGATCAGCGACTACGCCGACCGGGTCCCGTCGGCGTCCTTCGTCGAGAGTGGCAGCGTCTGGGACGTGCCCTGCGACATCGCCCTCCCCAGCGCCACGCAGAACGAGCTGGACGGCGACGCGGCGAAGGTCCTCGCCCGCAACGGGTGCCGCTACGTCGTCGAGGGCGCCAACATGCCCTCGACGCCCGACGCGGTGCGGATCTTCCGGGAGGCGGGCATCGCCTTCGCCCCGGGCAAGGCCGCCAACGCCGGGGGCGTGGCCACCTCCGCGCTGGAGATGCAGCAGAACGCCTCCCGGGACCGCTGGACCTTCGAGCACACCGAGGCCCGGCTGGAGGAGATCATGCGGGACATCCACACCCGCTGCCACGCCACGGCCGAGGAGTACGGCTCACCCGGTGACCTCGTCCTCGGCGCCAACGTCGCGGGCTTCCTGCAGGTGGCCGAGGCGGTGCACGCGCACGGGCTGGTCTGAGCGGATCGGCCCCGGCGCCCTCCTCGCGGAGGGGCGGGCGCCGGAGCGGCCGTCCGCCTAGAGCTCCGACCGCAGCACCCGGGCCGCCTCGGCCAGCGAGCGCATCTTGCCCTCGGCCGAGGCGCGGGGCAGGTACTTCAGGCCGCAGTCGCTGGTGAGCACCAGCTTCTCGACGTCGACGTCGTCCAGCGCGCGGCGCACGCGGTCGGCGACCACCTCGGGCGTCTCCACCTCCGGGGTCGACAGGTCCAGGACGCCGAGGGCGATGCCCTTGCCCCGCAGCGGCCGCAACTGCGCGGGGTCCAGGTGGGACTGGGCGGTCTCGACCGACACCGTGTGGACCGGGGTGTCGGCCAGCTCGGGCAGGAACGAGTAGCCCTCCGGTCGCTCGGACACCATCGCGGCGTAGCCGAAGCACAGGTGCAGGTGCACCGGCCCCGCGGCGCCCTCGACGGCCCGGGTGACCGCCTCCGCGCCGTACCGGCGCGCGACCTCGGGGCGGGCCTGCAGCCACGGCTCGTCGATCTGCACGATGTCGGCGCCGGCGGCGAAGAGGTCCGCGATCTCCTCACGGACCACCTCGGCGTAGGCCAGCGCCAGCGCGCGGTCGTCGCCGTAGTGGTCGTCCTGGGCCTGCTGGGCCATCGTGAACGGCCCCGGCAGCGTGATCTTCACGGCCCGGTCGGTGGCCGCGCGCAGGAACCGCACGTCCCGGGCCTGGATCGGCTCGCGCCGCGTGATGTCACCGACCACGCGGGGGACGGGGATCGGCCGCCCCGACCGGTTGAGCACCGTGCCCGGGTCGTCGACGTCCACGCCGTGCAGTGCGGTGGCGAAGTGGTTGGAGTAGGACTCCCGCCGCTGCTCGCCGTCGGTGAGGACGTCGAGCCCGGCGAGCTCCTGCGCGCGGACGGCGAGCAGCGTCGCGTCGTCCTGCGCCTCCTCGAGCTGGTCGGGGGCGACCCGCCACAACTCCTTGGCCCGCACCCGGGGCGGGAACTGGTGGGCCAGCTTGTCGTGGTCGATCAGCCAGCCGGGCTGCGGGAGGCTGCCGACGATCGAGGTGGGCAGCGGCGGGAGCGGTGCGGGCATGCGCTGGAGTCTGCCGTGCGTCCGGACGGTGCGCGCACGGCCCCGCTGTGCTGTGCTGACCCCCGTGGCGGAGAACTACATCGCGCAGCTGGACTTCGGCGCCCCCAAGATCGACGAGGACGCCTTCGTCGCGCCGACGGCGGTCGTCGTCGGCGCCGTGACGATGGGGCCGCGGTCGAGCATCTGGTACGGCGCGGTCGCCCGGGCCGACCACGAGGTCATCGAGATCGGCGAGGGCACCAACGTGCAGGACGGCTGCACGCTGCACTCCGACCCGGGCTCCCCGCTGGTCATCGGCCGCGGGGTCACCGTGGGGCACAACGTGGTGCTGCACGGCGCCCGGGTGGACGACGACGTGCTGGTCGGCATGGGCAGCGTGGTGATGAACGGGGCGCACATCGGGTCGGGCTCCATCGTCGCCGCGGGTGCGGTCGTCACCCAGGGCACCGAGGTCCCGCCGGGCTCCCTGGTCGGTGGCGTCCCCGCCAAGGTGCTGCGGCGGACGACCGACGACGACCTCGCGCACATCCGGGGGAACGCGGCCAGCTACACCGAGCGGCTGCCCGCGGCGCGCCGGGTCCGGCCGGTGGTCCGCCAGCCGCTGCCACCCGCGGGGCAGGTGCCCGGCGACGACATGGGGTGAGCGAGCCCGACGACGCGTCAGGTCCCGAGCAGCTCCCGGACCAGTGCGCCGACGGCGTCGATCTCGATGAGGAACCCGTCGTGCCCGTACGGCGACGGGACGACCCGTAGGGGAACGCGTAGACCGTCGGCCACCTGCTGCTGCAGGGCGAGCGGGTAGAGCCGGTCGGAGTCGATCCCGGCGACGACCGCCCGCGCCGTCACCCGGGACAGCGCCGCGTCCACCCCACCGCGGCCGCGGCCGACGTCCCACCAGTTCATGCTCTCGGTGAGGGCCACGTAGCTGCCGGCGTCGAACCGGCCGACCAGCTTGTCCGCGTGGTGGTCGAGGTAGGAGGCGACGGCGTAGCGGCCGTCGGCCTGGACGACGGTGCCGAAGCGCTCGCCGAGCTCCAGCGCGCTGCGGTAGGTCAGGTGCGCGATCCGCCGGGCGACGCCGAGGCCGGCGACCGGGCCCGGTCCGGGCAGGTAGTCGCCGCCGGCCCAGGCGGGGTCGGCGCGGACCGCGGCCTGCTGGGTCGTCTGGGTGCCGACCTGGTCGGCGGTCGCGGCCGCCCCGGAGGCCAGGAACAGCAGCGCCGCCACCCGCTCGGGGAAGGCGACCGCCCACTCCAGCACCCGCATGCCGCCCATCGAGCCGCCGAGCACCGCCGCCCACCGGCCGATGCCCAGCGCGTCGGCGAGCGCCGCCTCCACCCGGACCTGGTCGTGCACGGTGACCGCTGGGAAACGGGAGCCGTACGGAACGCCGTCCGGAGCTGCCGAGGACGGCCCCGTCGTCCCCTGGCAGCCGCCGAGGACGTTGGCGCACACGACGAACAGCCGGTCGGTGTCCAGCGGGGCGCCGGGGCCGACCAGCCCCTCCCACCAGCCCGGCGTGGGGTGCCCCGGCCCGGCCGGCCCGGCGACGTGGCTGTCGCCGGTGAGCGCGTGCTCTACGAGGACGGCGTTGCCGCCGTCCGGGGCGAGGACGCCCCAGGTCTCGTAGGCGACCCGGACGGCGGGCAGCGAGCCGCCGCGCTCCAGGTCGAACGGCCCGGGCAGGTCGAGGAAGCGGCGGTCGCCCGCCGGGTCGCCCTCGCGCCAACCGCCGGGCCGCGGCGGAGCCCAGGGGGCAGCGACCTGCCCGACCCGGACCCCGCCGCCCACCATCAGGATGCCCCTGTCACTCAGCCGACTTCGCGGCGCGGAAGCCCGCCTCGAGGTCGGCCAGGATGTCGTCGATGCCCTCCAGCCCGACGGCCAGCCGCACCAGGCCCGGGGTGACGCCGGTGGTCAGCTGCTCCTCGGCGGTCAGCTGGGAGTGCGTCGTCGACGCCGGGTGGATGACCAGGCTGCGGACGTCCCCGATGTTGGCCACGTGGCTGTGCAGCTCCAGGGCGTCGACGAACCGCTTGCCGGCCTCGACGCCGCCGTGCAGCTCGAAGGTGAGGACGGCGCCGGCGCCGCGGGGCGCGTACTTCTGCTGCGCCGCGTGCCACGGGGAGGACGCCAGGCCCGGGTAGTTGACCCGGTCGACCGCGTCGTGGGCCTCGAGGAACTCCGCGACCCGCTGGGCGTTGGCCACGTGCCGCTCCATGCGCAGCGACAGCGTCTCGATGCCCTGGACGACGAGGAAGGCGTTGAACGGCGAGATCGCCGGGCCGAGGTCGCGCAGCAGCTGCACGCGGGCCTTGAGCGCGTACGCCGGCGCACCGAGGTCGGCGTAGACCACACCGTGGTAGGTCGGGTCGGGCTCGGTGAAGCCGGGGAACTTGCCACCGGTCCAGCTGAAGTTGCCCGAGTCGACGATGAGGCCGGCGATCGCGGTGCCGTGCCCGCCGAGGTACTTCGTCGCCGAGTGCACGACGACGTCGGCGCCGAACTCGATCGGCCGGATGAGGTACGGCGTGGCGATCGTGTTGTCGACGATCAGCGGGACGCCGTTGCGGTGCGCCACCTCCGACACCGCGCTGATGTCGAGGACGTCGCCCTTGGGGTTGCCGATGCTCTCGGCGTAGAAGGCCTTGGTGTTCTCCTGCACCAGCGACTGCCAGTTCTGCGGGTCGTCGGGGTCCTCGACGAAGGAGACGCTGACGCCCAGCTTGGGCAGGGAGTGGTGCAGCAGGTTGTAGGTGCCGCCGTAGAGCGAGGCCGAGGCGACGACGTGGCTGCCCGCCTCGGCGATGTTGAGGATCGCGAGGGTCTCCGCCGCCTGGCCGCTGGACACGGCGAGCGCCGCGACGCCGCCCTCCAGCGAGGCCACGCGCTGCTCGAGCGCGTCCTGCGTCGGGTTCATGATCCGCGTGTAGATGTTGCCCATCTCGGCCAGCGCGAACAGGTCGGCGGCGTGCTGGGCGTCACGGAACTGGTAGCTCGTCGTGGCGTAGATCGGCAGCGCGCGGGCCCCGGTCGTGGGGTCGGGGCTGGTGCCGGCGTGGATCTGCCGGGTCTCGAAGCTCCAGCTCTGCGGGTCGGTCATGCGCCGGTCTCCTCTCGTCGGGAGACCCCGCGGCGCACGGGGACCTCCGTCCTTGCCGGGCGGCGGGCGCCGACCGGCCGGCTCTTCCCCTGGAGCACCTCGGACGGAGTCGAGGTTGCCGGGCAGCCAGCCAGGTGCTTCGCACTGCCTCTCGTGAGCCAGCCGCGATCTTAGGCAGCCGGCCGTCGCACGGGGAAGCCCGCCCCCGGGGGGACGCCCGTGGCGGTGCGGGAGGCTGCCCGGGTGCGTGCACTGGTGTTCGAGCAGTTCGGTGGCCCGTTGAGCGTGCGGGAGGTGCCCACGCCCGATCCCGCGCCCGGCGGCGTCGTCGTCCGGGTCGGCGCGAGCGGCATCTGCCGCAGCGACTGGCACGCCTGGCAGGGTCACGACCCGGACGTCGTCCTGCCGCACGTGCCCGGCCACGAGCTGGCCGGCACGGTGGCCGCCGTCGGAGCCGGCGTGCGCCGGTGGCGGGCCGGCGACCGGGTGACCGTCCCCTTCGTCAACGCCTGCGGCCGGTGCGCGCAGTGCGCCGCCGGGGACCACCAGGTCTGCCCGCACCAGACGCAGCCCGGCTTCACCCACTGGGGCTCACTCGCGGAGTTCGTCGCCCTCGACGCCGCCGACGTCAACCTCGTCGCCCTGCCCGACGGCCTCGACGAGGGGACCGCGGCGGCGCTGGGCTGCCGGTACGCCACGGCCTTCCGGGCGGTCGTCCAGGTGGGCGGCGTCCGGGCCGGCGAGTGGGTCGCCGTGCACGGTTGCGGCGGTGTCGGGCTCTCGGCGGTGCAGGTGGCCGTGGCGGCGGGTGCGCGGGTGGTCGCGGTCGACGTCTCCCCGGCGGCGCTGGACCTCGCCGGCGACCTCGGCGCCGAGTACGTCGTCGAGGGGGGCGCGGACGTGCCGGCGGCCGTGGTGGAGCTGACCGCAGGAGGGGCGCACGTCTCGCTGGACGCGCTCGGGGCGGCGGTCACCTGCGAGGACTCCGTGCGGTGCCTGCGCCCGCGCGGCCGGCACGTGCAGGTCGGGCTGCTGCCGCCGGCGCAGGGCCGGCCGTCGGTGCCGATGGAGCTGGTCATCGCGCGCGAACTGCAGGTGCTGGGCAGCCACGGCATGGCCGCGCACGCCTACCCCGAGCTGATCGGCCTCATCGCGGCCGGGCGGCTGGCCCCGCAGCGTCTGGTCACCCGCCACCTGCCCCTGGACGACGCCGCCGCGGCGCTGGCCGCGGTCGGCTCGGCGCCCGGCATCGCCGTCGTCACCTCCTGGTGAGGGCGGGGACGGCCGCCGCCCCCGGGTGCCGGTTCCTCAGAGGACCTTGGAGAGGAACGCCTGGGTGCGGGGGTGCTGGGCGTCGGTGAGCACGTCGCGGGGGTTGCCGGACTCCACCACGACGCCGTCGTCCATGAACACCAGGGAGTCGCCCACCTCGCGGGCGAAGCCGATCTCGTGGGTGACGACGACCATCGTCATGCCGGAGTCGGCCAGCCCCCGCATCACGTCCAGGACCTCCCCGACCAGCTCGGGGTCGAGGGCGGAGGTCGGCTCGTCGAAGAGCATGAGGCTGGGCTCCATCGCCAGGGCCCGGGCGATCGCGACGCGTTGCTGCTGGCCGCCGGAGAGCTGGTTCGGGTAGTTGTCCACCCGGTCCCCGAGCCCCACCCGCTCCAGCAGCTCCACCGCCCGGGCCCGGGCCTCCTCCTTGCGGACGCCCTTCACCTGCACCGGCGCCTCCATGACGTTCTGCAGCGCGGTCATGTGGGGGAACAGGTTGAACCGCTGGAACACCATGCCGATCTCGCGCCGCTGCGCGGCCACCTGCCGGTCGTGGAGCTCGTGCAGCTTGCCGCCGTGCTCGCGGTAGCCGACGAGGTGGCCGTTCACCCACAGCCGGCCGGAGTCGATCTTCTCCAGGTGGTTGACGCAGCGCAGGAAGGTCGACTTCCCCGACCCGGACGGGCCGATCACGCACACCACCTCGCCGGGCGCGACCTCCAGGTCGATGCCCTTGAGCACCTCCACGTGGCCGAAGGACTTGCGCACACCCTCGGCCCGCACCATGGGCTGCGCCGCGACGCTCACTTCGTGCCCCCGATCCCCCGCGCCCTGCGCGCGGCCCGCTGTGCCCGTGTCTCCCGCGTGCCGAACCCGCGGCTGAACCGCCGCTCCAGGAAGTGCTGGCCGATCATCAGCAGGCTGGCCAGCGCCACGTACCAGAGGATCGAGGCCACGGCCATCGGGATGATCTGGAAGGTGCGGCTGCCGATGGCCCGCAGCTGGAAGTTGAGCTCCGTGGTCACCGGGACGGCGATCAGCAGCGAGGTGTCCTTGAGCATCGCGATCGTCTCGTTGCCCGTGGGCGGGATGATGACCCGCATCGCCTGGGGCAGGACGATCCGGCGCATGGTCTTGCCCCGGCTCATGCCCAGGGCGTGGGCGGCCTCCGCCTGGCCGGGGTCCACCGACTGGATGCCGGCCCGCACGATCTCGGCCATGTAGGCCGCCTCGGACAGCGCCAGACCCAGCAGCCCCGCGAAGAAGCCGGTGAAGATCTGGTTGCCGTTCAAGCCGAACAGGCGCAGGTCCGCGTCGAACCCGAACAGGTCCATGAGCTGGCGGTCGAACGGGAAACCGAACTCGTAGGTGGCGTAGAGGGCGCCGAGGTTGGCGACGAAGAACAGCAGGACGATCCGGGGGATCGCGCGGAAGAACCAGATGTAGGCCCAGGCGGTGCCGGAGACGACCGGGTTGGGCGAGAGCCGCATGACGGCCAGGACGATGCCGAGGACCACCCCGAGCACCATGGCCAGGACGGTCATGACCAACGTCGTCCGCGCCCCGCGGAGGACCGGGGGCGAGAACATGTTGTCGACCATGAAGTCCCACTGGAACACCGGGTTGGTGGCCAGCATGTGGACGAACATCGCCGCCAGCACGGCGATGACGGCGGTGGCGACCCACCGCCCCGGGTGCCGGACCGGCACCGCCTCGATGCGCTCGGGCGGTGCCGGCCGGGTGGTGTCGGGGGCCTCGGCGGCCATGGCGGAGGGCTCCGGTCAGCCGACGGTGGGGTTCACCGTCGGGTCGTCGATGGCGCCGTTCTCCACGCCCCACCGCTCGAGCACCTCGGTGTAGGTGCCGTCCTCGATGAGCGCGCGGACGGCGTCGGCGAGCGCCTGGGCGAACTCGGTCTGGTCCAGCGGCACGACGTAGCCGTAGGGCGCCGCCTCGTAGATGTTGCCCAGCAGCTCCAGCTGGCCGCCCGTCTGCTGGACGGCGTACGCCATGACCGGGGAGTCGGCCAGGCCGGCGACGGCCGCGCCCGAGACGATCGCCGCGGTGGCGTCGCTCTGCAGGTCGTACTGGTTGATCGTGATCGGCTCCTCACCGGCGGCCTCGCAGGCCTGCGAGCGGGCGGTGATGTCGTCGACCTGGACGGTGGCCCGCTGCACGGCGATGGTCAGCCCGCAGGCGTTGTCGGGGTCCACGCCGTCGGGGTTGCCCGCCTTCGTGGCCCACTGGGTGCCGGCGGAGTAGTAGCTGACCATGGTGGCCTGCTGCAGTCGCTCGGGGTTGATCGTGAACGAGGAGACACCCGTCTCGTACCGGCCCGAGCCCACGCCGGCGATGATCGAGCCGAAGTCGGCGGTCTCGAACCGGGCCTCCAGCCCGAGCTTCTGCGCCACCAGGCTGAACAGGTCGACGTCGAAGCCGACGATCGTCTCGCCGTCCTCGGCGATGAACTCGTTCGGGGCGTAGCTGCTGTCGGTGCCGACGGTGATCACGCCGTCCTCGGCGACCTCCGCGGGGACCATCGCCGCGAGCGCCTCGTCGGCCTCGACCGTCGGCAACGGCTCGGTGCTCGCCGCCGCGCCACCTCCACCGCTGCCCGCGTCGGTGCCGCCGGAGTCGTCCCCGCAGCCGGCGAGCACGAGGGTCAGGCCGGCGGCGGCCGCGACGGCGACCCGTCCACGCCGGGTCAGGGATCGGATGGCCACGGGTTGTCTCCCTCCACAGGCGCCTCGTCCGCCGAGGCGCGGGGTGCTGATCCTGCCCTGTGGACCACGGCCCCGGCGCGGCGAGGTGCCTGGGTGACCGCCGTGCGTGGCGGCCGTCACGGCTACGGGGACGTGGTCGGTACGGGGGCGTCCGACGTCGGCGCGGGGGTCGGTGCCGGCTCGCGGGGGCTGGTCCTCGTCGTCCCCTCCTCGGGGGTGGTCTCCTCCGGCGTCGTCCCGGTCGTCTCGCGCGGCGTGCTGGTCGGCGCGGTGCTGCGGGTGGGGGTCGGCGTCGGCTCCGTCGTCCCGGTGGGCTCGGTGGTCTCGGGGGCCCGGGTCGGCTCGGTGGTCACCGGTGCCGGTGCCGGCGCGGGCTGGGTGCTGCCGGCGGGCTGCTGGATCGTGCCGACGCCGGTCACCGGCGGGCGGACGTACAGGTACAGCGTGCCGATGGCGAGGAAGAGGACCGTCAGGACGACGGTCGAGGTGCGGGCGCGGCCGAGGTGGTGGGGCACCGCCGACCAGAACCGGCGCAGCCCCGAGGGGGGCGCGGTGCGCACCGACGGCCGCCCGGTGGGCAGCTCGCGGGTCGGGTGCTCGTCGGCGTGGCGGGGGCTCACCGGGCGCCGTCCTGGGCGGCGGAGAGGTCCTCGGCGGCTACGTGCGAGGTCGGCGGCGGCATGTTCAGTCCCGCCCGGCGGAAGGCCAGGACGACGCGGGCGCGCAGGTCGCGGCCCACCTCGAACTGCTTGCCGGGCAGCGTGCGGGCCACCATGCGGACGTTGACCTGCTCCAGGTCGAGGGTCTCCACGCCCATGACGCTGGGCTCGTCGAGCAGCAGCGGGCGCATCGCGGGGTCGGCGAAGGCCTCCTCGCCGACCCTGTGCAGCAGGTCGTTGACCCGGCTGACGTCCATGGTGGTGGGGACGGGGATGTCCACGACGGCGCGGGCCCAGTCGCGGGACAGGTTGACCACCTTGACGATCTGGCCGTTGGGCAGCGTGATGACCTCGCCGTTGGGCGAGCGCAGCCGGGTGATCCGCAGCGTGACGTCCTCGACGGTGCCGGTCGCCTCGTCGCCACCGCCCACCACCTGGATGGAGACGACGTCACCGAACCCGTACTGCCGCTCGGTGATGATGAAGAACCCGGCCAGCACGTCGCCGACGATCCGCTGGGCGCCGAAGCCGAGGCCGACGCCGAGGACGGTCGCCGGGGCCACCAGCCCGCCGATCGGGATGCCGGCGCGGTCGAGCACGAAGAAGGCGGCGATCGCGTAGATCATCACGACCAGCGTCCAGGTGATCACCTGGGTCAGGGAGTGCCGGTGCTTGGCCGCCTCGGACCGGACCAGGACGTCGCCGCCGGTGGAGCGGGCGTCGATGCGGTCGGTGATCTTCGTGCCCACCCAGGCCACGAGCCGGGCCAGCAGCACCGACCCGAGGATGATGAGCACGATCTCCAGCCCGCGGCCGGAGAGCCAGTTCAGGAGTGCGTCGAGTGGTTCCATCGCCCCCCAGCGTCGTCGCCGCCGCCGGGGAACGCCAACCGTGACCGGCGGTCAGCGCGGCTCGACGAACAGCGACTGGGCGGAACGGCCGACGCGCCCGGTGGTGTCGTACAGGTCGGCGAAGCACTGGCCGGCGCCGGCCGGGCCGATGGTGGTGGTCGCGTCCACGCCGAGCCACTCCCCGGCCGGGGGCCGGACCAGCGAGAGGCCGAGGTCGACGTTGGCGAACGTCGCCGTCGTCCAGTCCAGGACGGCGGAGATGCCGCTGGCCGCGTCGGTCATCACCAGCAGGTGCTGCAGGGGTGTCATCGACTCGCCGTCCACCAGGGTGCACAGCGGACGGGTCCAGGCGGCGGCCGGGCCGGGCGCGTTGAACGAGCCGTGCGCGAACCGCCACTCCAGCGCCCGGTGGTAGGCGACGTCGGTGGTGAAGAAGTCCGCCGTCTCCGGCCGGCTCTCCGCCGGCCCGGGGAGGGGGACGGGGGGCTCCGGCGTCCCCTCGGCGGCACGGGTGCGGACCCGCCAGGCGGTCAGCCGCATCAGCGGCCGGTCGTCGCCGGCGGTGAGCCGGGCCTCGACGAGCTCGACCCGCCGGCCGGGGCGCAGCACCCGGGCCGAGACCGCCACCGGGCCCACCGGCACCGGACCGAGGATGTCGTAGGCGAGCCGGACGGTCTGCCCGTCGGCGATCCCGCTCGCCGCCTCGGCCTCGCGGGCCAGCAGTGCCGCCGGAGGCCCCGCGTGCTGCAGGCCCGCGTCCCAGGGGCCGATGGTCAGCGCGGTGGCGAGGTACCCGCCGTCGACCGGCCGGTAGAGGGCGGCGGGCAGGTCCTCTGTGGTGGGCTGGTCCATGCCGGGAAGTGTGCCGGGGGCCTCGTCAGCCGCCGTACCGGCGGGTCTCCCACACCGCGAACGCCGTCCACGCGGCGGCGACGGCGGCGGCCACGACCCACAGCCAGCGCAGCGACCCGGCCGGGTTGGCGAGCACCAGCAGCACCGCCACGACCAGCACCGCCCCCGCCAGGGGTGGGGTCCGCAGCAGCTGGCCGAGGGTGTCCGGCCCGGGGTAGGTGACGAACACCACGACCGCGACCACGAGCAGGAAGCCGCTGAGGCCGGCGAGGAACAGTGCGGTGATGCCGTACTGCGCCGGCAGCACGAACGAGCCGAGGACGCCGACGGCGACCCCGACCGCCAGCCCGACCAGCAGTTTCCGGCGTCGGGGGGACCACGGTGGCCGCGACTGGGACGGGGGGAACGGGGGCGCCACGGCCGGGGTGTGCCCCCGCCGTCCCGCGGGCACACAGGCACCGGCGGCTGCCGCGCGGTCGTGTCGCCGAGATCACGGCGGTTTGCATCCGGCCGGTCCGCTCCGGACCGTGGGGGAGCGCCGCCTCCTCCCGCACCCCGGGAGCGGTGGCGCGTCCGCCGTCGATCGAGAGGGAGGAACGCCGGTCCCCGGCGTCGCACGCAACCGTGACGAGAACACCAGCAGGCCCACCGTCCACCGGCTCCGGGGCGCACCCCGCCGTCGCGCCGCCCCCGCCGTCACCGGCCGACCGCGGGGGCTCCCTCGACCGCGTCGTCTTCGGGGTCTCCGCCGTCGTCGCCCTGGCGTTCGTCGCCTGGGGCTTCGCCTCGCCGTCGGGGCTGGGCTCGGCCAGCGGCACCGCCCTGGAGTGGGTGGAGACCAACCTCGGCTGGCTGTTCGTCCTGCTCGCCTCCGCGTTCGTCGTCTTCGTCCTGTGGCTGGCCGCCAGCCGGTACGGGCGGATCCCGCTCGGGCGGGACGACGAGGCGCCGGAGTTCCGCACGGTCTCGTGGGTCGCGATGATGTTCAGCGCCGGCATGGGCATCGGCCTGATGTTCTTCGGCGTCAGCGAGCCGCTGAGCCACTACGTCTCCCCGCCCCCGCGCACCGTGACCGCCGAGACGCCCGAGGCGGTGCAGACGGCGATGGCCACGACGCTGTTCCACTGGTCGCTGCACCCGTGGGCGATCTACGCCGTCGTGGGGCTCGCGATCGCCTACGGCACCTTCCGCCGGGGCCGCCGGCAGCTGATCAGCGCCGCGTTCGCCCCGCTGTTCGGCACGCGCCGCACCGAGGGGCCGGCCGGCCGGGTCATCGACGTCCTGGCGATCTTCGCGACGCTGTTCGGGTCGGCGGCCTCGCTCGGCCTGGGCGCGCTGCAGATCGGCAGCGGGGTGGAGATCCTCGGCTGGGCCGGCGACGTCGGCAACGGCAGCCTCGTGGTGATCATCGCCGTCCTGACCGCGGCGTTCGTCGCCTCGGCGGTCTCCGGCATCGCCAAGGGCATCCAGTGGCTGGCCAACACCAACATGGTGCTCGCCCTGGTGCTCGCGGTGTTCGTCTTCGTGGTCGGGCCGACGGTCTTCATCCTCAACCTGCTGCCGTCGACGATCGGCAGCTACTTCTCCGACCTCGCCGCCATGGCCGCGCGCACCGAGGCCACCGGCGGCGACCCGATGGCCGAGTGGCTGCGCGGCTGGACGGTCTTCTACTGGGCCTGGTGGATCAGCTGGACGCCGTTCGTCGGGCTGTTCATCGCCCGGATCAGCCGCGGGCGCACCATCCGCCAGTTCGTGTCCGGCGTGCTGCTGGTCCCGAGCGTGGTCAGCCTGGTCTGGTTCGCCGTCTTCGGTGGCGCCGGCATCGCGGCCCAGCGCGGGGGCGCCGACGTCGCCGGGCAGGGGACCTCGGAGGGGCAGCTGTTCGGCGTCCTCGGGACCTTCCCGCTGGCCACCGTGATGACCGTGCTGGTGATGGTGCTGGTGGCGATCTTCTTCGTCTCCGGCGCGGACGCCGCCTCGATCGTGATGGGGTCGCTGTCCGAGCGCGGCACGCTGTCGCCGAGCCGGGGCACGGTGGTGTTCTGGGGCGTCGTCATGGGCGCGGTCGCCGCGATCATGCTGCTGGCCGGCGGGGACGAGGCGCTCACCGGCCTGCAGAACCTGACGATCATCGCCGCGCTGCCCTTCGCGCTGGTGATGGTGGGACTGGCGGTGTCGCTGGCCAGGGACGTGCGGACCGACCCGGTCGTGCTGCGTCGCACGGTCGCCGCCGAGGCCGTCGAGCAGGCCGTCGTCGAGGGCATCACCCGGCACGGCGAGGACTTCGTGCTGGTCGTCGAGCCGGCGCCGGACACCGACGGGGACGGCGTCCCGGACGGCCCGGTCCGCGCCGTCGAGCACCGGGAGGACGGCGGGGAGCGCGGGGTGCGGGACGTCGGCTCCCCGGTCCCCGACCGCGGTCGATGAGTTCCGCCGGCCGGCCCCGTCCTACTCGCGACGGGGCCGACCGGGCCCCCGGACGACGGGACCGACGACCGTGCGCATGATCTTCGTGAACCTGCCGGTGCGGGACCTCGCCGCCGCCAAGGCGTTCTACGGCGGCCTGGGGTTCTCCTTCGACGAGCAGTTCTCCGACGAGCGGACCGCCTCGGTGGTGGTCGACGAGAACATCGTCGTGATGCTGCTGACCCGGGACCGCTTCGCCGACTTCGTGACCGGCGAGGTCGGTGACCCGGCGCAGTCGACGACGGTGCTCAACGGCCTGTCGGCGAGCAGCCGCGAGGAGGTCGACACGCTCGTGACCCGGGCGCTCGAGCACGGCGGGAAGCCCTGGCTGCCGCCGCAGGACCACGGCTTCATGTACGGCGCCAGCTTCACCGACCCCGACGGTCACGTCTGGGAGGCCGTCTGGATGGACCCGGCCTCCGTGCAGTGAGCCCGGCCGGGGGGTCCACCGCGGTGGCGTCCCGGCCGTGGTCCGACTCCCCACCAGGTAGGCGGCACGAGGCGCTACGGGGACTACGTTCTCGCCATGCCGCGCCCCGCCCTCGGATACGCCGCCACCGTCGCCGCCGCGGGGTTCTTCGCCGTCAACGGCACCGTCTCGACGCTGGCGCTGCAGGCCGGCATCCCGCCCACCCGGCTGACCGCGCTGCGCTGCGTCGGCGCCGCCGTCGGCCTGCTCGTCGTCCTGGCGCTCGTCTCGCCCGGGCGGCTGCGGACCACCTGGCGGGAGGTGCCCTTCCTCGCCGTGTTCGGCGTGGTGGGCGTCGCCCTCACGCAGTTCCTCTACTACGTGGCGATCGGCCGGCTGCCGGTCGGCATCGCGCTGGTCTTCGAGATGACCGCGCCGGTGTTCATCGCCCTCTACGTGTGGCTGGTCCGCCGGGAGCGGGTGCGCAGCCGGCTGTGGGTGGCGCTGCTGCTGTCGCTGTCCGGCCTGGTGTTCGTGGCCGAGGTCTGGCAGGGCGGCGGCTCGCTGGACCCGCTCGGCGTGGCCGCGGGGCTGACCGCCGCGTTGTGCCTGGCCACCTACTACCTCATGGGGGAGCGCGGCACGGTCTCCCGCGACCCGGTGGCCCTCACCTGCTGGAGCTTCGTCGCCGCCGGGCTGTTCTGGTCGGTGGCCGCGCCGTGGTGGGAGTTCGACGCCGGGGTGCTCACCGAGCGGGTGCCGGTGTCGCTGGGCGCGCTGGAGCTGCCGCTGTGGGCGCTGGTCGCCTGGATCGTCGTCCTCGGGGCGATGGTGCCGTTCTGGCTGTCGATCGCGGCGCTGCGGCACCTGTCGCCCACCACCGCCGGCCTCGTGGCGACCGTCGAGCCGGTGCTGGCGTCGGTGGTGGCCTGGCTGTGGGTGGAACAGGTGCTGTCGGGCTGGCAGGTGCTGGGCGGCTTCGTCGTCCTGGTGGGGATCGGCCTGGCCCAGACGGCGCGGTCGGCGCCCGCGACGGCCGCGGTCCCGGAGACCGTCGCGCCCTCGTGACCCGCGCCGGGAGGCGACCAGCGGGGAGCCGACTCAGGTGACCTTCCTGGCCTCGGTGAGGTAGCCGGCCAGCTCCTCCATGTAGGCGGCCTGCGCCACGTGGTCCATGCCGATGTACTTCCAGGGGTACAGCTGGCCCGCCTGCACCGCCGGCAGCAACGCGGCGGTGGGCTGGGCCGCGATCTCCTCCGGCGTCATGCTGAACCGCAGCGAGTACAGGATCACGTCGCTGGGGTGGTCCGGGACCTCCTCCCAGCCCACCGACTCCCAGAAGTAGCCGTCGCCGCCCGGGTCGACGAACCGGACGCCGAGGTCCTGGTAGAGCCGCAGCGACGGGTCGTCGGCGGCCTTGTTCATCCACCACCCGTCGGCGACGGTGGCGTAGACCGGCAGCACGGTCAGCCCGCCCTCGGCGGCCGCGGAGAGGGTCTCCGACGCCGCGTCGAAGTCCTCGCGGGCGGCGTCGACCACCTCCTCGTCCGCGCCGAGGGACCCGGCCAGCTCGACGGTCCGCTCGATGACGTCGGCGGCCGAGCCGCGATAGGCGATCGCGATGACCGGGGCGATCTCGGCGACCTGCTCCTGCTGCTCGAGGGACTCGAACCCGTAGAGGGGCTGGGTGTCGTCCAGCGTGCCCTCGGAGTCGGTCGGGTAGACCGAGGTGACGATGACGTCGGGGTCGGCCGCGGCCAGCTGCTCCAGGTCGATCTGCCCGTAGCTCTCGCCCACGATCTCCAGCTCGCCGAGGTCCCTGCCGTCGAACGCCACGTCGTCCGCGGCCGAGGTCTGGCCGAAGGCGGCGACCGGCTCGATGCCGTAGTTCCACAGCGAGGCGACGACGTCGTTGAGCCCGGCGATCCGGGTCGGGGTCCGGTCGAGCTCGACGGTGTTGCCCATGTCGTCGGTGAACCGCCAGCCGCCCTCCCCCGAGGCGCTGGTGCCGGCCGCGCCGGCGGTGTCGTCGTCGGAGCAGCCGGCGGCGGCGAGCACGGCGGCCAGGGTGAGGGAGGCACCGATCAGGCGGCGCGGTGTGCGGTGCAACGGGATCTCCTCGCAGGTCACCTCGGGGTCGTTCCCCCGAGCAGCGGCTTAGGTTAGCCTCACCTCTGTTGCCGTCCGCACGGGCCGGCATCCCGGGGAGAGCGGAGACGACGCATGAGCCTCACCGTCGAGCCGGAGGTCCGGGCCGCGCCCGGCTGGGCCTTCTTCCCGGTCGAGGTCGCCGCCGTCCGCAGGCTGGGGCCGAGCTTCGTGCGCATCACGCTCACCGGCCCCGACCTGGCCGGGTTCGGCGTCGCCGGCGACGACCAGCGGATCAAGCTGGTGCTCGCCCGGGACCCGGCCGGCCTGCGCCGGCTGACCGACCGTGGCCCGGAGTGGTACGCCGAGTACTGTGCGATGCCCGAGGAGCAGCGGCCGTGGATCCGCACCTACACGGTCCGCGCCGCGCGTCCCGAGGTCGCCGAGCTCGACGTCGACGTCGTCCTGCACGGGGTGGAGGACGGGCACGCCGGTCCGGCCGCCCGCTGGGCCGCGGCCGCGGCGCCCGGCGACCGCATCGTGCTGCTCGGCCCCGACCGGCCCGGGCGCGGGCGGATGTGGGGCGTGGAGTGGGCTCCGCCGGCCGCGGCCACCACGCTGCTGATCGCCGGCGACGAGACCGCCGTCCCCGCGGTGTGCGCGATCCTCGAGGCCCTCGAGGAGGCCCCGCGCCGCGTGGTGGCCCTGCTGGAGGTGCCGGCCGAGGGCGACGCGGTGGACCTGGCGCTGCCGCCGGGGGTGACCGTTCGCTGGCTGCCGCGCTCGGGCGCCGTCCGCGGCTCGCTGCTGGTTCCGGCGGTGCACGCGGCGCTGTGCGAGCTGGGGGTGGCGGCGACGCCGGCGGAGGCCCCGGAGGACGTCGACCTGGACTCCCAGCTGCTGTGGGAGGTCCCCGACGCCGATGCGGCCTCGGGCTGCTACGCCTGGCTGGCCGGCGAGGCGGGAGTGGTCAAGCAGCTGCGCCGGCACCTGGTCGGCGACCTCGGCGTCCCCCGCGGCGCGGTGGCGTTCATGGGCTACTGGCGGCAGGGCGTCGCCTCCTGAGCCGCTGGGCACATCGCGGGGACCCGCCGTGCACGTCCGCGCACGTGCACGGTCGTCAGCGGCGCCTCAGCGCAGCCGGCGGACCGGCACCACCATCGGCGTCCCCGCCACCGGGTCCGGCACGATCCGCGCCTCCAGGTCGAAGACGTCGGCCAGCAGCTGCTCGGTGAGCACCTCGGCCGGGGTGCCTGAGGCGACGAGGACGCCGTCCTTCATCGCGACCAGCCGCTGTGCGTACCGCGCGGCCAGGTTCAGGTCGTGCAGGACGACGACGACGGTGCGGCCCCGCTCGGTGTGCAGCCGGCTCACCAGCTCCAGGACGTCGATCTGGTGCGAGAGGTCCAGGTAGGTCGTCGGCTCGTCCAGGAGCAGCAGGTCGGTGCCCTGCGCGAGCGCCATGGAGATCCACGCCCGCTGCCGCTGCCCGCCGGAGAGCGCGTCGACGGGGCGCTCGGCGAGGTCGGACATGTCGGTCCAGGCCAGCGCCTCGGCGACCGCGGCCTCGTCCCCGCGCGACCACTGCCGCAGCCACGACTGGTGGGGGTGGCGGCCGCGGGCGACCAGGTCGGCCACCGTCAGGCCCTCGGGCGCCACCGGGGTCTGCGGCAGCAGGCCGAGGACCTTCGCCACCTCGCGGGTCGGGGTCCTCGCGATGGCGTGGCCGTCGAGCAGCACCTGCCCCCGGGTGGGGCGCAGCAGCCGGCCCAGCGCCCGCAGCAGCGTGGACTTGCCGCAGCCGTTCGGCCCCACGATCGCGGTGAACGAGCCGTCGGTGAGCTGCAGGTCCAGGTCGTGGACGACCACGCGGTCGTCGTAGCCGAGCCTGACCGACTCGGCGGCGAGGCGGACCGGGCGGGTCCCGGTGGGGGCCGGGGGGTGCACCGTGGTCGTCACAGCGTGGATCGCCGCCTTCCGCGGACGAGGAGCCAGAGCAGGTAGGGGGCACCGACGACGGCGGTGAGGATCCCGACCGGCAGGGCCTGGGGCAGGACGGTGCGGGTGAGCAGGTCCGCGCCGATCACCAGCGCGGCGCCGAGCAGCCCGGAGGCGAGCAGGGGTGGCCGCGAGCCGCCGCTGAGGCGGACGGCGATCTGCGGCACCACGAGGGCCACGTACGAGATCGGGCCGGCCGCGGCGACGGCGGCCGCGGTGAGCGCGACCGCGACGAGCACGACCGACGCCTGGGCGAGCGGGAGGCGCACGCCCAGGCCGCGGGCGGTGTCGTCGCCGAACTGCAGGACGCCCAGGGCGCGGCTGGCGGCCAGTGCGAGGGGGACCAGCACGGCGAGGGCGATCGCCAGCGGGACGGCCTGGTCCCACGTCCGGGCGTTGAGCGAGCCGGTGATCCACACGTAGGCCGAGGCGGCGTCGGAGATCTCCGCGCGGGTGAGCAGCCAGTCGGTGAGGGCGGAGGCGACCGCCCACAGCGCGATGCCGACGAGGACCATCCGGTAGCCGTCGACACCGCGCTGCCAGGCGAGCACGAACAACAGGGCGCCGGACACCAGCGCGCCGAGGAGGGCGGCCAGCGGGATGCCGAGGCCGCCCAGCAGGGCCGCGCCGCCCGACGTCCCGCCCAGCACGATCGCCGCCACCGCGCCGACCGAGGCGCCCTGGGTGATGCCGAGGACGTCGGGGGAGGCCAGCGGGTTGCGGGCGGAGGTCTGGAACAGCGCACCGGCCAGCCCGAACGCGATGCCGACGAGCGCCCCGACGACGATCCGCGGCGCCCGCAGCTCCAGGACGATGAACTCCTGGGTCTCCTCACCCAGGCCGACGAGGGTGGTGAGCACCTCGCCGACGCTGATGGGGAAGTCGCCGCGGCCCAGGCTCAGCGCACCCAGCAGGACGACGACGACGGCGGCGGCCACCGGCACGACCAGCCGGCGCCAGCGCACCCTGCCGGAGACCGGGCCGACGCGGACCACCGTCTCCCGCGGCACGGCGACCCGCTCCGGAGCCGTGGCCGTCATGGGCCCGCCAGCCGGCGACGGCGGATCAGCGCGATGAAGAACGGGGCGCCGACGAGGGCGAGGACGATGCCGACCTGCAGCTCGCCGGGGCGTGCCACGACCCGGCCCAGGACGTCGGCCAGCAGCAGGAACGCCGCACCCAGCAGCCCGGAGAGGGGGACCAGCCAGCGGTGGGCCGGGCCGGTGAGCGCCCGGACGACGTGCGGGACGACCAGGCCGACGAAGGCGATCGGACCGCAGGCCGCGGTGGCCGCGCCGCAGAGCAGGGTGACCGCGCCGAGGCCGACGAGCCGGGCCGGCCAGACCCGCTGGCCGAGCCCGCGGGCGACGTCCTCACCGAGGCCGAGCAGGTCCAGCGCGGGGGCGTTGAGCAGCGCGAGGACAAGCCCCGCGGCGATGAACGGGGCGACCTGCCAGGCGATGTCGGCGCCACGGCCGGACAGGGCGCCGACGACCCAGAACCGGAAGCCGTCGAGGCTGGTGGAGTCGCTGACCAGGATCGCCCGCACCAGCGCGTAGAGCAGCGCCGACAGCGCGGCGCCGGCGAGTGCGAGCGTCACCGGGGTGGCGCCGCCGCGCCCGACGGAGCCGAGGGCGAACACCAGGACGCTGCCGGTCAGCGCCCCCGCGAAGCCGAACCAGACGTAGCCGGCGGGGGTGGTGAGCCCGAGCAGCCAGATGGCCAGGACGACGCCGAGCGAGGCGCCGGCGGTGACCCCGAGCAGGCCCGGGTCGCCCAGCGGGTTGCGGGTGTGGCCCTGGGTGAGCGCGCCCGCGACGCCCAGCGCCAGCCCCACCATCAGGCCCAAGGCCGTGCGTGGGAGGCGCAGCTCCCGCACGATCACGGTCTCCTCGCTGCTCAGGGAGGAGTCGGTCAGCGCCTGCCAGACCGTGCCGGGACCGATGCCGCGGGTGCCCACGGCGAGGCTGAGCGCGGCGGCGACGACGACCAGGAGCAGCAGCGCGGCGGCGGTGAGGAACCGGGGACCGCGGCCGCGGAGCAGGCCGCGCGGCCGCGGCGGCGCCACCGCCCCGGCGGTCCGGGGAGCGGCGTCGGTCGTCGAGGACACGAGCGGCTCCAGGGACGAGGGGCGGTGGCGGTCAGCCTGCAGACAGGTCGCCCTGCGGGGCAGGTAAGGCTCACCTTAGGTCCTCCGCGTGCCCGCGGGGAGCCCGCGGTCACCGGTGCTGGCGGCGGCTGCCCCCGTGCCAGTCCTCCTGGACGCCCACCTCGTCCGGCCGGACGCCGAAGGCGCGGACCTGCGGTCGCTCCCGCAGGCTCCGCTTGAGCTCGGCGAACCCGGGGAACGCGGCGAGGGCCACCACGTGGTCCCACAGCGCGACGGCGTCCTCGGGGGCGGGCACCCGGCTGATCACCGGTCCGAAGAACGCCGCGCCGTCCGGTGGCCGGAAGTGCAGGATCGGCGTCCCGACGTCCTTGCCGGTCAGGCGCAGTGTTCTCCCCTCCTGTGGACATGACAGCTAATGGCTGCGTTTTTCCCCTGCAACAGTCTCCAACTATCTCGGACGACAGTGACGACGGAATTCTCGCCGCCGCACCTCAAGCCGCGATGCTTCGAAGTAGTGTCAGGAGCTGAGGAGTCACGACTGCGCGGTTCATGTCTTCGAAACTTAGTCCGACACGCTCAAGAATCTCCTGGCTTAGTCGATACTCGGGGCCGTGCTGCCATAAGAGCCCCTGCGTCATGAGCGCATCGACCACTGCATCAGCCTTAGCGTCGGTCCGAAGAACGTACTGCCACAATTGCTCTCGGTCAGCTGCGAGAGCGCCGGCTTCGACATGCTGAGTTCGGCGGAAGAATCGCAGCACGCGCCGGAGGGCGTGGTAGTACTCAAGCACGTCCGAGTCCTCTTCGGTGTGCGTTTGGCCCCTAGCATAGCGCTGTGGCCATCCCTCGGCGTCTGCCGTCTCAATAGAAAGCTCTTTGCCGAGCAGGCGCAACTGCTGCTCCCAGTTGGCGCTCACAGCCTGGGCGCGAATGCTCACAGATTCATGGGCATCCACCGTACATTCCGGCGCCTTCAGTATCACGAGGAGAGCGTCAAAATGAACTTGAGGGCCAATGCGGAGGGAGGCGCCTTCAATGTGCACTTCGCCATCTGTGGCGAGGTCTAGACATTTCACTCTAGTTGGCAGTGCCACGGTGCCCGTGGCGTTCAGGGTTACGCTAACGACTGCCGGTTCATCTAGATCGGTGCCGGTCTCCTCAACGACGAAAAGTCCGGACTGCCCGCTAGTGCTGATGTGAAACTGATACTGATGCTGTGAATCTTCTCGCGCTGTGAGTGAGGCGATGACCAGGTCGAGAAGCTCGCTACTCAGCGCTTCGCCGCCGGACGCCAGGCGACTTAGGATGAATGGCGCCAGTCCTGGAGACGATAGCCCGAATGAGCCGCGCAGCCGTCGTGCTATAGCCGCCTGTCCGCCTTTAACCCCCTGGGTTAATGCGGTTGCGGCAACATAGTCACGAAATGTGGTGTTAACGAATGTGTCTCGAGTGTTGAGGAGCGGGTGATTCGCCAACTGGGAGTCTATTGCTGACCTGTAATTGTCTATGAAGGAGTCGGGAATCTCCGCCTCAAACTCCGATGGCAGTGGTGTGCCCATCGCCTGAGCGGCCAGTCTGGCACACTGCTCCTCGGGGTCGTATATGCGTGAGAGTTGGTCGGTCGTAAACATGGCTCGGGAAATGTTGTCGAGCCAATTGTTCAGAAACTTGTCGTGCTCTCGTTGAAGGAGTTCCCGCATGAGGCTGGACAGGAGGCCCCACTCGGGGAAGGCTTCCGTGTCGCTCGAAAGGCGGCCTGTGTCAAGCTCCCTGAAATCCGGTACATGCAGGTAGGTCGCTATACCTTCGAGGACGGGTGAGTAGCCGAGGAGTCGTCGGCCACTCTCATCGGTCCAGGCGTCGGCCAGGCTGCTAAAGCCGGCAGCCTCGGCGACACGACTCAATATCGAGTCTCGGGCGGCTTCGAAGGATGCTCGGTGCTGTCGATGGGCGGCGCTTCTCTCCTGTTTGGAGTACAGGGCGTCAAGCTTTAGGTCTAAGTACCTGTGGGCCTGTTCTTCTTCGAAATAGTCGAGGCGCATCTCGGCTATGTCAACATTCTCTGCCTCGAAAGCGAAGCGGACCCACTCGGCGCTCTCCTGGCGCGCCATAAGAACGATGTTGCTGTCCCCAGTGGCGGTTCGCAGAAAGCGAGCGAGCCCCTGTAGAAAAGCTACGAAGTTTGCCTCTCCCGAGGAGACGTGTGTCTCGTCGAGAGAGTCAATTATGAGCGTTGTCAAACCAGCGCGAAGAGTTCCTTTGTAGGCAAGGCTTGATCCTTCGCCTAATCCTTCGTCCAGCAATCCGACGAAGGATCCATCGGCCACCCGTTGGCCCGCAAGATCGATCATGAGACCGCCTGTGACTGCGGCTACGGCTTGGGCCGCGGTGCTCTTGCCGGCTGCCGCGGGTGCTACCAATAGGAGTGCTGGTGACGGTGACCCTTCGATTGGTACTAGTCCCGGCGCTACGAAATCGGGTCGAGACTTGCTCACGATCTTCAGCCCGCGAGCGTCATCGACGATGGCTGGCGGCCCGGATGTTGGAAGGGTTTCGGCGAACTGCGCTAGGTCCACTCGCCCATCTAAGGGGAAGAGGGTGTTCACGGCTACGTGGCAGTTGGTACGAGCCCGCGGTCACCGGTGCTGGCGGCGGCTGCCCCCGTGCCAGTCCTCCTGGATGCCCACCTCGCCCGGCCGGACGCCGAAGGCGCGGACCTGCGGTCGCTCCCGCAGGCTCCGCTTGAGCTCGGCGAACCCGGGGAACGCGGCGAGGGCCACCACGTGGTCCCACAGCGCGACGGCGTCCTCGGGGGCGGGCACCCGGCTGATCACCGGTCCGAAGAACGCCGCGCCGTCCGGTGGCCGGAAGTGCAGGATCGGCGTCCCGACGTCCTTGCCGGTCAGGCGCAGGGCCTCGTCGGTCTCCTCCTGGATCTCCGCGTCCCAGGACTCGTCGTCCAGGGCGTCGGCGAGGTCGGCCGGCAGCCCGGCGGCGGCGAGGATCGGCTCGACGAACTCCGCCCGCCCGCGGTGCTCGCCGTCCGGGACCTGGTCGGCCTCGAAGATGCGGGCCCCCATGGCCGCGTAGAGGGGCCCGAGCACGTCCGGGCCGTGCTCGGCGCGGCTCCGCGCAGCCACCCGCAGCAGCCGCAGCCCGGCGGTGTGGCCGGCCTCGTACTCGGGCGGGAACTGGGCGTCGTAGTCGACGTGCCGGTTGAGCAGTCGCAGCGAGATCAGCCGCCACTCGACGGTGTGGTCGCGCTGGGCGGCCACGGTGCGCACCCACTGGCTGGTCAGCCAGGCGAAGGGGCAGACCGGGTCGAACCAGAAGTGCAGGTCGGCGTCCCGGGTCACCGGGGCAGCACCTGCTCGATGGCGTGCCGCACCTCGGGGGAGTCGGGCTGGGTCTGCGGCCGGAAGCGGGCGACGACCTCGCCGTCGGCCGCGACCAGCCACTTCTCGAAGTTCCAGCGCACCTCACCGGCCTCGCCGGTGGCGTCGGGGGCCTCCGCCAGCCGCTGGAACAGCGGGTGCGCGCCCGGGCCGTTGACCTCCAGCTTCCCGGTCATCGGGAAGGTGACGCCGTAGGTGGTCGAGCAGAAGCTCTGGATCTCCTCCGCCGTCCCCGGTTCCTGGCCCATGAACTGGTTGCAGGGCGCGCCGACCACGGTGAGGCCGCGCTCGCCGTACTCCTGCTGCAGCGCCTCGAGTTGGCTGTACTGCGGGGTGAGGCCACAGCGGCTGGCCACGTTGACCACGAGCGCCGCACCCCCGCCCGCGAGCGCACCCAGGGTGGTCGCCTCGCCCTGGAGGGTGGTCACCGGCAGGTCCAGCAGGTCGCTCATGTCGCTCCTCGTGGTGGCGTGCGGCGGTCGGTGGCCCCCGTGCAGGGCCCCGCCGCGAGCCTGCAGGGGGTCGGGGGCAGGGGAGCCTGTCTCAGTCCAGGTCGCTGAGGTCGTCGGGGACGTCGACGGCGTACTGGCGCAGGGCCTCCAGCGGGACGACGTCGAGCGCCCGGGCGTGGGTGGCGGCCAGGACGACGCCGGCCGCCGCTCCCGCCTGGTAGGCCTGCAGCCACCGCGCGGCGACGACGCACCAGCGGTCGCCGGGGCGCAGGCCGGGGAACCCGTACTCCGGCCGGGGCGTGGTGAGGTCGTTGCCCAGTTCGCGCTGCAGGGCGAGGAACTCCGCCGAGACGACGGCGCACACCGTGTGGTTGCCGACGTCCTCGGGGCCGCTGCTGCAGACGCCGGTGCGGTAGAAGCCGGTCATCGGCTCGGTGCTGCACGGCTCCAGCGGCCCGCCGAGGACGTTGCGCTCCCCGCTGCCGGGTTCGGGCTCGCTCATCGCATCCCATCTTGCTGCGTGCATCCCACTGGCGCAGCGCGCAGGGGATGGCAGGGTGCCGGTGTGACTGGGAGCACCGCGAGCGAGCCGACCGTCCTCTGGCGCCCGACCCCAGAGTCGATGCGCGCCACCCGGATCGCGGAGTTCGCCGGCTGGGTCGCGCGACGGCGGGGCCTGGACCTCGGCGACCCGCCGGACTACGACGCGATCTGGCGCTGGTCGGTCGAGCACCTCGACCAGTTCTGGGCCGACGTGGCGGGCTGGACCGGTGTGCTGCCCGACGTCCCGGACGACCGGGTCCTGACCCGGCGCGAGATGCCCGGCGCCGTCTGGTTCCCCGACGCCACGCTCAACTACGCCGAGCAGGCGCTGCGGGCCGGCGCCGAGGGCACGGTCCCGGCCGCCTCGCCGGCGCTGGTCGCCGTCGCCGAGGACCAGGAGCCGGAGGAGACCAGCTGGGCGCAGCTGCGCGGCCGGGTGGGCGCCTTCGCCGCCACGCTGCGGTGGCTGGGCGTCCGACGTGGCGACCGGGTGGCCGGCTACCTGCCCAACGTCCCGGAGGCGGTCGTCGCCTTCCTGGGGACGGCGGCCATCGGCGCGGTCTGGTCCTCGTGCGCGCCGGACTTCGGCACCCGCGCCGTCCTGGACCGCTTCGCCCAGATCGAGCCGACCGTGCTGGTCGCCGTCGACGGGTACCGGTTCAACGGCCGCGAGTACGACCGGCGCGACGTCGTCACCGAGCTGCGCGGCGCGCTGCCCAGCGTCCGGACGACGATCGCCGTCCCCCGGCTGTTCCCCGACGAGGTGCCGGCGGACGCCGTGCCGTGGGCCGAGGCGGTGGCCGAGGAGCAGGAGCCGGAGTTCGCGCAGGTCCCGTTCGACCACCCGCTGTGGATCGTCTACTCCTCGGGCACCACCGGGCTGCCCAAGGGGATCGTGCACGGCCACGGCGGGGTGGTCGTCGAGCAGGTCAAGCAGGCCGCCCTGCACATGGACGTCGGCCCCGGCGACCGGTTCTTCTGGTACGCCTCCACCGCCTGGATCATGTGGAACATCGCCACCTCGGCGCTGCTGTCCGGCGCCACCCTCGTCGTCTACGACGGTGCCCCCGCGTACCCGTCGGTCGACGCCCAGTTCGCCCTCGCCGCGCGGACCCGGCTGACCTTCCTCGGCACCAGCGCCGGCTACCTCACCGCCTGCGAGAAGGCCGGCATCCGGCCGGGGGAGACCCACGACCTGTCGGCGCTGCGGTCCATCGGGTCCACCGGGTCCCCCCTCCCGGCGTCGGCCTTCGAGTGGGTCTACGACGCGGTGAAGCCGGACGTCTTCCTCGGCTCGCTGTCCGGTGGCACCGACGTCGCCACCGGGTTCGTCGGCAGCTCCCTGCTGCTGCCGGTGACCTCCGGCGAGCTGCAGCGGCCGATGCTCGGCGTCGCGGCCGCCGCCTGGGACGAGCAGGGCCGGCCGGTCGTCGGGGAGCTCGGCGAGCTGGTCATCACCGAGCCCATGCCGTCGATGCCGCTGTACTTCTGGAACGACCCGGACGGCTCCCGCTACCGGGAGACCTACTTCGAGCCGTGGCCCGGCGTCTGGCGGCACGGCGACTGGATGGAGGTCACCGACCGCGGCACCTGCCTGATCACCGGCCGGTCGGACTCCACGCTCAACCGCGGTGGCGTGCGCATGGGGACGGCGGACATCTACGCCGCCGTGGAGTCGGTGCCGGAGGTGGTCGACTGCGTCGTCCTCGGCGTGGAGCAGCGGGACGGCGGCTACTGGATGCCGCTGTTCGTGAAACTCGCTGGAGGGGCCGAGCTGACCGACGAGCTGACCGGCCGGATCCGGGAGGCGATCCGCCGACAGGCCAGCCCCCGCCACGTGCCCGACGAGGTCATCGCCGTGCCCGCGGTGCCGCACACCCGCACCGGCAAGCGGCTGGAGGTGCCGCTCAAGCGGCTGTTCCAGGGGGTCGACCCGGCCAGGGCGCTCAACGTCGGCGCGGTCGACGACCCCGCCGCGGTCGAGCACTACGTGGCCCTGGCCCGGGAGCGCGGCCCCCGCTGACGGCCGGCCCCGTCACCTCGCCGCGCCGACGGCCGCGCCCGCGGGGCGGTCGCTCCCGGCCAGCTCGAGCAGGACGTCGGTCAGCCGGTCCGGGCAGGTGACCTGGGGGATGTGCAAGGAGGCCAGCTCGCGGTACCGCCACCCCGCTGCCTCCCGCGCCTGCCGCGCGTGGCGGTCGAACGTCGGCTGCGGGTGGCGGGTGCACCGGAGGTAGCTGCGCGGCAGCTGCCGGGCCGCCGCGCTGGTGAGGTGGACCGGCCGGGAGAAGTGCCCCAGCGGGGTGGAGTGCAGCCGGGGCAGCACCCAGGCGGTGTCCGCGGGGTCGGTGACCCCCCACAGGCGGGGGAGGACCTCCTCCCACGGGCGCGGCGCGGGGCGCGGCACCAGCCAGCCGTCGCCCTCGTCCCGCGCGAGCGCCTCCAGGTCCGCCCGTCGATCCGGCGTCAGGAGGTCGAGCAGGCTCTGGCCGTCCTCGGGCACGAAGGCGTCGACGTAGACCAGCTCGGCGATCCGCTCCGGTACCCGGTCGGCCACCCCGGTGACGACCACGCCGCCGGAGCCGTTCGCCACGAGGACGACCTGCTCCAGGTCCTCGTAGACCAGCAGGCCGACGACGTCCTCCACGTGCGTCGTGAGGTCGATGCCGTGGTCCAGCAGGTGCGCACGGTCGCCCAGGCCGGTGAGGGTCGGCGTGGAGACCTCGTGCCCCGCCGCGCGCAGCGCGGGCGCCACCCTCCGCCAGCACCAGCCGCCGAACCAGGCCGGGTGCACCAGCACGAACGTCGCCATCGGCCAGCCTCCGTCCCCGGAGCGGCCGGCGTCCGCGACGTCGTCCTGCCCCGACCCGCGCCTGCCGACGACGGTAGGCCCGGGCGGGCGCGGCGGGCCAGCCCCGTCCGGGACGGACCGCCCGGGCGTGTTCCACGTGCAACACCGGTACCGGGCTGCGCCCGGCCCGGTCAGCGGTCAGGGTGGAGGGTGGTCACCCCCGACGTCAGGAGAACCCGCACCGATGTCCGCGACGGAGACCCTGCCGCCCCAGCCGCCGGCCCTGCTCCCCCCGTGGCACACGCCCGAGCGCGAGGCGCTGCAGCTGCAGGCCCGCCGCGTCGCCATGGAGGAGGTGCTGCCGGTCGCCGACGAGCTCGACCCGCAGAAGGGCGAGATCCCGGCGTCGCTGCTGGCCCGGCTGGCCGAGCTGGGGTACTTCGGCATCACCGTGCCGGCCGAGCACGGCGGGCTGGGCCTGGGCGTCTTCGAGTACTGCATGGTCTCCGAGGAGCTGGCCCGGGCGTGGATGTCGACCGCCAGCATCCTGGCCCGCGCGCAGGGCCTCGGGACGGCGGTGGCCGACTCCGGCCGCCGGCACGAGCTGCTGCGCCGCAGCGCCCGGGGCGAGTGGATCGGCGCGATCGCGCTCTCCGAGCCCGACGCCGGTTCCGACCTCGCCGGGGTCTCCACCCGGGCGGTCCTGGACGGCGACGAGTGGGTGGTCAGCGGCCGCAAGCGCTGGTGCGGCAACGCCCTGGCCGCCGACTTCATCCAGGTGCTCGTCCGCGAGCGCGACCCCGGGCCGGGCGAGTCCCGATCCGCGGGCCTGGTCAACCTGCTGCTCGAGAAGGAGCGGGGCGCGTTCCCCGAGGGGCTCAGCGGCTCCCCGATCGACAAGGTCGGCTACCACGGCTTCCTCACCTGGGACCTCGTCTTCGACGGCGTCCGCATCCCGCGGGGCGAGGTCGTCGACGAGGCCGCCGCCGGCGACGAGGAGAACGCCGCCGGCGAGCGCGCCGGGTTCGCCCAGGCGCAGCTGTTCCTCAACACCGCCCGCGTGCACACCGCCGCCCGGGCGGTCGGGCTGGCCCGGGCGGCGCTGGAGGACTCGGTCCTCTACCTGCAGGAGCGCGAGCAGTTCGGCCGGCCGATCGGCGACTTCCAGGCGCTGCGCTTCGCCGTCGCGGAGATGGCGGCGCAGGTCGAGCAGTCCCGCGCGTTCTACCGGCAGGTGGCCCACCTGCTCGACCTCGGCGTCCCGTGCGAGCGGGAGGCGTCGATGGTGAAGCTGGAGGCCACCGAGATGTCGGTGCGGGTGACCAACCAGGCGATGCAGCTGCACGGCGGCAACGGCTACACGACCGAGCGCCAGGTGGAGCGACACTGGCGTGACGCCCGGCTCACGACGATCTTCGAGGGTACCAGCGAGATCCAGAAGCGGATCATCAGCGACCGCATGCTCCCCCGGTCACCCCTGGCCTGATCGGCAGGGGCGCCGCACCGACGGGGGGATCGATGGCCGGCCTGCCGCGGGCGCCGGCCCCGCTGCGCCGACCGCGCCACCGCCTGCGGGCCGCCTCCCCGGGGCTGTGGCTGCTCGCCGACAGCACCTCCGCCGTCGCGGTGGTGTGGCAGGTGGTCGCCGTCGGCAGTGGGCGCCCCCGGACGGGGTCGCCCGGTGGTGCCTACGGCAGCCGCAGCACCCGCGCCTCCCAGGGGCGCAGCACGGCGGGGTCGTCCTCGGGCAGGTTGCCCAGCACGAGCTCCGCACCGGGTGCCTGGGGCAGCAGCTCGCCCAGCCGGTGCTCGTGCCCGCTCACGTTGCACACGACCAGCAGCGTCTCGCCGTCCAGGGACCGGGTGAAGGCGTACACGTCGTCGTGCTCGGGCAGCAGCATGGTGAAGTCGCCGAGCGCGACCACCGCCGACTCGTGCCGCAGCGCGACCAGTCGCTTGTGGTGGGCGAACACCGACGTCGGGTCGGCGCGCTGGGCCGCGGCGTTCCACTCCCCGTGGTCGGGGTTCACCGCCATCCACGGCGTCCCGGTGGTGAAGCCCGCGTTCGGGGAGCCGTCCCACTGCACCGGGGTCCGTGCGTTGTCCCGGCCCATCCGCCGCATCGCGGCCAGCACCGTCTCGGGGTCCGCCCCGTGCGCGACCGCCTGGGCGTGGTGGTTGAGCGACTCGACGTCCCGGAAGTCCGCCAGCCTCCTGAACGGGGCGTTGGCCATCCCCAGCTCCTCGCCCTGGTAGACGTACGGCGTCCCGCGGTGCAGGTGCAGCAGCGTGGCCAGGCACGTCGCGGAGTCCCGCCGGTGCTCCGGCGAGTCGTCGCCGAACCGGGAGACCGCCCGCGGCTGGTCGTGGTTGTCCCAGTAGAGGGAGTTCCAGCCCACGTCGGCCAGCCCCGCCTGCCAGCGGCCGAACGAGGCCTTGAGGTCCCGCAGCCGCAGCGGCCGGGGGTGCCACTTGGACTCGTCGAAGTCCAGGCCGACGTGCTCGAACTGGAACACCATGTCCACCTCGGCCCGCGCCGGGTCGGTGAACAGCCGGGCCTGCTCGACGGTGACCCCGGGCATCTCCCCCACCGTGAGCAGCGCCGCCGAGCGGCCTCCGAACACCTCGCGGTGCATCTCCTGCAGGAACTCGTGGATCCGCGGCCCGCACAGGTAGGACGCCGAGCCGTCGCCGTAGGGGAGCCCCGGCAGCGGCGGGCCGTCGTGCAGGTGCCCGTCCTCGGCGACGTCCTTGCTGATCATGTTGATGACGTCCATGCGGAAGCCGTCGACCCCGCGGTCGAGCCACCAGCGCATCATCGCGTGGACCGCCTGCCGGACCTCGGGGTTCTCCCAGTTCAGGTCCGGTTGCCGGCGGTCGAACAGGTGCAGGTAGTACTCGCCGCTGGCCTCGTCGAGCTCCCACGTGGAGCCGGAGAAGAACGAGTGCCAGTTGGTCGGCTCCGCGCCCGGCGCCCCGGCCGCCATGCCCGGCCGCGGCGGCCGCCACCAGTACCAGTCCCGCTTGGGGGAGTCCGGGGAGGACCGGCTCTCGACGAACCACGGGTGCCGGTCACTGGTGTGGTTGACCACCAGGTCCATGAGCAGCCGGATGCCGCGCGCGTGCAGCGCGGCGACGAGTTCGTCGAACCGCGCGAGGTCCCCGAACAGCGGGTCGATGTCCTGGTAGTCGCTGATGTCGTAGCCGTTGTCGGCCTGCGGCGAGGGGTAGACCGGCGAGAGCCACAGGACGTCGACGCCGAGGTCGGCCAGGTGGTCCAGGCGCTGCAGGATCCCCCCGAGGTCGCCTATCCCGTCACCGTCGGAGTCCATGAACGAGCGCGGGTAGACCTGGTAGACGACGGCACGGGTCCACCACGGGGGCTGCTCGGGCATGCGCCCAGCCCAGCACGGCGGGCTGCGCCCCGCACCCGGTCGCGCTACGGTCGCCAGCCGTGCCCCCCGGTGTCGTGCTCGTGACCGGCGGGAGCCGCGGCATCGGTGCGGCGACCGCGCGTGCCGCCGCGGCGGCCGGGTGGTCGGTCGCCCTGACCTACCGGGACGACGAGGCCGCCGCCGCCGCCGTCGTGGGCGGCATCCGGGCCGACGGCGGGGTCGCCACCGCCACGCGGGCCGACGTCTCGGTCGAGGACGACGTCCTGGCCGCCTTCGCCGCCGCCGAGCGCCTGGGGCCCGTGACCGGGCTGGTGGCCAACGCCGGCATCGTGGCCCCGCGGGCGCGGGTCGACGAGCTGACCGCCGAGCGGGTCCAGCGCGTGCTGGCCGTCAACGTGCTGGGGGCCGTCCTGTGCTGCCGGGAGGCCGTGCGCCGGATGTCCACCCGTCACGGCGGGGCCGGGGGGTCGGTCGTGCTCGTCTCGTCGGCCGCCAGCCGGCTGGGGTCGCCCGGCGAGTACGTGGACTACGCCGCGAGCAAGGGCGCGGTGGACACCCTCGGTCTCGGGCTGGCCCGCGAGGTGGCCGGCGAGGGCGTGCGGGTCAACGTCGTGCGCCCGGGGATCGTCGAGACGGACATCCACGCCGGCGGGGGGCAGCCCGACCGGGTCGCGCGGCTGGGCCCGACGGTGCCGATGGGCCGGGCCGGCCTGCCCGAGGAGGTGGCCGCCGCCGTGCTGTGGCTGCTCGGCGACGACGCCGGCTACTGCACCGGCAGCGTGCTGGACGTCGCCGGCGGGCGGTGAGCGGACGGCGCGTCAGCTCCCGGGCGGTGTGTGGTGGACCGCCTCCACGTTGTTGCCGTCGGGGTCGCGGAAGAACGCGCCGTAGTAGCCCGGGTGGTACTCCGGCCAGACCCGGGGCTCGTGCAGGACCTCCGCCCCGGCCTCGCGGGCCAGCGCGAACACCTCGTCCACGGCTGCTCGGGACGGTGCCCGCAGGGCCAGGTGCACGGGGCGGTCGCGGCCCTCGTCGAGCGGGCTGAGCCACAGCTGCGGGTGCCCGTCGGGCCCGGCGAACCCCACGACCGGGCCGTCCGGGGTGTCGTAGCGCATCGCCTCGCGGAGGCCGACGGGCGCGAACACCCGCGTGTAGAAGCTCACGGCGGCGTCCACGTCCGCGGCCTGCAGTCCCAGGTGGTCGATCACGTCGCGGGACCGTAGCGGCGGGACCCACGGCCGTCAGCGCCCCGACGCGCGGCCCGGCAAATCGGGTGCGTCCCGTCGTACCCCTCGCCGACCATGGGCGGACCCCGACCCGACGAGGAGGCGCTCCCATGACCGCCCTGCCGCGCGCACTCGCGCCGTTGCGGCACCGGCACTACCGGCTGCTGGCGGCGTCGATGGCGCTGTCGCTGACGAGCGCCGGGCTGTGGGCGGTCGCCGTGGTCTGGCAGGTGGTGGCCCTCGACGGGGGCCCGGCCGCACTCTCGCTGGTCACCGGCCTGTCCGCCGGGGGGATGCTGGCCAGCACGCTGTTCGGCGGCGTGCTCGCCGACCGGGTCCCGCAGTGGTACCTCCTGCTGGCCGTGGCACTCCTCCAGGCGGGAGCCGTCGCCGTGGTCGCCGTCCTGTCGCTGGTCGGTGTCCTCGCGCTGTGGCAGCTGGCGGCGGCCGCCCTGGCCGTGGGGCTGGCGACGGGTCTGTACTACCCCGCCTACTCCGCGCAGCTGCCCGCCCTCGTGCCGGAGCGGGACCTGCTGGCGGCCAACGGGCTGGAGGGCGCCGTCCGCCCCCTCCTGCAGAACGCCGCCGGCCCGGCCGCCGCCGGGTTCCTCGTCGCGGCGGTGTCACCCGGCGCGGCACTGGCCGCGACCGCGGCGGTCTCCCTGCTCGCCGCCGCGCACGTCGTCGCCCTGCCGGTCACCCCCGTCCGGCGGGCGGCTGCCGACGACGGCGCCCCGCCGGCCGGGGTGCTGGCCGACCTGCGCGAGGGCTTCGCCTACATGCTGCGCACGCCCTGGCTGCTCGCCACGCTGCTGTTCGCGTCCTTGATGGTGCTGGCGCTCCTCGGGCCGCTCGAGGTGCTGGTCCCCTTCGCCATCCGCGACGCGGGTGGCGGGCCGACCCAGCACGCCTACGTCCTGGCCGCCTTCGGGGTCGGCGGGGCGATCGGCTCCCTGCTCGTCGCGTCGCTGCGCCTGCCCCGGCGGTACCTGACCGTGATGGTCCTGCTGTGGGGCCTGGGGTGTGTGCCGATGGTCGTCTTCGGCCTCTCCACGAGCCTCCCGCTGATGATCGCCGCCGGCGCCCTGGTCGGTGCGGCCTTCGAGGCCGGCACCGTCATCTGGGGCACCCTCCTGCAGCGGCGGGTGCCACCGGCCCTGCTCGGGCGCGTCTCCAGCCTGGACTTCTTCGTCTCCCTCAGCCTCATGCCGCTGTCCATGGCGCTGGCCGGCCCGGTCAGCGAGCTGATCGGGCCGGCCGCGACCTTCCTCGTGGCGGGGCTGGCACCCCCACTCCTGGCGGCCGTGGCGGTCCTCGCGGCGCGGATGCCGACCGACGAGCTCGCGCACCCGCTCGACGCCGGTGCCGCCGGTGTGCCGCCGGCCGCGGAGCCGCCGGCGCGCGAGGTCCTCGACCGGGTGTGAGCACCGGCCGGTCGGCGTCCCGGCGGGACCGCTGTTTGGATGGGGGACGACGCGTCGGGACCGACCCGGCACCCCACCCCGAGGAGACCCCGTGGCCGAGCTGACCCGCCCCGACGTCGAGCCGCCGACCGGCCCGGCGCCCGACGACCTGGTGATCGAGGACCTCGTCGTCGGCGACGGCCCGGAGGCCAAGGCCGGCGACCTGGTGAGCGCCCACTACGTCGGTGTCACCCACGACGGCGGCGAGCAGTTCGACGCCTCCTGGGACCGCGGCGACCCCCTGGAGTTCCGCCTCGGCGTCGGCATGGTCATCCAGGGCTGGGACGAGGGCATGGCCGGCATGAGGGTGGGCGGCCGGCGCCGGCTCACCATCCCGCCGCACAAGGCCTACGGCGACCGCGGCGCCGGCGGGGTGATCAAGCCGGGCGCGACGCTGGTCTTCGTCGTCGACCTCGTCGGCGTCCGCTGAGACCCTTCCCGCCGATCATGGCGCCGTGACCACCTCCGGCACCGCAGGGGAGGTCACGGCGCCGTGATCGCCGGACAGGGGGCGGAATGACCCCGGGCGGAGCGCGGTTGGTCGGCGACGTGCGCATCGAGGTCTGGTCCGACGTCGTCTGTCCGTGGTGCTACATCGGCAAGCGCCGGCTGGAGACCGCGCTCGCGCGGTTCCCGCACCGGGACCAGGTGGAGGTCGTCTGGCGCTCCTACCAGCTCGACCCGACCGCGCCCGAGGGCGGGACGCACGCGACGCTGCCCGCGCTGGCCGCCAAGTACGGCCGCAGCGAGGAGGAGATGCGCGCGATGATGCGCCACGTCGAGGAGACCGCCGCCGCGGAGGGGCTCGAGTACCACCTGGCCGACGGCGTCAGCGGCAACACCCGGCTGGCCCACGAGCTCATCCACCTCGCCGCCGAGCACGGCCTGCAGGGGCAGGTGAAGGAGCGCCTGCTGCACGCCCACTTCGAGGAGGGGCGGTCGGTGTTCGACGTCGACGCGCTCGTCCCGCTCGCCGTCGAGGTCGGCCTCGACGAGGCAGAGGTACGGGCCGCGCTCGCCGACTCGCGCTACCGGCACGCGGTCAGCCACGACGCCCGGACGGCCCAGGCCCTCGGTGCGACCGGCGTCCCGTTCTTCGTCGTCGACCGCCGGTACGGCGCGGCCGGCGCGCAGCCGGCCGAGCTGCTGCTGCAGGTGCTGGAGCGTGCCTGGGCCGACGCGAACCCGCTCGTGACGGTGCCCGCCGCCGACGGCTGCACCGACGACAGCTGCGTCGTCTGACCGGTCAGTCCAGCAGGGCCGCCACCGCGCGCAACCGCCGCTCGGCCTCCTCGGCGATCCCCCGGACGACGTCGGCTGCGGGTCGCTCGGCGGTGACCAGGCCCACCGACTCCCCGGCGTAGAGCGGCGCGAAGGCCAGGTCACCGGTCCGGCGGGCCTCGACGACCCGCGCGGCGTCCGGGTGCCCCGGCAGCTCCGCCTCCCGACCGTGCCAGGTGCGGCAGAAGTCGTTGACCAGGGCGCGGCCGGGCCACCGCTCCGGCCAGGCCAGGCCCTGTGCCACGTCGAAGGCCCGCGTGAGCACGGTCTCCTCGCCGCGGGCGGCGGTGACGCGGGCCCGTGCCGCGGGGGAGTTGAGCCCCTCGGGGCAGGCCAGCAGCGGGGTTCCGATCCACACGCCGGCCGCCCCGGCGGCGAGTGCGGCGGCCATCCCGGCGCCGGTGGCGATGCCGCCGGCGGCCAGGACCGGCCGGTCGGTGAGCGCCAGCACCTCCTGCAGCAGCGGCAGGGTGGCGCGGTGGCCGGTGTGCCCGCCGGCCTCGGTGCCCTGGGCGACGAGCACGTCGACGCCGGCCTCCTGCGCGCGGCTGACGTCGGCGGCGGTGTTGACCTGGGTGGCGACGGCGATCCCGGCGTCGTGCAACGGGCCGACGGCGGGCGCGGGGTCGCCGAAGGAGACCGACACCAGGGACGGCCGCGCCGCGATCGTCGCCTCCAGCAACTCCGGCCGGGTCTCCAGCACCCACGCCATCAGGCCGATCCCGAACGGCAGGTCGTCGGCGGCCGGGATCGCGGCCTGCTCGGCCACGGACTCCGGGGTCGTCGCGTTGCCCACCCCGATCATCCCGAGCCCGCCGCCGAGGGAGACGGCGCGGGCGAGGGCCCCGCCCGCCACACCGGCCATCGGGGCGCCGACGACCGGTGCGGCGAGGTCGAACCAACGGGTCAGCGGCGTCCGGATCACGCCGCTCATCCTGCCCCTGCGGGCCGTTCGCGGTCGGCCCGGCAGAGGTCCACCCGACTACTGGGTGGCGGGGCCGCCCTGCTCGGTGCCGGAGATCTGCCGCAGGAACTCGTGGCAGCGTCGGGCCCGCGCGGAGTCCTCCTCCATGACCTGGCGGAAGAAGCCCGCGATGTCGTCGAGGCCGGCGTTCTCCGCGTCGCGGACGTACTGGCCGTAGTCGTGCCCGGCCTTGAGCGAGTGGTACTGCACCGAGATCAGGTCGTAGGTGACGTCTTCGAACCCGGTCTCACCGGTGGCCATGGCAGCCTCCTCGTCTCGGAACTGTGGGGCTCCTCACACTTCCCGCCCCGCGCGCCCCGAAACGGACTGCTCCGTCTCAGTCGGCCGCGGGGGCCGCGCCGCCGGTGACGTCGCCGCCGCCGGCGTCGTCGGCGGGCGTGCGCCCCGCGGTGAGCTCGTCCTCCTCCGCCATCTCCTCCTCGCCGCTGACGGCAGGGTCGTCCGCCCCCGAGGCGAGGTCCTCGCCCTCGCCGTAGGCGCCGGGGTCGGCCTGCAGCGTGCGGGGGTCGTTGAGCGGGTCGGGGACGTCGGGGTCGGTGACGGTCATGGAGCGCCGGTGCCCGGCGGGGCCGCGCGCCAACCCCTCGCATACGCGTAACGCATGTGTTACGCATCTTGGCGTGGAGGCGCTCGCGGCGCTGGCCGACCCCACCCGCCGGCAGCTGCTCGCCCTGCTGTCGCAGGGCGAGCTGGCCGCCGGCGAGCTCGCCGGTCGCTTCCCGGTGAGTCGGCCGGCGATCAGCCGGCACCTGCGGGTGCTGCGGGAGGCGGGGCTGGTGCGCAGTCGTGTCGAGGGACGCCGGCGGCTCTACGCGCTCGACCCGCGCCCGCTGCGCGAACTCGACGAGTGGCTGGAGCCCTACCGCGACCTGTGGGCCCAACGGTTGGACGCACTGGACACCGAGATCGCCCGCGGCCGGCGGGCCAGGCAGGGCGGAGGCCCGACATGACCCAGCAGGACGTGCACGCCCGCCGCGGCGTCGTGACCACCGGGGCGGACGGCCGCCGGCGACTGGAGTTCCGTCGCTCCTGGCCCGACCCGATCGAGGACGTGTGGTCCGCGGTCACCGAGCCCGAGCGCCTGGCCCGCTGGATCGGCACCTACGACGGCGAGCGGGGCGCCGGCGGCACCGGCGTGTTCACCATGACCCACGAGGACGGCGAGCACGCCGGCGAGGCGCTGCGCATCCTCGAGTGCGACCCGCCCCGGCGGCTGGTGCTGGAGTGGGACGCCGAGTGGGAGTGGCGGGTGGAGCTGGACCTCTCCGCGGCCGAGGGGGTCACGACCCTGGTGTTCACCCAGGTGCTGCGTGCCGACATCGACCCGGGCGACATCGCCGGCGGCTGGCACTGGTACCTGGACAAGCTCGACGCCGAGGTCGCCGGCGGGGACGGGCCGGGGGAGTGGGAGCCCTTCTGGGCCGAGGTCGGACCGCTCTACGGCCGCGGCGGCGCCGGCTGAGCGCCGTCCCGGGCCGGGTGTGTGCTGCGCCACCAGGGGCCTAGGTCCCATCGGGTAGACGTCTTATACGTAACATCTCTCACGGTTACAGCGGAGGGCTCCGCCGTTAGGCTGGCCGCACTCCGGGACCCCGGCGCGGCCAGGCCGCGCGGTCGGGGTCCACCAGCCAGCAACACCCACGTCGGCGGCTCCCTGCCCCCGCGTACCCGACGGATGGAGACGTCTTGACTTCTGTGGCCACCCCCGGTCTCGACAACGCCCCGACCACCCATGCCCGGCTGCTCGCCTGGGTGCAGGAGATGGCGGAGCTGACCACCCCCGACCAGGTCGTCTGGGTGGACGGGACCGGCGAGGAGTGGGAGCGGCTCACCCAGAAGCTGGTCGACGCCGGCACCTTCACCCGCCTGGAGAAGAAGCCGAACTCGTTCTGGTGCGCCTCCGACCCCAGTGACGTGGCGCGCGTCGAGGACCGCACCTACATCTGCTCGGTCGACGAGGCCGACGCGGGGCCGACCAACAACTGGATGGCCCCGGACGAGATGAAGTCGATCATGACCGAGCTGTACCGCGGGTGCATGCGCGGCCGGACGATGTACGTCATCCCGTTCTGCATGGGCCCGGTCGAGGCCGAGAACCCCATGTTCGGCGTCGAGCTCACCGACTCCGAGTACGTGGTCGTCTCGATGCGGGTCATGGCCCGCATCGGCAGCTCCATCCTCGAGGCCATGGGCACCGACCGGCCGTTCGTGCCGGCGATGCACTCCCTCGGTGCCCCGCTCGAGCCGGGCCAGGCCGACGTGCCGTGGCCGTGCAGCCCGACGAAGTACATCGTGCAGTTCCCCGAGGAGCGGACCATCTGGTCCTACGGCTCCGGCTACGGCGGCAACGCGCTGCTCGGCAAGAAGTGCTTCTCCCTGCGCATCGCCTCCGTCATGGCCCGCGACGAGGGCTGGCTGGCCGAGCACATGCTGATCCTCAAGCTGACCAGCCCGCAGCAGAAGACGTACTACGTGGCCGCCGCCTTCCCGTCGGCCTGCGGCAAGACCAACCTGGCGATGCTCGAGCCGACCATCCCGGGCTGGACGGTGGAGACCCTCGGTGACGACATCGCGTGGATGCGCTTCGGCGAGGACGGCCGGCTCTACGCCGTGAACCCCGAGTTCGGCCTCTTCGGCGTCGCCCCGGGCACCGGCTGGGACACCAACCCCAACGCCATGCGCACGATCGAGAAGGGCAACTCGGTCTTCACCAACGTCGCCCTGACCGACGACGGTGACGTCTGGTGGGAGGGCATGACCGACGACGCCCCGGCCCACCTGACCGACTGGAAGGGCCGGGACTGGACGCCGGAGGGCGACGAGCCCTCCAGCCACCCCAACAGCCGGTTCTGCACCCCGATCACCCAGTGCCCGATCCTGGCGCCGGAGTACGCCGACCCGCAGGGCGTGCCGATCTCGGCGATCCTGTTCGGCGGCCGCCGCAAGACGACGATCCCGCTGGTCACCGAGGCCCGCGACTGGAACCACGGCGTCTTCATGGGGGCCACGCTCTCGTCGGAGACCACCGCCGCGGCCACCGGCGCGGTCGGCGTCGTCCGTCGCGACCCGTTCGCCATGCTGCCGTTCATCGGCTACAACGCCGGTGACTACTTCCGGCACTGGGTCGAGACCGGCAAGGCGCACGACGCCGGCAAGCTGCCGAAGATCTTCTACGTCAACTGGTTCCGCCGCGACGAGGACGGCGGCTTCCTGTGGCCGGGCTTCGGCGAGAACAGCCGGGTCCTCAAGTGGGTCGTCGAGCGCCTCGAGGGGACCGCGGCCGCCGTCGAGACGCCGGTCGGGCACGTCCCCACCCCCGACTCGCTGGACGTCTCGGGCCTGGACCTGACCGCCGAGCAGGTGGAGAAGGCACTGGCCGTCGATAAGGACGAGTGGCGCGCGGAGATCCCGCAGATCACCGAGTGGTTCGAGAAGTTCGGCGACAAGCTGCCCAGCACCATGTGGGACGAGCTCGCCATCCTGGAGCACCGGCTCGCCTGAGCCCGGCGGACGGGCTCGACCGAGCCCCCGGAACCCCGGCTCTCCCGAGCCGGCCCGCAGGCCCCGCACCGGTCAACGGCGACCGGTGCGGGGCCTCGCACGTCGTGGCGGGGGCCGACCAGCGCGGACGTGCGCCGCCCGGCCACCGAGGGGCCGGTCCGTTAGCGTGACGGCACGTACTCCCGACCGACCGCCACCTGAGACGACAGGTCCTCCGCTCGTGCCCAACCCCTACCTGCACGTGCTCCGCACGCCGCACGCGCTGCCGATGGTCCTGGCCGCGTTCGTCGGGCGGCTGCCGCTGTCGATGGTGGGCCTGGGCTCGGTGCTGCTGATCGCCTCGGAGACCGGGTCCTACGGCCTGGGCGGCGTGGTCGCCGCGACCGGTGCGGTGACCACCGCGATCTCCGGACCGCTCATCGGCCGCTGGGCCGACACCCACGGGCAACGCCGGACGCTGCTGCCCGTCGTGGCGGTCTTCGTCTCCGCCGGGTGCGTCTTCCTGCCGGCGGTGAAGCAGGACTGGCCGCTGTGGACCGTCTTCGTCTCCGCCGGGGTCGCCGGCGCGTGCATCCCCCCGGTGTCCTCGATGATCCGGGTGCGCTGGACCCACCTGCTGCGCGGCACGCACCGGCTGCCGACCGCGCTGGCGATGGAGTCGGTCCTGGACGAGTTCGTCTTCATCGTCGGCCCGGTGCTGGTCACGTTCCTGTCCACCACCGGGCACGCCACCTCCGGCGTGGTGACCGCCTTCACCCTCGCCGTCGTGGGCAGCCTGCTGTTCGCCGCGCAGGGGCGCACCGAGCCGCCGCCGCACGGGCACGCGGCACGCACCGGGGCCTCGGCCATCCGCAGCGCCGGCATCCGGGTGTTGTTCGTCGTGGGCGCGGCCGTCGGCGCCGTCCTCGGCACCCTGGAGATCGCGCTGGTCGCCTTCGCCGACGAGGTCGACGCGATGTCGCTGTCCGGTGTCCTGATCGCCGCCCTCGCCGTCGGGTCGATGGCCAGCGGCATCGGCTGGGGCACGGTGCACTGGAGGCAGCCGCTCCGGCTGCGGCTGGCCGTGGCCCTGGCGCTGCTGACTGTGCTGAGCCTCCCGCTGCTGCTCATCCAGGACATCTGGCTGATGATCCCGTTCGTGGTGGTGGCCGGGATCGCCGTCTCACCCTCGCTGATCAGCTCGTTCACCCTCGCCGAGCTGCTCGTGCCCCGCTCGGCGACCACCGAGGCCTTCACCTGGATCGGCACCGCGCTGGCCCTCGGGGTGGCCGTGGGCACCTCCGCCGCGGGGAAGATCGTGGACACCGTCGGCGCCAACGCCTCGTTCCTGGTGGCGACGGTCGCCGCTGCGGTCGCGGCGGTCACCGTCTGCGCCGGCCAGCGGGTGCTGCACGTGCCGGCCGAGCACGCCGCCGAGCCGGCCATGGCCCGGTGACGGTCCGGTGACGGTCCGATGAGCACCGACCGGCCGGCCGGGGCCCGCACCGTCGACGAGGTCCTGGCCGACGTGCGCAGCCGCCTCGAGCGACTCGAGCCCGAGGAGGCCGCCGCCCGCATGGCCGCCGGCGCGCTGCTGGTGGACACCCGGCCGGTGGCGCAGCGGCAGGCCGACGGCGAGGTGCCCGGCGCCCTCGTCGTCGAGCGGAACGTGCTCGAGTGGCGGCTCGACCCGGCCAGCGACGCCCGGCTGCCCGAGGCCACCGGGTACGACGTGGAGGTCGTCGTCCTCTGCAACGAGGGCTACTCCTCCAGCCTCGCCGCCGCCTCGCTGCGCACCCTCGGGCTCTCCCGGGCCACGGACGTCGTCGGCGGGTACCAGGCCTGGCGGGCGGCGGGACTGCCCACCACGAGGGACGACGCCGCGTCCGGATGACCCGCGCCCGACCCGCGGCCGGAGGTGGCCGCACCCTGGGCGTGCCGCCGGAACGCCTGGGCCGCTGGCTGGACGGGGTCGCCGACCGGCACGGCAGCTTCGTCCGGGTGACGCAGGACCCCGACGGTGCGGTGCGGGTGACCTGCGCGGACACCACCGCGCTGACCCTGCGGGCCCCGTTCGACTGGCAGCCGGGGCCGGCGCTGCTCACCGCGTTCACCACGGGCGCGCGGCAGCCGCGCCGGGCCGCCGTCCTCCTGGTCCGCCGCGGACGCTGGGCGGTCGGCGTCTTCGACGGCGCGGACCTCGTCGTGTCCAAGGTCGACGCCCGCCAGGTGCAGGGCCGCACCGCCGCGGGCGGCTGGAGTCAGCAGCGGTTCGCCCGCCGCCGCGGCCACCAGACCGACGCCGTGGTGACGGCGGCCGCGGACACCGCCGTCCGGGTGCTCCTGCCGGCCGCCGGGGAGGTGGTCGCGCTGTTCACCGGCGGCGACCGCGGGCTGGTCGACGCCGTCCTGGCCGATCCGCGGCTGCCGGCGCTGGCGGCACTGCGGCGCGAGCCGCCGCTCGAGGTGGGTGAGCCGACCAAGGCGGTCCTGCTCGCGACCCCCCAGCAGTTCCGCGCGGTGCGGGTCCACATCGTGGAACCCGGCGACCGGACGGGGTGATCAGCCGGCCGCCGGCACGGGCTGCTCCACGGCCTCCGGGAACAGCGGGAACCGGCTGGTGATGCCCAGGGTGGCGAGCTCCTCGGGACCGGGGTCGGGGTCCACCGCGGGGGCGATCCCCACGACGACACCGTCGCCCTCGGTGCGCGGGCCCGTGCCTGTGACCACGCCCGGGTGCTGCTCCAGCAACCGGCGGGCCTCCTCGAGCAGGTCGCCCGGACGGAACCGGGTCTGCTCGACGCGGATCTGGAAGGGGGCGTCCGCGTACCGCTCGACCAGCGCGAGCAGGCCGGCGGGCGGGTCCCCGTGCCAGCGCACGACGACCTCGCTGGGCCGGCCCGCCGCACTGGTGGCCCCGAGGTCGGGGGAGTCGCCGAACAGCTCGTGCAGCCGGTTCTGGAAGGTGAGCAGCTCCAGGGGCATCGGGGTCACCCCCTCCAGCAGTTCCGGGGGCAGCGCGTCCGGGACCGGGGGCACCGGCTCGGGCTGCGGCACCGGCTGCCGGCTGACGAACGGCTGGGCGCCGGTCGGCGGGGCGGGCGCTCCCGGTGCGGCCCGCTCCGCGCACCCGGTGGTGAGCAGGGCCGCGCCCGCCAGGACGGGGAGCAGGAGGCGGGCGCCGGTCACGGGCGCAGCCTGACACCGTCGACCGGGCGGGTGGAGGGACCCGGGCCCACCGAGACCACCCCGCAACGGGTGCCCCGGCAGGAAGTGCCGTGGCCCGCTCGCGCCGGGGGGGCGTCCGACCGTGTCTCCCGTCGCCGCCGGCACCACCGTCCCCGATACCGTCCTCCTGACCGAGCGTGCCCACTTCACGTGTGCGCCGACTGCTTCCCCCGGGTGCACGCGGCGACCTGCCCGGTCCGTTCGAGGAGTGACCGGCGCTTCACGCTTCGGTGTCGGAGGCGGGCGCGTACGGCGCGGGTGGTTGTGGACGACCACGTTCTCTGTTCCAGTGAGGGCTGCCACGGAAGGGGGGCCATGGACCTGCGCACGGACGCACGGGTCAGGACGCTGCTCAAGTTGGCCGCCACGGTCGTCGCGGCCGGGGCACTGGTCGCAGCACTCCTCTTCCCGTGGGTCGGCGGGCCCGCCGTGGCCGCACAGCAGTCGACCGGGCTCCTCGGCGACCTGCCCACCGAGCTGACCATCGACCCGCCGCCGGCCAACACCGTGCTGCTGGCCGCCAACGGCGAGCCGATCACGTACTTCTACGACGAGAACCGGGCGCCGGTCGCGCACGACCAGATCTCCGAGGTCATGAAGCAGGCGATGGTCGCCATCGAGGACGCGCGCTTCTACGACCACCACGGCCTCGACGTCCAGGGGACGCTGCGCGCGCTGGTCACCAACCTCGCCGCCGGCGGCGTGCAGGAGGGTGGTTCCACCCTCACCCAGCAGCTGGTCAAGCAGACCCTGCTGCAGACGGCGACGACCCCCGAGGAGCGCCAGGCGGCGACCGAGCAGACGCTGGGCCGCAAGCTGCGCGAGGCCCGCCTCGCCCTCGCCCTGGAGGACACCTACTCCAAGGACGACATCCTCACCCGCTACCTCAACATCGTGTATTTCGGGCAGAACGCCTACGGCGTGCAACCGGCCGCCCGCGCCTTCTTCGGCGTCGACGCCGCGGCGCTGGACCTGCCGCAGGCCGCCCTGCTGGCGGGCCTCGCGCAGAGTCCCACCGCCGACGACCCGTTCACCAACCCGGAGGCGGCCACCCAGCGGCGCAACGAGGTCCTGTCCCGGATGGCCGAGCAGGGCTACATCTCGGCCGAGCAGGCCACCGCGGCACAGGGCGCACCGCTGGGTCTCGCCCCGGCCCCGGCCCCGCGCCGCGGCTGCGTCGAGGCCACCGTGGGGCCCTTCGTCTGCGACTTCGTCCAGCGGTACCTGATCCAGGAACTCGGCCTCACGCAGGAGGACCTCGAGAACAACGGCTACGTCGTGCAGACGACGCTGGACGTCGAGCTGCAGCGTGCCGGTGACGCCGCCGTCCTGGACACGCTGTCGATGGGCAACTCGCTGGCCGGCACGTTCACCGCGGTCGAACCGGGCACCGGCCACCTGCTGGCGATGAGCGTGAACCGGGTGTTCGGCTACGACCAGGCCGACCCCGCCCAGGAGTCGTTCAACCTCAACGTCGCCCCGAGCAAGGGGTCCGGGTCGACCTACAAGGTCTTCACCGCCGCCGCGGCGCTGGCCCGCGGGTACTCCAGCTACTACACGCTCACCACCGGCGACCCGTACGTCTCCCGCGTCTACCGCGACGGCTCCGGGCGCTACGACGTGCGCAACGCCGGCACCTACCGGTCCACGCTGGACCTCACGACGGCCCTCTACCAGTCGTCCAACACCTACTTCCTGGCCCTCGAGGACGCCCTCGGCAGCGTCGAGGAGCCGGTGCGGATGGCCGAGCGGATGGGGCTGTTCCAGTTCAACGACCCCGCGCTGCCGCAGCGGATCATCGACGAGAACCGGGGGTCGTTCACCTTCGGCGCCGAGGCGACCAGCCCGCTGGGCCTGGCCAGCGCCTACTCCACGCTGGCGGCCAGCGGCACCCAGTGCGACGTCGTCCCGGTGACCGCCGTCCTCGACCAGCACGGGGACCCCGCGCTCGGCGCCGACGGCGAGCCGCTCGCCGTCGGCGACCGGTGCACCCCCGAGGCGATCCCGCCCGGGGTCGCCAACACGCTCAACCACATGCTGGTCAAGGACGTCGCGCCGGGGAATCCCGGCCAGACCGGTGCCCGCGCCCACGTGCCGGGTCACCAGATCGCGGGCAAGACGGGGACCGCCCAGGACAACGACTCCATCGCCTTCGTCGGCTACACCGCCGACATCGCCGCGAGCGTGATGGTGTTCAACCCGAAGCGGAAGCAGAACGTCGGCGGCTTCGGCGGCGGCAAGGCCGCCACCGTCTGGCACGACGCCATGGCGCCGATCCTGGAGGCCCGGGGCAGCAGCGAGTTCCCGCCGCCGGACGACGTCGTGCAGAACGGCAACACCCGCCCGGTGCCCGGGTGCTCCTCGGTGCGCGCCTGCCAGGCGGCGCTGTCCGACGCCGGGTTCGAGCACACCACGGTCCGGATCGACAGCGCACGTCCGGCCGGGGCCCTGCTGGGCACCAGCCCGCCGCGCGGAGGCCGCGCCGTGCCGGGCCAGACCGTGTCCATCCTGGTCAGCAACGGGGCCGACTACGTCAGGCCGGCTCCCGCACCGCCACCCGCGCCCGCGAACCCGCCGCCGAACGCGCCGGCACCGCCACCGGCCGCCCCAGCTCCGCCACCGCCGCCGCCCGCCGAGCCGGCGCCGCCGCCGCCGCCCGCCGAGCCCGGACCGCTGCCGGCCGAGCCCCCGCCGCCCGCACCCGCCGAGCCGGCTCCGGCCTGACCGGCGCGGATCCGTTCGTCGAGGGCCTGGGTCAGCAGCCAGCCGACGATCAGCACCAGGTGCAGCAGGAACAGCCAGAGGCTGATCGCGACCACCGCGCCGACCACCGTGAGGCCGCCGAACGGTGCCCCGAGGGCCAGCGGCAGGGCCAGGAAGAGCACGAAGCCCTGGAGGAAGCCCGACAGGCACGCGGCGGTGAACAGCGCGCCCGACACCAGCGCCGGCCAGCGCAGCCGGCCGGCCGCGACGACGCCGAACCCCCACAGCAGCGGGACGGTGAGCCCGAACAGCACCGAGTAGTAGCCGACGGCGACGCTGCCGAGCCGGTTGCCGCGGTCGGTGAGGTCGGCCATCACGGCGGCGGCCTGCAGCAGCGGGTACAGCAGGACGGGGGTGGCCACCACCAGCGGCAGGGCGAGCAGCCGGCCCCGCCAGCCGGTCAGCGTGTCCTGGCGGGGGGTGAAGCGCAGCAGGGCCCGCCGCAACCCCTCGCCGTAGAGCGACAGCGGCAGCAGGGCCAGCACGACGTCGAGCACCCCCATGCCCACGCCCGCCCGGGCCAGCGCCCGCAGCGCCTCGGGGGCACCCAGCTCGGCCGGCAACAGGTCGGCGAGGCGGTCGCTGAGCTCGCGGACGGTCCCGGGTGAGGTGAGCAGCGCGGTGAGGCAGAACGCGACCAGCAGCAACGGCACCACGGCGATGCCCGCGTAGAAGGTCAGGCCCGCGGCGATCAGGGCGAGGTCCCGGCCGCGCAGCCGCCGTCCCGCGGCCCGCACCAGGGACGACGTCTCCCGCCTCAGCCGGGCGGCCGTCCAGCGCCGGGTCAGGGCCGGTCCAGCAGGGAACGGGCCGCGGCGTAGCCGCCCAGACCGCTGACCGCCCCGCCGCGCACCGTGCCCCCGGACGAGGCGGCCACCACCCGCGGGTGCGCCGTCGCCACGCCCCAGGTGCCCACCTCCTCCGGCGAGGCGGCCATCGGCCAGGCCAGGTCGCCGTGGAAGATGTGGCCTCCGGGCATCGCCAGGGACGCCTCGACGTCCAGCGGGGAGGCCGCCTGCAGGCACGGTCCGCCGTCGGCGTCCTGGGCCAGGCAGTCCAGCAGCGGCTCGGCCAGGTGCGCGTCGAGCTGGGCGACGACCCGGCGCACCGCCTCCCGGCGGGTGCCCACCGGGTCGGCACGGAACAGCTCCGCCGGCGTGTGCAGGCCGAACAGCGTCAGCGTCTGGTGGCCGGCCGCCCGTTCCGCCGGCCCGAGGACCGACGGGTCGGACAGCGAGTGGCAGTACACCTCGAACGGGATGACGTCGGGCAGCCGGCCGGCGGCGGCCTGGGCGTACGCGGCGTCGAGCTGGCCGGCGGCCTCGTCGACGTGGAAGGTGCCGGCGAAGGCGACCGCGGGGTCGACGCCCGAGCGCAGCCGCGGCAGCCGCGCCAGCACCATGTTGACCTTGAGCTGGGCCCCGTCGGTGGTGGGCCGGGGCGGTGCGCCGGTGAGCCGGTCGAGCACCGCGGGCGCCGCGCCGCAGACCACGTGGCCGGCGTCCACCGCCCGCTGGGCGCCGTCGTCGTCGGTCCAGTGGACGGTGACGCCGTCGGCGCGGGCCTCGAGGGCGTCGACGGTCGCCCGGGTGACCAGCTCGGCGCCGGCCCCGCGCGCGGCGGCCGCCATGGCCCCGGTGAGCGCGCCCATCCCGCCCACCGGCACGCGCCACCGTCCCGTGCCGTTGCCGACCACGTGGTACAGGAAGCAGCGGCCGGCCGGTGAGCCGGCGTCGTGCACGTCGGCGAAGGTGCCGATCAGCCCGTCGGTCAGCGCGACCCCGCGGACGACGTCGGAGGACAGCTCGTCGGCCACGACGTCGGCGAGGGGGCGGTGGAGGAGGTCGTGCCACAGCTCCGGGTCGCGCAGCCGTCGGGCGAGGTCGCCGGGGGCGAGCAGGGGTTCGGTGAGCGTGGGGGCGAGGTCCTGGGCGAGGGTGGACAGGCGTCCGTAGAAGCGCCGCCAGCCGGCCAGCTCGGCGTCGGACCCGGTCAGGGCCCGGAAGGAGGCGGCGGTCGCCGGCCCCTCGTCCCGCTCCACCAGCAGCCCGGCGCCACCGGGGACGGCGGTGTAGGAGGCGACCGCGCGGTCGGCGAGGGTCACCTCCAGGCCGAGGTCGGCGACGACCCGGTCGGGGAGGAGGCTGACCAGGTACGAGTACGCCGACAGCCGGACGTCGACCCCGCGGAAGACCTGCTCGCTGACCGCGGCGCCGCCGACCCGCTCCCGGCGTTCGAGCACCAGCACCGACCAGCCGGCCTGCGCGAGGTAGGCCGCGGCCACCAGCCCGTTGTGCCCGCCCCCGACGACGACGGCGTCGTACCTGCTCCGCTCGCTCACTGGCGGACCGTGGCCGGTGCCGGCACCGGTCAGCTCCCCTCGGCCGGAGCGTCCTCGCTCTCCTCGCAGCCCCGCCCGGGTGCCTGCTCGGCGGTGCCGCAGTCCTGCTCGTTGCGCTCGACGTCGGTGTTGCCGCCGGTCTCGGTGCTGCTGCACCCGGCGAGCACCCCGGCGAGGAGGAGGGCGGCCAGGGGTCGTCTGAGGTCCATGTGTTGCTTCTGCGCGGGGAGGACGGTCGCCAAACCCCACCGGCCCCTCTGGTCCCACCCGTCCCGGCCGTGCCGCGGGTCGAGTCGAGAGTCCACCAAATCACATCCGGGTAATTGTCACGGCGGCGTCACGGCGCTTACGGTGTGTACGTCTGGCGGGGCGCTCCGTCACCAACCTGGGTGACACTCCGCGGACGCCGCCGAGCCGGCGCCCTCCTCCCCGGGGGCGTCCGGGCCGGGGACCCACCGCAGCACTGGGGTGAAGCGCGCACGGCCTCGTGGCCGGGCGTGCCGGGCGCCTTCCCGCCCGAACCCGTCAGCTAACCCGGTAGGCGGCCGTGGAAGAAACGGAGTGCCGCCGCACCATGGCGTCCCCTCGCACCGCCCGTCGCGCCGCCCTCGTCCTGGCCGTCGCCGGGGCCCTCGGCACCGCCCTCGTGCCCTCCTCCGCCGTCGCGGAGGAGCCGGTCACCGCACAGGAGGCCGCCGCCCTCGTGGCCGCGCGCGGCCACGAGCTGGAGGTCGTCACCGAGGAGTTCAACGAGGCCCGGGAGTCCCTGGCCGCGCAGCAGGCCGAGGCCGCGGCCGCAGCCGCGGCGGTGGCCGAGGCGCAGGGCGTCGTGACCGCCGCGCAGGAGCAGGTGCGCGGCATCGCCCGCAGCGCGTTCACCGGCGAGAGCATGGGGTCGCTGCAGGCGCTCATGACCAGCGGCTCGGCCGACGAGTTCGTCAACCGGGTCACCCTGCTGGAGACCGTCGCGGGGCACCAGAACGTGCTGCTGGACCAGGCCGTGGCCGCCGGCGAGGTCGCCGCGCAGGCCCGGGTGGTGGCCGAATCCGCCGCCGCCGAGGCGCAGTCCCAGTACGACGAGGTCGCCGCCCAGCAGGCCCGGCTGCAGGCGCAGATCAACGACTACCAGGCCGACTACGCCCGGCTGTCCGCCGACGAGCGGCGGGCCGCCCTCGACGCCGCCGCGGCCGCCCACGGTGGCGAGACCGCACGGGCCAGCCGCGCCGAGCGGACGGCGCCGGCGGTCCCCGCGGCCGCGCCCGTGGTGGCCGGCAGCGCGGCGATCCAGACCGCGATCGACACCGCCATGGCGCAGCGCGGCAAGCCCTACGTCTGGGCGGCGTCCGGTCCGGGGTCCTACGACTGCTCCGGGCTCGTCCAGTACGCCTTCAAGGCCGCCGGCATCAGCCTGCCGCACTCGAGCCGGATGCAGTCGTCCATGGGGACCCAGGTGTCCCGGGCCGAGGCCCGCCCCGGTGACCTGGTCGCCTTCTACAGCCCGGTCAGCCACATCGGCATCTACCTCGGCAACGGCCAGATGGTGCACGCGCCGACCTCCGGCGACGTCGTCAAGGTCGCGAGCGTCGACGCCATGGGCACCACCCCGCGGTTCAACCGCATCGGCGGCTGAGCGGCGACCCGCTCAGCGCGCCGGTCCTCCGCCGACCTCCTGCAGCAGCCCCCAGACGAACCGCGCCCGGACCCCACCGGGCAGGGTCACCTCCCAGCGGGTGACGACGCCGGGATCGACGCTGCGGGCGCCCGGCAGGCCCACGACGTCGTCCAGCACGTGCTCCCACACGCGCAGCCGCGTGGCCGTCGCCCGCGGCACGGGAGAGCCCGGTGCCCGGACCAGGTGCTCGTTGAGCACGGAGCCGCCGGGGCCGGAGAGCACCTCCCAGTACAGGTGCGGCCACAGCGGCACCGGCCACCGGCGGACCTGGACGTCGAGGTCGCCGAACCGGCGGTCCTCCAGCTCGTCCGGGGGGCCGAGGACGGCGGTGCGCAGCGCCAGACCCCGCGGAGCCCGCGGCGCGTGCTGCAGCGCCTGCCACCGGGTGTGCGCGGCGTGCGCCTCCGCCCGGGTGGCGCCCAGCCGCGGGAGCGCCTCGGCGACGAGGTCGGGCCGCAGGTCGGCCATCCGCCGCAGCAGCACGAGGCAGAACTCCCGCCGCGCCAGTCCCCGCACGGGCGTCGACCCTGCCAGCACCGGGCCGTGCCCGTCCCGGCGGCCCCGCCGCCCGTCACCGGCTGCCTCCCGGCCGGCCACGGGCCCTCCCCGCGGGGCGCGGCGCCCCCGGGTCGGGCATCGGGGAGGATGGGGGGCGATGAACCCCCGTGCTGTCGCCCTCGCCTTCCGCGCCGTCGCCCTCGCCGAGGCCTGTTCGTGGGTGGGCCTCCTGTTCGGCATGTTCGTGAAGTGGGTCCTCGGGTCCTCCGAGCGCGGCGTGCAGATCTTCGGTCCGATCCACGGCGGGATCTTCGTCCTCTACGTGCTCGTCGCCCTGGTGGCGGCCCGCGTGCTGCGGTGGGACGCGCGCACCACGCTGCTCGCCCTCGCCGCGTCGGTCCCGCCGCTGGTCACCCTGTGGTTCGACCGCTGGGCCACCCGCACCGAGCGGCTGCCGCTGCCCGAGCCCGTCCCCACCACCTGACGGCAGCCGTCCCCACCGCGCCGGGGGCGTCCCGGCGTCTAGGTTCGCGCTCATGCCCGAGCCCGTCCTGCCGTCCACCGCCCGCACCCTCCTCGCCCGCGTCGCGCGGGTGCAGCGGGAGGGCCGGGCGCCCAGCCTGGTCGCGGGCGTCGTCCGGGACGACGGGCTGGTCTGGTCGGCCGGCCGCGGCGACGTCACCGAGCCGCACACCGACGTCCAGTACCGGCTGGGGTCGATCAGCAAGACGGTGACCGCCGTCGCGGTGCTGCGGCTGCGCGACGAGGGCCGGCTGCACCTCGACGACCCGCTGGAGCTGCACGTGCCGGGGACGCCGGTGGGCGAGCGCACGGTCGGCCAGCTGCTGTCGCACCTCGGCGGGGCCGCCGCGGAGAGCCCGGGCGGCTGGTGGGAGCGCACTCCCGGCGGGTCCTTGGAGGAACTGGGCCTGGCCGACGAGCACGCCGTCCTCGGGGCCGCGCGCCGGTTCCACTACTCCAACCTCGGCTTCGGTCTGCTCGGCGAGCTGGTGGCCCGGCTGCGGGGGCGCCCGTGGGACGACGTCGTCCGCGACGAGGTGCTCGCCCCGCTGGGCATGACCCGCACCACGCCGCGCCCGGTGGCCCCGGCCGCCGAGGGGCACGCGGTGCACCCGTGGGCCGACGTCGTCCTGCCCGAGCCCGAGCACCACGCCGGCGTGATGGCCGCCGCGGGCCAGCTGTGGGCGACGCTGGCCGACCTCGCCGGCCTCGCCGTCTTCCTGCTCGGCGACACCGGCGACGTGCTGGACCCGGCCACCCTGGAGGAGATGACCGTGCCGGCGGGTGTGGACTCCTCGGCGTCGGGCTGGTCGGCCTACGGGCTGGGGCTGCAGGTCGTGCGGGTGGAGGGGCACACCCTCGTGGGGCACGGCGGGTCGATGCCCGGCTTCCTCGCCGGCGTCTTCGTCGACCGCGAGGAGCGGACCGGCGCGGTGTCGCTGGCCAACGCCACCAGCGGTCCGGAGCCGGTGGTGTTCGGCCTGCTGGCCGACCTGCGCGCCGCCGAGCCCAGGATCGTCGAGCCCTGGCAGCCCTCGCCGTCCCCCGTGCCGCTGGAGGACCTCGGCGTCTGGTTCTGGGGCCCGGCGCCGCACCAGCTCCGGGCGCTGCCCGGCGGGCTGCTGCACCTCGGGCCGATGCCCGGGCGCGCCGGGCGCGCCAGCCGGTTCGCCCGGCGGGACGACGGCACGTGGGTCGGCCTGGACGGGTACTACGCCGGTGAGCCGCTGACGATCGCCGCCGACCACCTGGACCTGGGCACCTTCGTGTTCACCCGGACCCCGTACGACCCCGCGGGGCCGGTGCCCGGTGGGGTGGACGAGGACGGCTGGCGGCACTGACGAGCCGCGGTGTGACCGGCGTCGCTCCTCGGCTGTGACGGCCGCCACGGCCGGGCTCGACCGTCCGCGCAGGTGATCCAGGCGTGTATCGGTCCGGTGAACGCGGATTCAGGTCTTGACCTTGCGCGAATGCGCGGAATAGGTTCCCCGGCCAACCCGTCTTCGCGGAAAAGGGAAGGCCTGTGACCGTAGACAGCAGCACCACCTCGATGTCGCCGGGCGTCCGGCAGTTCACCTCCGTCCCCCATGCCTCGGTGGTCGGCGGTGTCGAGGTGACGGCCGATGACGCCACCTGGGTGGAGACGCTCGACCCGGCCACCGGGCGGGTCGTCACGCGGGTCGCCGAGGCGTCGGCCGACGTGGTGGACGCCGCGGTGCGCTCCGCGCACGACGCCTTCGCCGGGCCCTGGGGATCGATGACACCCGGCGCCCGGGAACGGTGCCTGCACCGCCTGGCCGACCTGGTCGACGCCCACGCCCAGGAGCTCGCCGAGTACGACGCGCTGGAGAGCGGCAAGCCGGTCAGCTACGTCCGCGCCATCGACCTGGAGCTGGCGATCGAGCAGTTCCGCTACTACGCCGGGTGGCCGACCAAGCTGCAGGGGGCGACGGTGCCCGTCGAGTCGTCGTCGGCGCACGTCTACACCCGGCGCGAGCCGCTCGGCGTCGTCGCGGCGATCACCCCCTGGAACTTCCCCCTGTGCCAGGCGGCGATCAAGCTGGCCCCGGCCCTGGCCGCCGGCAACACCGCCGTTCTCAAGCCGTCGGAGCTGACCTCGCTGTCCTCCCTGCGCCTCGCCGAGCTCGCGGTCGAGGCCGGCCTGCCGGAGGGGACCCTCAACGTGGTCACCGGCACCGGGACCGCCACGGGCGCCGCCCTGGTCGCGCACCCGCTGGTGGAGAAGATCTCGTTCACCGGCTCGGAGGCCGTCGGCCGGCGCCTGGCCCGCGACGCCGGGGACGCCCTCAAGCACATCTCGCTCGAGCTCGGCGGCAAGAACCCCCACGTGGTCTTCGCCGACGCCGACATCGAGAAGGCCACGGCGGCCGCCGCGACGACCGCCTTCTTCTACACGGGCCAGGTCTGCTTCGCCGGGTCCCGGCTGATGGTGGAGCGCCCGGTGCTCGACGAGGTCCTGGCCGGCCTCGCCGAGCACGCCAAGGCCCTCGTGCTCGGCCCGGGACTGGACCCGGCGTCCACGATGGGCCCCCTGTCGTCGGCCCGGCAGCGGGAGAAGGTCGAGCGCTACGTCCAGGGTGCAGCCGCCTCCGGTGCGCGGATCGCGTTCGGCGGGACCCGCCCCGGCGGGCCCCTGGCCGACGGCTTCTTCTTCGAGCCGACGGCGGTCGTCGAGCCCGCCGACGACGACCCGGTGGTCGCCGAGGAGGTCTTCGGGCCGGTCGTCGTGGTCCAGGCGTTCGACTCCGTCGAGGAGCTGGTCCCACGGGCCAACGGTGGCTCCTACGGCCTGACCGCCGGCGTCTGGACCGACGACGTCCGCAAGGCCCACAGGGTCGCGGCGGCGCTGCAGGCGGGCACGGTCTGGGTGAACACCTACGGCGACTTCAGCGCCGCGGCGCCGTGGGGCGGGGTCAAGGCCTCGGGGCTCGGCCGCGACTGCGGGCCGGAGGGGCTCGACGGGTACCTGCAGACCAAGACCGTCTGGATGTCCCTGGACTGAGTCCGGGTCAGCCGACGCGAGGCTGCAGGGGCTTGTACCGCAGGTCCAGGTACAGCCAGACCTCGACCTCGGCGACCCCGTCCACCGCCCGCACCGAGTCGTCGACCAGCGACAGGAAGTCCTCCTGCGTGGCGCAGACGACCTCGGCCAGCACGTCGAACCGCCCGGCGGTGACCGCCACGTAGGTCACCGCCGGGAGTCCGGTCAACGCCTCGGCGATGTCCACGGACCGGGCGCCGGCACCGGCACGTACCCCGATCCACCCGACCGAGCGGAAGCCCAACCTCAGGGGGTTCGCGATGCACATGACCTTGACCGCACCGGTGGCGACCAGCCGCTGGAACCGCTGCCGGACCATCGTCTCCGAGACGTCCAGGTCCGCCGAGAGCTCGCTGAACGGCATCCGCCCGTCGGCGGCCAGCCGGGCGACGATCCGCCGGTCGGTCTCGTCGAGCTGGTGCGGGCGTACCCCCGTCGGGGCGTCCTCCACCCGCACCCCGTCGAACCGGGCCTGCTGGTAGTGGAGGCGCAGGTAGGGCAGCAGCTCGACGTCACGGACGCCGGGCAGGCGACGGATCCGCTCGTCGACGACCTGCTGCAGGACGCCGACGTCGGCGCACACCACCTCCGCCTGGACGGCGAAGCGCCCGGTGGTGCAGGTGACGTAGTCGACCTCGGGGATCTCCGCCAGCTGGTCGGCCAGCACCGCGGTGGGCACCGTGCCGTCGACGGTCAGGCAGACCAGTGCCATGGCCGACCAGCCGAGGACGGCGGGGTCCGTCACGGCCGACACCTGGACGAAGGCCTCGTCGAGCAGGCGCGCCACCTTGCGGCGGACCGTCTTCTCCGTCGCGCCGGTCTGCCGGGCCATCTCGGCGAAGGAGATGCGCCCGTCGGCCTGCAACAGCGCGACCAGCTGCATCTCCAGCTCGCCGAGCTGCGACGGGGCCGGGTCCGACCGCAGCACCACCCGCGGCCGCGCCGCGGACGGATCCCCGCCCGAGGAGGTGCCGGATGACACGGCCGGGCCGCCCCCCACCGTGCCGCCCTCGTCGACCACGACCCACGACCCCACTTCCTGCGCACCACGCACCAGCCCGGACCCGGCCGGCCCGCCGGGACCCGGGGCTCCCCACCCACACCAGGAGAAGCCATGCGAGTCGGACTGCTGCAAGAAGGTGACCTGACGGGCACCGACGCCTACCACCGGTACCACCAGATGATCGACGAGGTCATTCTGGCCGATCGGCTCGGGTTCTCCACGTGGGGGACCTCCGAGCAGCACTTCAGCCCGCCGCACTTCTCGGTCTCGGCCCCCGAGGTGCTCTACGCGGCCGCCGCGGCGCGGACCGAGCGGATCAAGTTCCGCACCATGGCGTCGGTGATGCTGGCGTGGAACCACCCCGTCCTGATCGCCGAGCGGCTGGCCACCCTCGACATCGTCTCCCACGGCCGGGCGGAGATCTGCACCGCACGGTCGAACAACCTGCAGACCCTGGCGACCTTCGGCGTCGATCCCAAGGACACCCGGGCCCAGTGGGAGGACTCGATGGACGTGCTCGTCAAGGCGCTCACCGACGACCACCTCGAGCACGACGGGCCGGTGTGGCAGATCCCCCGCCGCGAGCTCGTGCCCCGGGCGGTCACGACCCCGCACCCGCCGATCTCGGTCGCCGCCTCCAGCGTGGAGTCGCACGCCAACGCAGGCCGCCGCGGCATCGGTGTCATCACCTTCGAGAACTACTTCGGGTTCCCGTACCTGGAGGAGTGCCTGCGGGCCTACCGGACGGCCTTCGACGGCACCGACCACTCCGGCGTCGTCGCCCCCAACGACTACCGCGGCCTGTACGTGGCCACCGCCTACTGCGCGGAGAGCCGCGAGGAGGCCCGGCGGGTCGCGCGCGACGTGGCGCTGCGCTACTTCGAGTTCATCCTCGACCTCTACATCCCGCTGGCGGACAACCCCGCCTACGGCTACCTGGAGGAGATCAGGGCGCTCGTGGAGCACAGGGACGACCTGGACTGGCTGTGCGAGTCCAGTCCCTCGGTCATGATCGGCGACCCGGACGACTTCATCGCCCGGATCAAGCGACTGGAGGAGATGGGCATCGACGAGGTGCTGCTGCGGATCGACGCCGTCGGGCACGAGAACATCGAGCAGTCCCTCGAGCTCATCGGGCACGAGGTCATCCCCGTCGTCGACCCGGCCGCCGCGGCGGGTGCGGCATGACCGCCCTGCCCGCGTCGGCGGGGGCCGCGCCGGGGGACCCCGCGCGCCCGTTCCTCGACCCCGGGTTCACCGAGGACGGCGTCCCCCCACGCGCTCTGGACACCGGGGCACTGCCGCCCGGGCTGGCCGCCGCCTGCGCGGCGATGGAGGACCCCGACATGCAGGGCCTGCCCCTGGAGCGCCGGGACTACCTGCTGCTCCTCGTCGTCACCGTCCTGGTCCCCGCCCTCCTCGTGCTGATCGGAGTCCTGGCATGACCACCACGTCCGACCCCACGACCGACACCGGCGGGGTCTCGGTCCAGGACGGCTGGCCGATCGCCCGCCCCCAGCGACCGTGGGGGACCTTCACCATCTTCTCCACGTCGGTGTCCACGGCGATCGCCACCTGGTGCTTCATCATCGGGGGCTTCGTCTCCTACTACCTCGGCGCGGGGCAGGGGACGCTGGCGATCCTCGCCGGCTCGCTGCTGGGCATCCTCTTCATCGTCCTGGCCTGCGTGCCGTCGAGCGTGAAGTACGGCATCGACTCCGTCGTCGGCAGCCGGCCGCAGTTCGGCACGCGCGGTGCCGGGCTGTCGATGGTGCTGGTCTACGCCTCGACGCTGGGCTGGAACGTCATCCTGTTCATCTTCCTGGGCCGGGCCACCGCATCGATCGCCGCGGCCCTGGGCTGGCAGACGCCGTCCTGGTTCGTCGGCGCGTGCGGGGTGCTGGGCATCCTGGTGGTCCTGGGGATGCTCTCCCGCGGACCGCAGGCGCTGCGCGACTTCAGCCGGCCGATCGCCGTCCTGGTGCTGGTGCTCGGCTTCGTGGTCCTGGGGATCCTCCTGGTGCAGGTCGGTGTCGACGAGCTGTTCTCCGCCCCGGCGGTGGCCGCGTGGCCGGACGCGTCGGCCAACTGGGCCAGCGGCATCGAGGTGCTGGTCGCCTCCAACCTCTCCTGGTGGGCGTACACGGGGGCGATGGTCCGCAACGGGCCCAGTGCCCGGAAGTCGCTGTGGCCGGTGGTCATCGGGCTGGGTCTCGGGGTGGGCGTGGGCTCGCTGACCGGGTTCTACGCAGGCCTGGCGCTGCCGGACTCCGGCGGCGACCCGACCCAGTTCCTCGTCGAGATCGGCGGCCCGGTGGTCGGGGTGATCGCCCTGGCGTTCATCGTCCTGGCCAACATCGGCACCGCGATCGTCGGCGTCTACGCCTCCACGCTCGCGGTGCGGCAGCTGCCCGGCGTCCGCCGCTGGTCGTGGCGGACCTCGACGCTCGTGGCCGTCCTGCCGGCGTTCGTCCTCGTCGGGTTCTTCGCCGACGACGTCTTCTCCCACTTCAGCACGTTCCTCGCCTTCCTCGGCGTGTGCTTCGGGCCGGTCTGCGGGATCCAGATCGTCGACTACTTCGTGCTGCGCCGGCAGCGCTACGACGTCCCCGCGCTCTACGACGACCGGAACGGGACGGCGTACCGCTACTGGGGCGGGTTCAACCCGGTGGGCTTCGTGGCCTTCGCCGCCGGCGTGGTCACCTACATCTACCTGCTGGACCCGGTCACCTACGTCTACCGCGCGCCGTTCCAGTACCTGACCGCGTCGGTTCCCTCCATCGTGGTCGCCGGCCTCGTGTACTGGCTCGGCGCGGTGCTGGTCCTGCGCCCGCTGGGCCGGGGCGGCTACGGCCGCCGGTCGCTGTCCGCCGCGGGACGGCGCTCGTGACCGCGGCGTGCGTGGACGGCACCGCGTTCCGCACCGCCATGGCCGACCTCCCGGCCGCCGTCTCGATCGTCACGACCACTGCTGCGGACGGCGTCCCGCACGGGGCCACCGTGTCCGCGGTGACCTCCCTGTCGCTGGACCCGCCGCTGCTCCTCGTCTGCCTGGACCGGGCGTCGGACACGCTGGCCGCGCTGGAGGTGGGCCGGCACTTCCTGGTGCACGTGGCGGCCGACGGGCAGCAGGCGTCCGTGATGCGGTTCGCCGGCAAGGGGGCGGACAAGTTCGACGGCGGCCACTGGGCGATCGGGCTCTCCGGCCAGCCGCAGCTGCGTGGCGCCGCGCAGGTCCTCGACTGCGTCGTGGCGGACCTGCTCCCCGGCGGTGACCACACGATCGTCGTCGGCCGGGTCGCCGCCCTCGAGCACGACCCCTCGAGCACCCCTGTCGTCTACCACCGGCGCCGGCTGCACCCGGCTCCGGTCCCCCGAGCGGAGACCTGATGTACGACGTCGTCGTCCTCTACACCCGGCCGGCCGACCCGGCCGCCTTCGACGAGCACTACACCCGCGTCCACGTCCCCCTGGTCCAGGCCATGCCGCTGGTGGCGGAGTTCGCGTGGGGCAGGGTCGACTCCGCGCAGGCCGACGCGCCCTACGTCGTGGCGCGGATGACCTACCGGTCCGCCGAGGACGCCGCCGCCTCGCTGTCCGGCCCGGAGGGCCAGGCCGCGGTGGCCGACCTCCAGCGGTTCGCCCAGGCCGGCGTCCAGGTGCTCAACGCCCCGCGGGTGCTCACGTGGCCGTGATCGCGGACCCGGCGACCGCTCCCCGGACCGGCCGCGTCGCGCCGGTCCGGGGCGGGTGGGTCGCCGGGCGGGAGGTGGGGGGAGCGGAGGTGGTCGACGTCGTCCACCCCTGGTCCGGGGACGTCGTCGGGTGCGTGCGGGTGCCCACGGCCGCGGACGTCGAGCGGGCCGTCGCCGGGGCGGGCGCCGCTGCGCCCGAGCTGGCGGCCTGGCCCGCGCACCGCCGGGCCGACGCGCTGCGGCACGTCGGCGCGCGGCTCCTGGAGCGCGCCGAGGAGGTGGCCGGCACGATCACCGCGGAGAGCGGCAAGCCGTTGCGCTGGGCGCGGGTCGAGGTGCAGCGGGCCGCCGCGACCTTCCGGTGGGCGGCCGAGGAGGCGCTGCGCTGGTCCGGTGAGCTGCAGCGGCTGGACGCGGATCCGGCGTCCGACGGCCGGCTGGCGGTCACCCGGCGGTTCCCCCGGGGACCGGTGCTCGGCATCACCCCGTTCAACTTCCCGCTGAACCTGGTCGCCCACAAGGTGGCCCCGGCGCTGGCGGCCGGCGCGCCGATCGTCCTCAAGCCCGCGCCGAAGACCCCGCTCAGCGCCGCGCTGCTGGGCGAGCTGCTCGCCGAGTGCACGCTGCCGGAGGGGGCCTGGTCGGTCCTCCCGCTGCCCGACAGCCGGGCCGGGGAGCTGACCGGGGACCCCCGGCTGCCGGTGGTGTCGTTCACCGGTTCCGGGCCGGTCGGCTGGTGGCTCAAGGAGACGCTGCCCCGCAAGCACGTGACCCTGGAACTGGGCGGCAACGCGGCCGCGCTGGTGTGCGCCGACTGGGACCGCGGGGACGACCTCGCCCGCGCCGCCGCACGCGTGGCCCTGTTCGCCAACCACCAGGCGGGGCAGTCCTGCATCTCCGTCCAGCGGGTGTTCGTCGAGCGGCCGCTGTACGAGCGGTTCCTCGAGCACCTGGTCGAGGAGGTCGGCCGGCTGCGGACCGGGGACCCGGGGGACGAGCGCACCGACGTCGGCCCGCTGATCGACCTCGCCGCCGCCGAGCGGGTCGAGGACTGGGTGAGCCGTGCGGTGGCTGCCGGCGCGCGGCTGCTCACCGGCGGCGGGCGGTCCGGGACGACGGTGCCGCCGGCCGTCCTGGTCGACGTCCCGCCCGACTCGCCGGTGGCCTGCGACGAGGTCTTCGGCCCGGTGGTCGTCGTGGCACCGGTCGACGACGTGGCCGACGGGCTGCGCCGCATCGAGGACTCCCGGTTCGGGCTGCAGGCGGGGGTCTTCACCCACGACCTGGGAACCGCGTTCCGCGCGCAGCGGGAGCTGACCGTCGGCGGCGTGGTGGTGGGCGACGTGCCGACCTACCGCGCCGAGCAGATGCCCTACGGAGGGGTCAAGGAGTCCGGGATCGGACGGGAGGGGGTGCGCTCAGCGATGGAGGACTACACCGAGCCGCGTGTGCTGGTGCTGTCGGGGGTGGCCCTGTGACCGGGCCGGTGGCGGACACCGTGCTGCTGGCCGGCCGCGCCCTCACCATGACCGGCGACGGCCCGGTGGGCCCGGTCGCGGTCGCCGTCCGGGACGGCGTCCTGCAGGCCGTCGTCCCGCGGGAGCGGGCCGCCGACCACATCGGCCCGGACACCGTGGTGCTCGATGCGGGCGGCCGCACCGTGCTGCCCGGGTTCGTGGACCCGCACGCGCACGCCGAGGTGGCGGCGAAGGCGGGCTGGACGATGGTCGACTGCCGGGCGCCGGGCTGCTCCTCGGTCGGGGACGTGCTCGACGCCCTGCGCGACGGTCTCGGCTCGGCCCGGGACGGCTGGCTGGTCGCGCAGGCCAACCTGTTCTTCGACCAGAAGCTGACCGACGGCCGGTTCCCCACACGGGCCGAGCTGGACTCGGTGAGCCGGGACGTCGCGATCGTGGTGCGGGCCGGGGGCCACCTGTCGGTCCTCAACAGCCGGGCGCTGGAGCGGTGCGGGATCGACGACCGGTACGAGGCGGTGACGTACAGCATCACCGGGAAGCCCAGCGTGCACCGCGACGCCGCCGGCGTGGCCACGGGCATCGTCACCGAGATGGACAAGTTGCTGCCGCTGCCGCAGTTGTCCGAGGAGGAGCAACGCGAGGCGATCGAGACCGGCATCGCCGGGCTGTTCACCCGGCACGGGGTCACCACGCTGGGGGAGATCTCGGAGTCGGTGGCGGGGCTGCGGATGATGGACGCGGCGGTGGCGGCCGGCCGGATCGCTCCCCGGCTGCACGTCTACCTGTGGGTGCCGGGGACCGTGTCGCTCGAGGAGGCCTGCGACGCGAGCACCTGGTCGGGGCTGGCCTCCGCCCCGGACCGGTTCCGCATCCAGGGCGTGAAGATGTTCGCCGACGGCGGCTACTCCGCGGCCAACGCCGCGCTGACCCGCCCGTACGCCCTGGAGGGGCACGGCTGCGGGCACATGGCGGTGACGGCCGAGGAGCTGACGGAGGCGGTGCAGCGCACCCGCGCGGCCGGCCTGCAGCTCGCCGTCCACGCCAACGGGGACCGTGCCCAGCGCGAGGTGTGCGCCGCGATCGTCGCCGCCGGGCCCGCTCCCGCCGGGGCCCTGCGCCCCCGGATCGAGCACGCCGGCAACTTCGTACCCGACTACGCCGAGCTGACCGAGGCGTGGCGGGCCGCCGGGATCATCCCGGTGCCACAGCCGGTGTTCATCCAGAACTTCGCCGAGTTCCTCCCGACCTACGTCGGTGAGTACGCCCGCCACCGGCAGTTCCCGTTCCGGCGGCTGCTCGACGACGGGTGGCCGATCTCCGGGTCCTCCGACGTGTGGGTCGGCTCGGAGGAGCAGCAGACCCGGCCGTTCTTCAGCGTGGCCTGCGCGGTCCGGCGGCGCACCTTCCACGGCCAGGTCATCGCCGAGCAGGAGCGGATCAGCACGCTGGAGGCGCTGCGCATGCACACCCTCGGCGGGGCGACGGCGCTGGGAGAGGAGGGCACCCGCGGGTCGCTGGAGCCCGGCAAGGTCGCCGACCTCGTCGTCGTGGACCGCGACCCCCTGGCGGTGCCGGACGACGAGCTGGCGGGCATCGACGTCGACCAGGTCTTCGTGGCCGGCGAGAGCGTGCACGTCCGTGGCCCCGGGCTGGCCGCCGCCCGGACGGGGCGGGCGTGACACAGGTCCCGGTCGACCCGGGCGTGCACACCGCGCGCCTGCTGACCGACGACCCCGCCGGACGCGCCGGGCTGGAGGGCTGCGGCCCGGGGACCACCGGCCGGGTGCCGCTGTCCGGAGAGGGGGAGCCGACCCGGTGATCTACGCGCTGCTCGCGGTCGCCGTGGTGGCGGAGGTCATCGGGACGTCGCTGCTGTCGCGGACGGAGGGGTTCACCGTCCTGTGGCCGTCGCTGGGATCGCTCGCGAGCTACGCGGTCGCGGTGGTGCTGCTCGCGCAGGTGGTGCGGACCCTGCCGGTGGGGATCGCGTACGCGATCTGGTCGGGGCTGGGCACGCTGACCGTGGTGGCGATCGGCGTCACGGTCCTCGGCCAGTCGCTCACCGCTGTGCAGCTCGCCGGCGTCCTGCTCGTGGTCGTGGGTGTGGTCGTGCTGAACCTGGGCGGTCCGCTGCACTGAGGCCGCCGCCGTCAGGGACGGTCGAAGGCGTCCATCGTCGTCTTCACCACCGCGCCGTAGACCAGGTGCGGCACGATGTCGCTGATCCAGTCGGTGGTGGACCAGGTGCGCGGATCGGTCACACCGAGCACGGTCATCGGCCCGTTGGCGGCCACCAGGACGCCGGCCGTGGTGAGCAGCGTGCCGACCAGTGGCTGTGACCGGAAGCCGGCCGCCCGGACCAGGCCGACGACGACGCCGACCCCGATGCCGGCGACCAGCCCGCTGAGCGGGCCGAGCCCCTGGACCCGGTTCTGCCGCGTCTCGTCGTCCCCGGGGATGGACACGTGCGCCTTCTCGGCGAGGGTCTGCACGGTCTGCTCCGGGGTGGAGCTGCTGCCGCGGCCGCGGACGGCCATGTCCAGGTAGGTCACCGCGTTGAGGGCGGTGCTGCCGGCCGCGCCGGCGGCAGCACCCCGCAGTGCCCAGCCGAGCATGCTGATGCCGCGCCGTCCCTTCCCGATCGTCCCCACCGGGGTGCGCTTCGCCATGGCCCCGCTCTACCCCGGAGGTGCGCGGGCACACCGGGCCGGCGGGTCAGCAGCCGGTCGCGGTCAGCCGGCCCGGTCCGCGGGGAGCCCTTCGGCACGTCGAGGCCGTACTCGAGGCGGAGGCGGTGTCCCGCGTCCTCGTCGTCGGTCACCGCCGCCCCCCACGGCGGCGCAGCAGGGTGGCGCCGAGGAGGCCGAGTGCCCCCACGCCGGCCGCCGCCAGGGCCAGCCGGCCCCACAGGGGCTGGCCGCCGAACTCGGTGCCGGCCGCTCCCGGTCGTGGCCCGGCCGGCGCGTCGAGCCCGGTCGCGGCGCGGACCCCGGCCTCCGTGACCGGCGTCCAGGTGGTCGTCCCGCCGCACAGGTCGGCCGACAGCTGCCCTCCGTCGAGGTCGGCCGACCCCGTGGCGAGGACGAGGAACGGCCCCTCCCCGGCGAGTTCCAGCCCGCAGCTGGCCCCGGACGCCGCCGACACCACGCCCTGCTCCGCGGCGACGCTCCCCTTCCACACCGCCTCGACGGAGAAGACGTGGAGCGCCGGATCGGGGGTGCTCCACCCTCCGCGCACCTCACGGGAGACCAGGCGGCCGGTGAAGACGGCGTCGGCCCGGTCGACCTGCCGGGCGAGGGGTGCGCCGGTGCAGCTGCAGGCCGTTGCCGGGGCGGCCAGCACCCAGCCGGTGACCAGCACCGCCAGGACGGCGAGCAGGCAGACGGAGGTCCGACGCACGGCGGCAGCCTCCCGCGCGCCGGCCACCGGCGGCCAGTGGCGGCGGCGCGGCTCCCGCCGCACCCTGACCGGTGTGGACGACGTCGACGCGCGCCTGGAGCACACGATCGAGGCGCTGCTGGACGACCGGCGGGCCGGCGCGTCGATCTGTCCCTCGGAGGCCGCCCGCGCCGTCGACCCCACCGCCTGGCGCGACCTCATGCCCGCCGCTCGTGCCGCCGCCGGCCGCCTGGCCACGGCCGGGCGCGCGGAGGTGACCCAGGGCAGCGTCGTCGTGGACGTCGCCGCCGCCCGTGGACCCGTGCGGGTGCGTCGCCCGCGGTAGCCGTGCTCGCTGTCCCGGCCTCGCCGGCGTGGGCCCCCGGCCGCCGCGCTGCGCCTCAGTCCGAGCCGGCGGTCCGGTCCAGCAACGGGCCCATCCGGTGGTCGACCAGCCGGCGCAGGGCCAGCGCGGTGTCGGTGCGCTGGACCCCGGGGATGGCCAGCACGCGCTCGGTGATCCGCCACAGGTCGTCGGCGTCCCTGGCCACGACCCGGACGAGCAGGTCCGCGACGCCGGACAGCGCCGTCACCTCCAGCACCTCGGGGATGTGGGCGAGCGCGTCCCCGACGTCGGCCAGGCTGCGCTGCACCACCTGGACCGTGACGTACGCGCCGAGCCGGTAACCCAGCGCCTCGGGGTGCACGCGGGCGTCGAAGGGGGCGAGCACCCCGCTGCTCTCCAGCCGAGCCAGCCGCGACTGCACGGTGTTGCGCGCCAGTCCGAGCTTCTGCGAGAGCGCCATGACGGTGGCGCGAGGGTCCTCGGTCAGGGCCCGCAGCAGCCGGGCGTCGGTGGCGTCGAGGGCCGGCACGGTGCTCAGTCTGGCATGCGAGGACGTCCTCGTACCGAGCAATCTGCGCACCGGGTGGGACTCCCCTTGCGCATCCCGGCGGAGCGGTGATCTTCTCGCCGGGGCGGGGGACGTGCCACGATGTGTGAGTGGCACCACACCCCGGTGCCACGAGGCGTCCACCACCGGAGCACGGCCGGTGACCCCGGCGGCCCGGTCGACGGAGGAGTGAGTGCGTGAGCGTGTCGAGCGCGACCACCGAGGTGGTCGACCCCGTCCCCGGCGCCGAGGCGCCCCACCTGCCACAGCAGCCCGACCTGGTGCAGCTCCTCACGCCCGAGGGCGAGCGGGTCGAGCACCCCGAGTACTCCCTGGACACCACCCCCGAGGAGGTCTGCGGCCTCTACCGCGACCTGGTGCTGGTCCGCCGGTGGGACGTCGAGGCGACCGCGCTCCAGCGGCAGGGTGAGCTGGGCATCTGGGCCTCGCTGCTGGGTCAGGAGGCCGCGCAGATCGGGGCCGGCCGCGCGCTGCAGCCCGGCGACATGGCCTTCCCGACCTACCGGGAGCACGGGGTGGCCTGGACCCGCGGGGTCGACCCGCTGGACGTCATCAGCCTGTTCCGCGGCGTCGACAACGGCGGCTGGGACCCTGTCGCCACCGGCTTCAACCTCTACACCGTCGTCATCGGCGCGCAGACCCTGCACGCCACCGGCTACGCCATGGGCCTGCAGCGCGACAGCGCCGAGACCGCCACGATCGCCTTCCTCGGCGACGGCGCCACCAGCCAGGGCGAGGTCAACGAGGCGATGATCTGGGCGGCCAGCTTCTCCGCCCCCGTCGTCTTCTTCTGCCAGAACAACCAGTACGCGATCAGCGTGCCGCTCGAGCGCCAGTCGCGGGTGCCGCTCTACCAGCGGGCCGCCGGCTTCGGGTTCCCCGGCGTCCGGGTCGACGGCAACGACGTCCTCGCCGTCCTCGCGGTGACCCGGGCGGCGCTCGCCGCCGCCCGTGACGGCCAGGGCCCGACGTTCATCGAGGCCTTCACCTACCGGATGGGCGCGCACACCACCTCCGACGACCCCACCCGCTACCGGCTGGCCAGCGAGCTGGAGGAGTGGAAGCTGCGCGACCCCATCGCCCGGCTCAAGGCGCACCTGTCGCGGAGCGGGATGGCCGACGCCGCCTTCTTCGACTCGGTGGAGGCCGAGGCCGACGAGCTCGCCGTGCGCATCCGCCGTGGCACCGTCGAGATGGCCGACCCGCCGGGGACGGCGATGTTCGACCAGGTCTACGCCGAGCAGACCCCGCACCTGGCCGCGCAGCAGGCCGAGTTCGAGGCGTACCAGGCGAGCTTCGAGGGGGGCGAGCACTGATGGCCGGACAGACCCTCACGATCGGCAAGGCGCTCAACCTCGGCCTGCGCAAGGCGATGGAGGACGACGCCAAGGTCGTGCTCATGGGTGAGGACATCGGCCGGCTCGGCGGGGTCTTCCGCATCACCGACGGTCTGCAGAAGGACTTCGGCGAGGACCGCGTCGTCGACACACCGCTGGCCGAGGCCGGCATCCTCGGCACCGCCGTCGGCCTGGCCATGCGCGGCTACCGGCCGGTCTGCGAGATCCAGTTCGACGGGTTCGTCTTCCCCGCCTACAACCAGATCGTCACCCAGGTGGCCAAGATCCACGCACGGTCCCGCGGGAAGCTGGCCATGCCGATCGTCATCCGGATCCCCTTCGGCGGCGGCATCGGCGCGGTCGAGCACCACAGCGAGAGCCCCGAGGCGTACTTCGCGCACACCCCCGGTCTCAAGGTCGTCGCGGTCAGCAACCCCGTCGACGCCTACTTCGGCATCCAGCAGGCGATCACCCACCCCGACCCGGTCGTCTTCCTCGAGCCCAAGCGGCGGTACTGGGAGAAGGCCGAGGTCGACACCGACGCCGGCCCCGGGCCGCTGTTCGCCTCCCGCGTCGTGCGGGGCGGGGACGACGTCACCCTGCTCGCCTACGGCCCGATGGTGAAGACGGCGCTGCAGGCGGCCGAGGCGGCGGCGGAGGAGGGCCGCTCCCTCGAGGTGGTCGACCTGCGCACGCTCTCCCCCCTCGACCTCGACCCGGTGTTCGACTCGGTCCGGCGCACCGGCCGCTGCGTCGTGGTCCACGAGGCGCCGGTGACCCTCGGCCTGGGCGCGGAGATCGCCGCGCGGGTGACCGAGACCTGCTTCCACTCGCTGGAGGCGCCGGTGCTGCGGGTGGGCGGCTACGACACCCCGTACCCGCCGTCGAAGCTGGAGGAGGAGTACCTCCCCGACCTCGACCGTGTGCTCGACGCCGTCGACCGCGCGATGGGGTTCTGAGCATGGCCGAGCTCCGGCAGTTCAAGCTGCCCGACGTCGGCGAGGGGCTGACCGAGGGCGAGATCCTGCAGTGGCTGGTCGCCGTCGGTGACACGGTGACGGTGAACCAGCCCCTGTGCGAGGTGGAGACGGCGAAGGCCGCCGTCGAGCTGCCCTCGCCCTGGGCCGGCACGGTCACCGCGCTGCTGCACGAGGCCGGCGAGACCGTCGACGTCGGGACGCCGATCATCACCATCGACGTCGGGGGCGACGGGCCGGCCCAGGCCCCCGCCGGGGCGGGCGGCGAGGTCGCGGCCGGGCTGATCGGCGGTGCCGCTCCCGGCGGCCGGACGGCGGTGCTGGTCGGGTACGGACCCCGCACCACCGAGGCGCGCCGGCGCCCGCGGCGCGCCGTCCACGCGGCCGCCACGCCCACGCCGCTGGCCGGGTCCGCCGACGACGGCTCGCGCGGGACCCCGCTGCTGACCACGGCCCCGGACGCCCGCAGCAAGCCGGTGCGACACGGCGGGCTGGAGGTCGGCCGCGCTGCCGAGGCGCACGCCGCGGCCGAGGAGGCGGCGACCGCCCTGGTCGCCCCGCCCGGCCGAGGCCGCCTGCGCCCCCTGGCCAAGCCGCCGGTGCGCAAGCTGGCCAAGGACCTCGGGGTGGACCTCACCACGCTGTCCGGCAGCGGCCCCGGCGGCGTCATCACCCGTGCCGACGTCGAGGCGGCGGCCACGGGCGGGCAGCAGCCGGTCGCCGGGCCCGCTCCGGTGGCCGCGGGCGGCACCGAGCAGCGGATCCCGGTGAAGGGGGTGCGCAAGCACACGGCCGCGGCCATGGTGGCCAGCGCGTTCACCGCTCCGCACGTGACCGAGTTCCTCGCCGTCGACGTCACGCGGATGATGAAGCTGCGTACGCGGCTGGCCGCCCGGCCGGAGTTCGCGGATCTCAAGGTCAGCCCGCTGCTGTTCGTGGCCAAGGCGCTGCTGCTGGCGGCGCGCCGGCACCCGATGGTCAACAGCTCCTGGGACGACGCGGCCCAGGAGATCGTCGTCCACGGGCAGGTCAACCTGGGCATCGCCGCCGCCACGCCCCGGGGCCTCGTCGTCCCCAACATCAAGGACGCCGGCCGGCTCAGCCTCCCCGAGCTGGCCGGCGCGCTCGCGGAGCTCACCGAGACCGCCCGCGCCGGCCGCACCGCCCCGGCGGACATGACCGGCGGCACGATCACGATCACCAACGTGGGCGTGTTCGGCGTCGACACCGGGACGCCGATCCTCAACCCCGGCGAGTCGGCGATCCTGGCCTTCGGGGCGGTCCGGGAGATGCCGTGGGTGCACAAGGGCAGGGTCAGGCCGCGGCAGGTGACGCAGCTGGCGCTGTCGTTCGACCACCGGATCATCGACGGGGAGCTGGGCAGCCGGTTCCTCGCCGACGTCGGCGCGCTGCTCTCCGACCCCGGCACCGCGCTGGCGTTCTGACCCATGACGGACCTGCAGCGGTTGCTCGACTTCGCCGAGCGATCGGCGGTGCCCGGCGGGTTCGGCTTCCTGGGCGGGGACGGGCAGGTCATCGCCGACCGCCCGCTGATGACCTTCATCACCGCGCGCAAGACGCACGTCTTCGGGCTGGCCCAGCTGCTGGGCCGGCCCGGGGCGGGCGGACTGGTCGGTCACGGCGTCGAGGCGCTGACCGACGGCCCGCTGCGGGACGCCGCGCACGGGGGCTGGTACGCGACGGCGGACGACGACACGAAGTCGGCCTACGTGCACGCCTTCGTCGTCCTGGCCGGGGCGACGGCGTCCGTGGTCGGCGCGCCGGGCGGCCGGGAGCTGCTCGACGACGCGCTGGAGGTCTGGCAGACCCGCTTCTGGGACGACGACGCGGGCCTCGCGGTCGAGGAGTGGGACGCCGGCTGGACGACGCTGTCGGACTACCGCGGCGCCAACGCCAACATGCACGGCGTCGAGGCGTCGCTGGCGGCCGCCGACGCGCTGGGCGACGGGGACCCCCGCGCCGCACGACTGCGCGGCCGGGCGCTGCGCACCCTCGAGCGGGTCGTGCACGGCTGGGCCCGCGAGCGGGACTGGCGGCTGCCCGAGCACTTCACCGCAGGCTGGACGCCGCTGCCCGGGTACAACCGCGACGAGCCGGCCCACCCGTTCCGCCCGTACGGCGTGACGATCGGGCACCAGTTCGAGTGGGCCCGCCTGGCCCTGCACCTGCGTGCGGTCACCGCCGGTGCGCCGCCCTGGCTGCTCGACGACGCCGTCGCCCTGTTCGACGCGGCCGCCACCCGCGGCTGGGCCGCCGACGGGCACGACGGGTTCCCCTACACCCTGGACTGGGACGACCGGCCGGTCGTGGGTGCCCGCATGCACTGGGTCCTCTGCGAGGCGGTGGCCGCCGCGGCGGCGCTGGCCGAGGTCACCGGGGAGCCGGGCTACGGGGAGCTGGCGCGGCGGTGGCGGGCGCACGGGGAGGAGCGGTTCGCCGACCCGGTCACCGGCAGCTGGCACCACGAGCTGACGCCGACCGGGGAGGTGGCCTCGGGCACCTGGGACGGGCAGCCGGACGCCTACCACCTCGTCCAGATGCTGCTGCTGGCCGAGGGCCGGCCGGTGCGGGGCAGCGTGGCGGCCGCCCTGCGCTGACGTGTCGGTCCTGGTCGGGTGGGTAGGAGGGCCACGACCGAGTACCCGAGCAGAGGAGCAGACAGTGGCCAGCGTGCAGGAAGCCATCGACGTCGACGTGCCGATCCGGGTCGCCTACGACCAGTGGACGCAGTTCGAGAGTTTCCCGCAGTTCATGGGTGGGGTGGAGCGGATCACCCAGCTCGACGACAGGCACACCCACTGGGTCACCAACATCGACGGCGTCAAGCGCGAGTTCGACGCCGAGATCACCGAGCAGCACCCCGAGGAGCGGGTGGCCTGGACCAGCACCAGCGGCGACGCCAAGCACGCCGGGGTGGTCACCTTCCACCGGCTCGACGACAACAAGACCCGCGTGATGATCCAGATCGACTGGGAGCCCACCGGCATCGTGGAGAAGGCCGGCGCGGCGCTCGGCTTCGACGACCGGCAGGTCAAGGCGGACGCGAAGCGGTTCAAGGAGTTCATCGAGAGCCGCGGCACCGAGACCGGCGCCTGGCGCGGCGACGTCTCGCGCCCCGACCAGCCGTGACCTGACGCTCCGCACCACGAGACGGCGCCCGCCCCCTTCTGCAGGGAACGGGCGCCGTCGGCTGTGCGGCCGGGTTACTCGGCGTCGAGGTCCTGGGCCACCAGGCCGGCGATCTGCTCGAGGACGGCAGGGTCGTCCGTGGTGACGACGACCTCCGTGCCCTGCTTCGCGCCGAGCGTCATGATCATCAGCGGCGAGCCGGCGTCCACCGGGATGCCGCCCGCGGTCGCCAGGGTGACCGGGACCCCGGCCTTGCCGACGGCCTCGGCGATCAGGGCAGCCGGGCGGGCGTGCAGCCCGACGCGGGATCCGACGGTGACGGTCTGACTGGGCATGGGGTCTCCTCGCTGCGGGGACGGATCGGGGTCAAGCCTGCCCGGTCAGGCGCGGGCCGGCTGGGTGACGGGGGTGGCGGCGTGGGCGTGGGCCATGTCGACGGCGTCCTCGGGGACGTCCTCGGCCTTGGGCCGGCCGATGCTCTTCGCGATGGTCACCGCGACCGCGCCGACGACCGTGCCCGCCAGGATCCCGACCACGAACCACAGGAGCCCGGTGATGGCGAAGAAGACGAAGATGCCGCCGTGCGGGGCCCGCAGCTCCACCCCCGCAGCGGCCACGATCGCCCCCGTGGTGGCCCCGCCCAGCATCATCGACGGGATGACCCGGAGCGGGTCGGCCGCGGCGAACGGGATGGCGCCCTCGGAGATGAACGAGGCGCCCAGCAGCCAGGCCGCCTTGCCGTTGTCGCGCTCGGCGGGGGTGTAGAGCTTCGGGCGGATCGCCGTGCTCAGCGCCATCGCCAGCGGCGGGACCATGCCCGCGGCCATGACGGTGGCCATGATCACCAGGGGAGCGCCGGTGGCGGCGGCGGTCAGGCCGGTGGTGGCGAAGACGTAGGCCGCCTTGTTCACCGGGCCACCCAGGTCGAAGCACATCATCAGGCCGAGCAGGACCCCGAGCAGGGCCGCCGAGGTGCCGGTCAGGCCGGTGAGCCAGTTGCCCAGGCCGGTGAGGGCCGCGGCCAGCGGACGGCCGAGGACGACGGCCATCAGGCCGCTGGAGATCAGCGTGGCCAGCAGCGGGATGATCACGACCGGCTGGAGGCCGCGGACGCCGGTGGGGAGCTTCCAGCGGCTGATCCACAGCGCCGCGAACCCGGCGATGATGCCGCCGACCAGGCCGCCGATGAAGCCCGCGCCGACGGTGACGGAGACGGCACCCACGACGAAGCCGGGGACGATGCCGGGGCGGTCGGCGATCGCGTAGGCGATGTAGCCGGCCAGCGCCGGGACGAGGAAGCCGAACGCCGCCTGGCCCAGCACGGTGCAGACCGCGCCGAGGTAGCCCCAGAACCCGTCGTTGAGGCCCTCGGTGGGCGCCGCGGTCGGCAGGTCGAAGAAGGAGTTGTTGAGCACCCAGCTCAGCGCGTAGCTCTGGCCGTCGGCGTCCGGGTTGTCGTTGACGATCTGGTAGCCGCCGAACAGGAAGCCCAGGGCGATGAGCAGGCCGCCGGCCGCGACGAACGGGATCATGTAGCTGACGCCGGTGAGCAGCCAGCGCCGGATCTCGGTGCCCGTGCCCGGGCGGGGCCCGGCCGACGCGGCGGCGGAGGTGCCCGCGGCGTCGGCGGAGCCCGGCACCCGGCGGGCGGCGGGGTCGTCGGCGGCGGCCAGCGCCTCGCGGATCATGACGTCGGGCTCGTTGATGGCCCGCTTGGTGCCGGACTGGACGACCGGCTTGCCGGCGAACCGGTCGCGGTCCTTGACGCCGACGTCCACGGCGAAGATCACCGCGTCGGCGGCGCGGATGACGTCGGGGCGCAACGGCGTGGAACCCGACGAGCCCTGGGTCTCGACGTGGACGTCGACCCCGGCGGCCTCGGCGGCCGCGGTGAGCTTGTCGGCGGCCATGTAGGTGTGCGCGATGCCGGTCGGGCAGGCGCTGACCACGACGATGCTGCGCCGGGCGGCGGCGGCCTCGGGCTGGGGCTCGGGGGCCGGGGTGGGCGCCGGCGCACCGGCCGGGGACCCGACGGGGGCGGCGGCCGGCTCGGGGGCGACGACCTCCTGCACCAGCCGGACGACGTCGGCGTCGGTCTGCGCGGCCCGCAGCGAGGCGACGAACTCCGGCCGCACCAGCGCCCGGGCCAGGGCCGTGAGCAGCGTGAGGTGGTCGGCGTCCCCGTGGGCGGGCGCGGCGATGAGGAAGACCAGGTCGGCGGGGCCGTCGGGCGCGCCGAAGTCCACCTTCGGCGCGAGGCGGGCGAAGGCCAGCGAGGCCTCGGTGACCGACTCGGACCGGCAGTGCGGGATGGCGATGCCGCCGGGCAGGCCGGTCGCGGCCTGGGCCTCGCGGGCCAGGGCGTCGTCGGCGAGGCCGTCGGCGCCGGTGGCCCGGCCGGTGGCGGCGACCAGTGCGGCCAGTCGCCGGACGACCGTGTGCTTGTCAGCGCCCAGGTCGGCGTCGAGCGCCACCAGGTCGGGGGTGATCAGGTCGGGCATGGCGTGCCTCTCCGGGAGGGCGTCAGCGGACGTCGCGGCCGGCGGCCGGGACGGTGGTGCGGGACGTGCCGGGCGGTGCGGGGGGAGACAGCGGGCCGCGGATGGCGCTGACCGCCACGGCGGCGGCGTCGACCTGGGCCGGGGTGGGGACGGCGGAGCCGGGCAGGGAGGCGCTGGCGGCCCCGTAGGCGACGGCGGAGCGCAGCCGCTCGTCGGCCGGGGCGCCGGCGAGGTCGGCCAGCAGGTGGCCGGCGAGGCTGCAGTCGCCGGCGCCGACCGTGCTGCGGACGGCGATCGGCGGCGGGGTGGCCGACCAGACGCCCTCCGCGCCCGACAGCAGGGCGCCGTCGGCCCCGAGGGTCAGCAGCACCTCGCCGACGCCGCGCTCGTGCAGCGTGGCGACGGCGGCCAGCGCGGCGTCCCGGTCGGCGGTCACCTCCGCCTCGGTGACCCCGGCCAGCTGGGCGAGCTCCTCGGCGTTGGGCTTGAGCAGGTCCGGTGCGGCGTCGGGGCCCGCGGCCAGCAGCGCGAGCAGGGGCGCCTCGGAGGTGTCGACGGCGATGCGGGCGCCGGAGTCGCGCAGCGCGCGGACCAGCTCGGCGTACCAGTCGACCGGCGTGCCCGGCGGCAGTGAGCCGGAGAGCACCACCCAGCGGGCACTGGTGGCGTGCTCGTGCAGGACGGCGGCGAGCGCGGCACGGGTGTCGGCGTTCAGCGGGGCGCCGGGCTCGTTGAGCTTGGTCGTCGTCCCGTCCGGCTCGGCCAGCGTGTAGTTGGTGCGCACCGGGCTGGCGACCGGCACCGAGGCCAGCGGCAGGCCCAGCCGGTGCAGCGCGGCGACGATCGGGTCGTCGTCCCCCGCGGGGATGACGGTCAGGACGTCGCCCCCTGCGGCGGCGACCGCCCGCGCCACGTTGACACCCTTGCCGCCCGGCTCGGTGGAGCTGGGCGCCAGGCGGACGACACCGCCGCGCTCCAGGGGCCCGGGCAGCGCCAGTGTGCGGTCCAGGCTCGGGTTCGCGGTCAGGGTGACGATGCGGCCGGAGGCCGGGCCCCCGGTGGGCCTCGCGCGCTCGGCGCTCATGCGACCACGACCTCGACGCCGGCGGTCTCCAGGCGGGCGATCGTGGCGGGGTCGGCGTCGGCGTCGGTGACCAGGACGTCGACGTCGCCGGGGGCGGCGAAGCGGACCAGGTGCTCGCGGCCCAGCTTGCTGCTGTCGGCCAGGACGACGACCTTCTGCCCGGCCCGCGCCATGGCGCGCTTGACCGACGCCTCGGCCTCGTCCGGCGTGGAGAAGCCGTGCTCGGGGGAGATCCCGTTGGCGCCGAGGAAGGCGACGTCGACCCGCAGGTCGGCCAGGGCGTTGACGGCCTGCTCGCCGACCGCGCACTGGGTGATGCCGCGGACCCGTCCCCCGACGACGTACAGGGAGAGGCCGGGCATGGTGCCCAGGCGCGCGGCGATGGGCACCGAGTGCGTGGCGACGAACAGCCGCCGGTCACCCGGCAGCAGCTCGGCCAGCGCGGCGGTGGAGCTGCCGCCGTCGAGGAGCAGGCTGCCGTCGGTGCCCGGGAGCAGGTCGAGGGCCGCGGCGGCGATCTTCCGCTTCTGCTCGCTGCGGGTGCCGTGCCGCTCGCCGAGCGCCGTCTCCACGTAGGTGAGCGCCCCGGCCGGCACGGCGCCGCCGTGCACGCGGCGCAGCATGCCGGCGCGCTCGAGGACGGCGAGGTCGCGGCGCACCGTCTCGGTGGTGACCCCGAACTCCTCGGCGAGCGCGGTCACCGCGACGCGACCGCGATCGGCGACCAGCCCGGCGATGGCCTGCTGACGTTCCTCTGCGTACACGACCCGCCTCCTCTCCGTGCCCGGTTGTGTGGCTTTACGGTTGTGATGATGTTGTTCTACGTCCGATCCATTGACAAGTCAACACATTTCCGTGACCGTGGTCACCGGAGGACGACGGCGTCCGCCGTGCTCCTGTCCCCCTCGTCAGTCAAGGCAGGTACCCATGTCCACCACCGCTCCCGGCACCACCGCCCCCTCGTCCACCGCGGGCCCGACCGTGCTCCCGGGGACGCCCGTCGTCCCCGGCGTGGCCTACGGCCCGGTGGTGCGGCCCTCCGGCGCGGTGCGGCTCCCCGCCGACGACGGCGGGACCGTGCGCGAGGAGGAGCGCCCGGGGGAGAAGGAGCGCTTCACCGCCGCCGCCGGCGTGGTCGCCGACCGGCTGGCCGAGCGTGCGTCCGGGGCCACCGGGGTCAGCGCCGAGGTGCTCGCCGCGACCGCCGGTCTGGCGCGGGACCGGGGGCTGCTGTCGGCGGTGGAGCAGCGGATCGACGCGGGGGTCCCGGCCGCGCTGGCCACCGTGCAGGCGGCGCAGCAGTTCGTGGACCTGTTCACCGGTCTGGGCGGCCTCATGGCCGAGCGGGTCACCGACGTCCGCGACATCCGCGACCGGATCGTCGCCCAGCTCACCGGTCAGGGTGAGCCCGGCGTGCCCAGCCCTGCCGTGCCGTCGGTGCTCCTCGCCGACGACCTCGCGCCCGCCGACACCGCGGGCCTCGACCCGGCTCGCATCACCGGCCTGGCCACCCGCCTGGGCGGCACGACGAGCCACACCGCGATCATCGCCCGCCAGCTCGGCCTGCCCTGCGTGGTCGCGGTGGGCGGTCTCGACGACGTCCCCGCGGGTGCGACGGTGCTGCTCGACGGCGAGCGGGGGACGGTGACCGTGGACCCCGACCCGGAGGACGCGCGGGCCCGGGTGGAGGCCGCGCGGGCGGCGGCCGCGGCGCTGGCCGGCTACCGCGGCCCCGGGACGACCAGGGACGGCGTGGCGGTCAAGGTGCTCGCCAACGTCCAGGACGGCGCGGGGGCCCGCGCCGCCGCGGCCGCGCACGCGGAGGGGGTCGGCCTGCTGCGTACCGAGCTGGCCTTCCTCGGCCGCGCCGAGGAGCCCTCGGTGGAGGAGCAGGCCCGCGGCTACGCCGAGGTGTTCACCGCCTTCGAGGGCCGGCGGGTCGTCGTGCGCACCCTGGACGCGGGCTCCGACAAGCCGCTGGCCTTCGCCACGCCGCCCGACGAGGCCAACCCGGCGCTCGGGGTCCGTGGCCTGCGCGTCGCCCGCCGCGACCCCGGCCTGCTCGAGCGGCAGCTCGACGCGATCGCCGAGGCCGCCCGGCGGACCGGCGCGGAGCCGTGGGTGATGGCGCCCATGGTGGCGACGGTCCCGGAGGCCGCGGGCTTCGCCCGGCTTGTGCGGGAGCGGGGGCTCGTGCCCGGCGTGATGATCGAGGTCCCGTCGGCGGCGCTGCAGGCCGACCGGTTGCTGGAGCACGTCGACTTCCTGTCGATCGGCACCAACGACCTGTCGCAGTACACCCTGGCCGCCGACCGGCTCTCCGCCGACCTCGCCGACCTCACCGACCCGTGGCAGCCGGCGCTGCTGGCGCTGGTCCAGCTCACCGCGGCCGCCGGGGCGCGGTCCGGTCGCCCCGTCGGGGTCTGCGGCGAGGCGGCGGCCGACCCCCTGCTGGCGTGCGTCCTCGTCGGTCTCGGGGTGACCTCGCTGTCGTGTGCCGCGTCGTCGATCGCCGGCGTGGGGGCCCGCCTCGCCACGGTGGACCTCGACGCCTGCCGGCGGGCCGCCGAGGCAGCCCTCGCGACCGACGACCCGCACGCGGCCCGGGCGGCGGCGCGGGCGGTGCTGACCGGGGAGTGAGGGCAACATCACCCCGCGGGGTGAGGATCCGTCGCCGTGGTGGCTCATCTGCCTGCGATTCGTCGGAATACTCTTGGGCTCACCTGCTTTGATGAGGGTGAGACCCCCGAGACGGAAGAAGGCACCAGGCGATGAACACCGTGACGTCCAGCTGGCGGCAGCGTCGGCAGGCGGCGCGTACGCGCCGGGCGCTGGAGCGCGCCCTCGCGCGCACCAGCAGCCCGTCCATGCGCGACGAGCTCCTGACCATGGCGAACGGCGGCGGCCTCCACCGCTGACGGCAGGACCCCTGCCCGCCGCTCGCGGCGGGGCCGGCAGGGGCCGACACGCGCGACCCCGGCCTCCGTGTGGAGACCGGGGTCGTCTGCTGTCCGGGCGCGGTGGCGGGCTCAGTGCAGCCCGTGGACGACCGCGTGCCCCCTGCCTCGGGCGATCATCGCCCGGTTCACCGGCAGGGTGACCACGAACGCGACGGCCAGGGAGCCGGCCAGCGCCAGCCAGAACAGGGCGCTGGTGACGCCGGCGTCCATCGCCCCGGGGACCGAGAGCATGACGGCGTTGTCCACGAGCTCCATCACCGCGATGGAGACGGTGTCTGCGGCCAGCGCCACCCGCAGGGCGCGCCGGAACGGCAGGCCGGCGCGCAGCACCCCGCGCATCGTCAGGGCGTAGCCGAAGACGAAGGCCAGGCTCACCGCCAGGGCGACGGTGGCGCCGTCGTGCAGGCCCAGTGAGGTGCCGATGACCATGCCGAGCACCTCGCCGATCGCGCACCCGGTCAGGCAGTGCAGCGTCGCCGACGCGGCCGTCGCCCAGGAGGCGCCGGTGCCGCCGGAGTGGTCGTGCCCGTGCTGGTGGCCGGGTCCGTGCGTCCCGCTGCCGGCGGGGTGGTGCAGGTCGTGTGCGGCAGTGCCCATCGGGAGCCGCCTCCTCGTCCACGCTGTGGTCCCGGTTACCCCTGGGGGGTATCTCCCGTTGTACTCCCGCGCGCCCGGCGGGGCAAGGGGCCGCACCTCCCTCGTTCGGGGCGTCCTCCTCAACCGCCTCGCCGGGCGTGCCGATCCAGGTGCTGTGACCACATCGGACGGGGAGCAGGACCTCCTCGGAGGCCGGCGCCGACCGCGGGACGGTGTCCGGTGAGCGGAGCGCTGCCGCTGGAGCCCCGCGAGACCTCGGGAGCCACCACGGGGCTGGTCCTGAGCTACGTCCGTCAGCAGGGCGGCGACGAGGCGGTCGCCGAGGTGCTGCGCCGGGCGGAGGTCCCGTACAGCGCCGAGGAGCTCTCCCTCCCGTCGCGCTGGACCAGCTACGACACGCGGATCCGGCTGTTCAGCGCCGCGACCGAGGTCCTGGGCGACCCACTGACGATGTACCGCGTCGGCAGCGAGTCGCTGACCCACGGGATGAACCCCGCGCTCGTGCTGCTCATCCGGGCCATGGGCTCCCCGCGCCAGGTGTACCGGCAACTGCCGCGCGCCGTCGCCAAGTTCTCCACCACCTCGACGATGCGGGTCCTGGAGGCGGGCGCCGGCTCGGCGACCCTGAGCTTCACGCTGCACGAGGGCTACCGGCACTCGCGGCTGGACTGCCAGTACGCGCAGGGCCTGATCAGCATGGTGCCGGCCATCTTCGGCCTGCCCCCGGCCGAGCTGGTGCACACCGAGTGCGAGTCCGACGGGTACCCCGCGTGCCTCTACCACCTCACCTGGGACCGCCGGCTGCGGCTGGGCGGCGGCCGGCGCGGCAGGCGGGACTCCGGAGCCGAGCTCCTGGCGCTCCGGGACCAGCTGCGCAACCTGCAGTCGGCCACCAGCGACCTGGTGGCCAGCGACGACGTGAACACCGTGCTGCGCCGGATCGTCGAGCGGGCGGCTGATGCCGTGCTCGCCCCCGGCTACCTGCTGGCGGTCACCGACCCCGCCGGCGGCCCTCCGCTCGTGCACGGCGACGGACTCCCGGAGGACCGGGTCGGCGAGCTGGCGCGGGCGTTGCTGGCGGGTGAGGACCTCGGTGCGCACGTCATCGCCGTCGACGTGGTCTCCGCCCGGCGGCACCACGGCCGGCTGGCGACGGTCTACCGGCCCGGTGACGGCGCGCTCGGCCACGAGCGGCAGATGCTCGCCGCGTACGCGGGACACGCCGCCGCCGCCCTGGACCTGCTCATGGCCCTGGAGAGCGCGCGGCAGGAGGCCGACCGCGCCGGCTCCCTGCTGACCCTGGCGCACGAACTCGCGGGCGCCACCGACGCCGCCGCCGTCTGCGCGGTGGTCGCCGAGGCGCTGCCCCGCGTCGTGGGGTGCGACAGCGCGGCGATGATGCTCTGGGATCCCGCCAGCGGCTGCCTGCAGACCAACGCCACCGTGGGGAACACCCCGGAGGCCCGCGAGCTGCTCCTGTCGACCCCGCTGCGTGCCGAGGACGTCCCGGAACTCGTCGGGATGCTCACCGACAGGGAACCGCGGCTGCTGAGCACCACGACGAGCAGCCGGCCGCTGCAGGAGCTGTTCGACGCGCTCACCATCACCGACGTGGTGGCCGTGCCGGTCCTCGCCGGCAGGACGTTCCTCGGGGTGGCCACCGCCAGCTGGCCGGCCGGCCGGGCACCCGCGGCGCTGGCCGGCGACTCGCTCACCCGTCTCCGCGGCGTGGGCGACCAGGCCGCGACGGCCCTGCAGCGCGCCCGGCTGCTGGAGACCGTCCGCCACCAGGCCACCCACGACGCCCTGACCGGGCTGCCCAACCGCGTGCTGTTCATGGAGCGGCTGGAGGGCGCGCTGGCCGCCACCGGCCCCGACCAGCACGCGGCCGTGCTCTTCTGCGACCTCGACGGGTTCAAGGCGGTCAACGACTCCCTCGGCCACGCCGCCGGTGACGAGCTGCTCCGTCAGGTCGCGGCCCGCCTCCGGGCGGCGGTCCGCCCCGGCGACACCGTCGGCCGGCTCTCCGGCGACGAGTTCGCCGTCATCCTCCCCGGGCTCACCCACCCGGAGGACGCCGACCGTGTGGTGGCCCGCGTGCTCGGCTGCTTCGACGAGACCTTCCGCCTGGAGGGCCGGCAGGTCGTGGTCGGTACCAGCGTCGGGGTCGCCGTCCACAGCGGGGAGCGGGGGCGGCCCGACGCCCTGCTGCGCGCCGCCGACGCGGCGATGTACCAGGACAAGCACGCGGGTCGCGCCCGCGCGGAGGACGCCGGGACCTGAGGGCTCAGCCGCGCAGCCGCGCGCGCAGCGCCGCCTGCTCCTCCGGCCCGAAGCCGTGCTCGGTGAGCCAGCCCAGCGGACCGCCGTGCCGGTCGTCGAGCAGGGCGAGCAACCGGTCCATCGTCTCCGCCCGCGGCGTGTGGGTGGCGATGTCGCGGCTGGTCATGTCCTCCGCGTACGTGGGCGAGGCGGCGAGCTTGGCCACCAGCGCCTCGATGACCTCGGCGGTCAGCGCGTAGTCGGCGACGATCTCCTCGTGGGGGACACCGGCGGCGGCCAGGGTGAACATCGCCACGACGCCGGTGCGGTCCTTGCCCGCGGCGCAGTGCACCACCGCGGCACCGCCGGTGCCCGCGCCGAGCGCCCGCAGGGCGCCGAGCACGTTCTCCGGCCGGTGCTCCAGGTAACCCAGGTAGGAGCGCACGGCCGGCGGCTCCCCGGCGTCGTGCTCGGCCACCTGCCGGGGGAGCAACGACTCCGCCCAGTCCGCGGGCAACTCGGGCACGTCGGCGTCCTCCACGGCGAAGACGTCGGTGTGGTGGCCCCGCTCGGGCAGCAGCGTGAAGTGCCGGTGGGTCACCTCGGGCAGCGCGCGCAGCGGGCCGCGGCCCTCCAGCAGCACCTCCGCGGTCGTGCGGAGGTCGATCACCTCGCGCAGGCCCACCTCGCCGACCAGCCGGCGGACGTCGGCGTCGCTCAGCGTCTGCAGGTTGTCGCTGCGCAGCACCCGCCCGGGCAGCGTCGTCCCGCCGTCGTGTGTGGGCAGCCCGCCGAGGTCCCGGGTGTTGGTCGTCCCGTCGAGCCGCAGCCAGCGGTCGGTGCGCGTGGAGGTCACCTCCCGACGGTACGACCCACGGGCGACGTCGCGGCGCCACCGTCGGGGACGGCGGGCAACGCCCCGGTGACCGCCGTCAACCGCGTGCGCAGGACCGCGCCGCGCCGGGCGAACCCGCGCTGGGCGGCCGCGTACTCCGCGCGTCCCTCCGGCGTCTCGATGCGGACCGGCGCCCGCCCGTAGCCGCGCAGGTCGTACGGGGAGGCGCGCATGTCCAGCTCCCGGACGTCGCGGGCCAGCTCGAAGCAGTCCAGCAGCAGCTCGCCGGGGACGGCGGGGCCCAGCTTGGTCGCCCACTTGTAGAGGTCCATCGTCGCGTGCAGGCAGCCGGGTTGCTCCAGGTCCGGCTGGGTCGCCCGGGTGGGCGTGAGCTGGTTGAGGCCCACGGCGGCGGGGGTGAAGAAGCGGAAGGCGTCGAAGTGGGTGCACCGGACCGGGTGCGACTCGACGACCGCGTCGGTGCCGGCCTGGCCCAGCCGCAGCGGCAGCGGGTGCCGGTGCTCGTCCTGCCGGTAGACCATCGCCCACTCGTGCAGCCCGAAGCAGCCGGAGAAGGCCGGCCGCGAGGCGGTGGCCGTCAGCAGCCGGTGCACGAAGCCGGCGGTGTCCCCGCGGTCGGCCAGGAAGGCGGCCACGTCCAGGGCGACGGTCCCCTCGTCGTCCGTGCCGTACCAGCGCCAGGCCGCGTGCGGGGCCGGACCGTCCTCCGACGGCGCCAGCGCGGTGCCGGCCCCGGGGTGCCAACGCCGGAGCACCGACGGGCGGGTGCCGTAGTACTCGTAGAGGAAGTCCTCGACCGCGTGCCGCTGCCCGGTGGCCCTCCGGGCGCGGTGCCCGGCGGTCAGCGCGTCGGCCCGCTCCGCGTGCGCCGCCGACCGCGCCGCCCACACCCCGGCGGGCAGGTGGACGGGCTCGGGGGGCACCCGCCCAGGGTAGGAGGGGGTCGTCGGTCAGCCGACGGCCGCGCCGGTGAGCCGGTGCAGCCGCAGCGCGAGCTGGACCTCCAGCGCGCGGGCGGGTGACGACCACCCCGCGCCCAGCAGCCGGCCCACCCGGTCCAGCCGCTGGGTCACGGTGTTGACGTGCACCCCCAGCGCCTCGGCCGCGCGGGCGGGGGAGGTGCCGGTGTCGAACCAGGCCTGCAGCGTGGCGCCGAGCTCGGTCCCCCGGCGGGCGTCGTACTCCAGCACCGGGCCCAGGGTCGCCGTCACGAACCCGCGGACGTCGCGCCCCTCGCCGATGAGCAGGCCGACGAACCCCAGCTCCTCGGCGCCGGCCGCCTCCCCGCCACGGCCCAGTGCCTGCAGCGTCGACGCGCACCGCTGCGCCTCGGCGTGCGCGCCCGCGATCCCGGCCGCGCCCCGGGCCGGCCCGCCGCCTCCGGCGGTCACCGGGCGGGCCACCGCCGCGGACACCTCGCGGCGGGCGAGCGTGGCCGCGGCGCCGGGCGCCAGCTCCGGCAGGCAGAGCACCACCCGGCCGCCGTGCAGCCCGGCCAGCCCGCCGCGGGTGGCAGCCAGGTGGTCGGCAGCGGCACGCGCCCGGTCCCGCACGGCCTCCTCGACCTGCAGCACCACGACCGCGTGCGGCCGGTCCAGGTCCGCCCCGAGCCGGCGGCCGCGCTCGTGCAGGCCGTCGGGGTCGCGCAGCGGCGGGGTGAGCAGGGCCTCGAGCAGCTCGCCGCGGACGCGGCCCTCGGCCTCGGCGGCCGTGCGCCGGATGAGCAGGAGCAGGGCCGTCACCAGTGCGGCCCGTTCCAGGATGCGCTGGTCGGCATCGGAGAGCTCGTCGTCCCGGTGCAGGAGGAGGCCGCCGAGCAGCTCGCTGTCGGCGGTCACCGCGGCGACCCACCAGTCGCCCTCCCGCACCGTCCGCCCGGTGGACCGGGCGCGCGCGAGGACGCCGGCCGGCGGCAGGGCGAGGTCCCCGCCACGCTCCGACGGCGGGGCCACCCGGCCGTCGGCGTCGACGACGGTGACCGCGCCCCCGAGGGCGTCGGTGACGGCCGCGGCGACGTCCTCCACGCCGCCCCCGTGCAGGACGACGTCGACGAACCGGTCGTGGGCCGCGGCCGCCCGCTCGACCGACACGGCGTGGGCGCGCAGCTCCCGCGACGCCGTGGACAGCTCGTCCAGCGCCGTGCGGGTCTCCTCCAGCAGCCGGGTGTTGTCGAGGGCGATCGCCGCGTGCGCGGCCAGCGAGCCCAGCAGCGCCACCTCCGACCGGTCGAACAGCCGCGCGCTGCGGTCGGCGGCGAACAGGACCCCGACCACCTGTGACCCGCGGATCAGCGGGACGCCGAGGATCGCGACCAGGCCCTCCTCCCTGACCCCGCCGTTGATCTCGTCGGTGTGCGAGAACCGGGCGTCGGTGAAGTAGTTGCCGGTGGCGTAGGGCGCCGCCGTCTGGGCGACCAGGCCGCCGAGCCCGGCTCCCATCGGCAGCCGCAGTGCCTGGAACCGGGCCGACACGGAACCGTCCGTCACCCGCATGTACGTGTCGCCGCGGACGTCGTCGTTGAGGGTCAGGTAGGAGACGTCGGTGCCGAGCAGCTGCCGGGCGCGCCGCACGATCGCCGTGAGGACCGAGTCCACGCCGCGCAGCGCCGCGAGGTCGCTGGCCGTGTCGAACAGCGCGGAGAGCTCGGACTCCCGCCGGCGGCGGGCGGCGAACGCCTCGCGCACCTGCAGCGCCAGGAGCTTGACCCGCTCCAGCTCGGCGAGCTCCGCCGCGTCGGCGCCCGCGGCCCGGGCGCGAACCAGCGGGCCCTCGTACTCGATGGCGGCGGCGTCCTCGAGCACCAGCGTGAAGAACTCGGCGGCCCCGCCCGCCGCGGCCCCGGTCCGGGCCCCGCCCCGAGTGTGCGCCGGGGTGGGGAGGGGGCCCTCCCTCAGTGCGCGCTCCACCCGCCGTCCATGACCAGTGAGCTGCCGGTGATCGAGGCCGCCGCGGGGGAGCACAGGTAGGCCACCGCCTCGGCCACCTCGTCCGGCTCGATGAGCCGCTTGACCGCGGCCGGGGCCAGCATGACCTGCTCCACGACCTCGTCCTCGGACAGGCCGTGCGCCTTGGCCTGGTCGGCGATCTGCCCCTCCACCAGCGGCGTCCGGACGTAGGCGGGGTTCACGCAGTTGGAGGTGACCCCGTGCGGGGCGCCCTCCAGGGCGATGACCTTGGACAGCCCCTCGAGGCCGTGCTTGGCGGTGACGTAGGCGCTCTTGTACGCCGAGGCCCGCAGGCCGTGGATGGAGCTGACGTTGACGACCCGGCCCCAGCCGCGGCCGTACATGTACGGGAGCGCCCCGCGGACCAACCGGAACGGTGCCTCCAGCATCAGCCGGATGATCAGCGAGAACCGGTCGACGGGGAACTCGTGCAGTGGGGCGACGTGCTGCAGCCCGGCGTTGTTGACCAGGACGTCGACGTCGAGGTCGAGTCGGTCGATCGCGTCCAGGTCGGTCAGGTCCACGGCCGCGGCGGTGCCGCCGACCGACTCCGCGACCGCCCGGGCGGCCTCGGCGTCGCGGTCCACCACCGTGACGGCTGCGCCCTCCGCCGCCAGCCGTACCGCGCAGGCCCGGCCGATGCCCGAGGCCCCTCCGGTGACCAGTGCCCGTCGTCCCGCCAGTCCGCCCGCAGCGCTCATGGCCGACACCGTAGGGGCGTGCCACCGGGTCGCGCACGGCGGCGCCCCACACGGTCCGGCGGCCCGCGGTGGCGGTCGCCCACACGACCGCGGCCACCGACCCGTCGACGACGGCACCGACGGACCGGGGTCTGTGTGGTCACGCCACATGACGCGGTGGCGGGAACGGCCCGTTCCCCACATGGTGGTGCAGGCCACACGCCCCTAGCGTCGGTCCCGACAGGTAGCGCCGCCGCCCGGCGGACACCCGACGAGGAGAGCTCATGTCCGCACCCGCAAGCTCCGGCACGCGCTTCGGCCGCGTCGTCGGCGCGAGCATCATCGGTACCACGGTCGAGTGGTACGACTTCTTCCTCTACGGCTCGGCAGCCGCGCTCGTGTTCGGCCCGCTGTTCTTCCCGGAGCAGGACGAGTTCGTCGGGGTGCTGGCCGCCTTCGCCACCTACGCCGTCGGCTTCTTCGCCCGCCCCGTGGGCGCGCTGATCTTCGGCCACTTCGGGGACCGGCTCGGCCGCAAGAAGCTCCTGGTGATCTCGCTGATGATGATGGGCGGGGCCACCTTCTGCATCGGCCTGCTGCCCACCTACGACTCCGTCGGCGTACTCGCGCCGGTCCTGCTCATCCTGCTGCGGCTCGTCCAGGGCTTCGCGCTCGGCGGCGAGTGGGGCGGTGCGGTCCTCATCGTCTCGGAACACGGCAAGCCCGAGCACCGCGGCTTCTGGGCGTCCTGGCCGCAGGCCGGCGCGCCCGCGGGCAACCTGCTGGCCACCGGCGTCCTCGCCCTGCTGGCCACCTTCCAGTCCGACGAGGCCTTCGAGGCCTGGGGCTGGCGGATCCCGTTCCTGCTGTCGGCGGTGCTCATCCTGGTCGGCCTGTGGGTGCGGCTGACGGTGAGCGAGTCGCCGGTGTTCCTCGAGGCCCAGCGCGAGGCCGAGGCGAAGGCCGCGGCGAGCGGGGTGACCGAGAAGGCGCCGATCGTCACCGTCCTCACCCGGTACAAGCGCGAGGTGCTCACCGCCATGGGGGCCCGGATCGCCGAGAACGTCTCCTTCTACCTGCTGACCGCCTTCAGCCTCACCTACCTGACCAACGTGGTCGGGCTGGACTCCTCCTTCGCGCTCAACGCGGTGCTGATCGCCTCGGCGGTGCACCTGGTGACCATCCCGCTGTGGGGGGCGCTGTCGGACCGGGTCGGCCGCAAGCCGGTCTACCTCCTGGGCGCCCTGGGTGTCGGCGTGTGGGCCTTCGCCTTCTTCGGCCTGCTCGACACCGGCAACTTCCTGCTCGCCGTGGTCGCGATCACCGTCGGACTGCTGTTCCACGGCGCCATGTACGGCCCGCAGGCGGCGTTCTTCTCCGAGTTGTTCGGCACCAAGGCGCGCTACACGGGCGTCTCGGTCGGCGCGCAGCTGGCCTCCCTGGTGGCCGGCGCACCGGCGCCGCTGATCGCCCTGGCCCTGCTGGGCAGCTTCGACGACCCCAACGTCTTCGCCGTCGGCCTCTACATCGTGGCCTGCGCCGTGGTCACGCTGGTCGCCGTCGCCACCTACGGGGAGACGGGCAAGCGCGACCTCGCCGAGGACAAGGCCGTCGTCGTGAAGAGCCGCCGCCCCACCGCGTCGGTCTGACCCCACCGCCACGGGCGGCCCATGACACGTGTCATGGGCCGCCCGTGGCGTTTGTCGCCGGAAGTCGTGAGAACCGCGCACCCGTGCCGGGGGGCTTCCTGCCCGCGAAGCTCGTCGCGCCCAACCGGCACGCGGCCGTGGGGGCCGCGTGCCGGCACGGCCGGCTCTGAGGCCCGCCCGTCCTCAGTCCGGGGCGTTGCCCGGGCGGACCACCCCGTCGTCGTGCTGGGCGTCGTCGTCGGTGGTGAGGGTGACGTCCCGCTCGCTGCCGTCCGAGCGGTCCTCGCCCGGGACGCCGTCGACCATGTTGGTGTTGGTCGGCCCGTCCGTGGTGTCGGGTGACTCGCGGTAGCCGGTGGGGTCGGACTCGCTCATGTGTGCTCCTCGGTCTGGTCGGGGTCAGGCGCCGCCGCCCGCGCCGCCGCGCTCGGCACGCGCCGGTGCGGTCTCGGCCTTGGCCGGCAGGTCGTCGGGCTGGGCGGCGTCCCGCTCCACGGCCTCCTCGCGGGTCAGCGGGACGTCGTCGAAGCTGGAACCGGACCCGGTGCTGCTGTTGTCGCCGGTGCCCGACGCGGTGGGGATGTCCTGCTGGATCCGGTCGCTGCCCTGCGGATCGGTCACGGGAGCCTCCTGGGGACCTCGTCGTCCCCGGGCCCATGCCCGCTGGCCCGACCCTGAAACGGCCGGTGGCCGCCTCCCGGGGGAGACGGCCACCGGCCGCGGCGGCGGTGCGGGCACGTCCGCGGACGTGCACGGTGCAGAACCGCGGGTCCGCACCGTTCAGAAGGCGGACTCGTCGATCTCCATCAGGGCGTTGTCGGTCTGCTCGACGATGACCCGCTCCGAGGCCAGCCGCGGCAGCACCTGGGTGCAGAAGAAGCGGGCGGCGGCGAGCTTGCCCTCGTAGAAGTGCCGGTCCTTGTCACTGACCTCGCCGGCGAGGGCGGCCAGGGCCACCTCGGCCTGGCGGACCAGCAGCCACGCGGTGACCAGGTCACCGGTGGCCAGCAGCAGCCGGGAGGTGTTCTGGCCGACCTTGTACAGCTCGGTCACGTCCTGCTGGGCGGCGGTGAGGTGGCCGAACATGGCCGTGAGCATCGCCTGCACGTCGCCCAGGCCGGTCGCCAGCAGCGCACGCTCCTGCTTGAGCCGGCCGTTGCCCGTCTCCGCCTCGATGGTGGCCCGGACCTGGCCGGCCAGCCAGGTCAGCGCGACACCGCCGTCCTTGACGATCTTGCGGAAGAAGAAGTCCTGCCCCTGGATCGCCGTCGTGCCCTCGTAGAGGGTGTCGATCTTGGAGTCGCGGATGTACTGCTCGACCGGGTAGTCCTGCAGGAAGCCCGAGCCGCCGAGGGTCTGCAGCGACTCCTGCGTGAGCAGCTGGGTGGCCCGCTCCGAGCCGAAGCCCTTGACCACCGGGAGCAGCAGGTCGTTGACGCGGGCGGCCAGGGTCGCGGCCTCGCTGTCGGCGGTGCCCGCCGCCTGGGCCTCGGTCACCCGGTCGCGGAGGCTGGCGGCGTACAGGTAGAGCGCGCGCATGCCCTCGGCGTAGGACTTCTGCAGCATCAACGAACGGCGGACGTCGGGGTGTCGCGTGATGGGGACCCGCGGAGCGTCCTTGCCGGAGGCGGTCAGGTCCGCGCCCTGGACGCGGTTCTTCGCGTAGTCCAGCGCCACCTGGTAGCCGGCCGACAGCGTGGCGATCGCCTTGGTGCCGACGAACATCCGTGCGTACTCGATGATCCGGAACATCTGGGCGATGCCGTCGTGCACCTCGCCGACCAGCCAGCCCCGGGCCGGGACCGGGCCGTCGCCGAAGGTGACCTCACAGGTCGTGGAGACCTTGAGGCCCATCTTCTGCTCGACGTTGGTCACGTAGGCGCCGTTGCGCTCGCCCAGCTCGCCGGTCTCCAGGTCCACGTGGAACTTGGGGACGACGAACAGCGACAGCCCCTTGGTGCCCGGCCCCGCGCCCTCGGGGCGGGCCAGCACCAGGTGGACGATGTTGTCGGAGAGGTCGTGCTCGGCGGAGGTGATGAACCGCTTCACCCCGGTGATGTGCCACGAGCCGTCGGGCTGCCGCACCGCCCGGGTGCGGCCGGCGCCGACGTCGGAGCCGGCGTCGGGCTCGGTGAGCACCATCGTGGCGCCCCAGCCGCGGTCGATCATCAGGCGGGCGAGCTCCTTCTGGTCCTCGGTGCCCAGGTCGAACAGCGTCTGGGCGAACGCGGGGCCGGAGCCGTACATGAACACGGCCGGGTTGGCACCGAGCACCATCTCGAACGCGCCCCAGGTCAGGGCCGCGGGGGCGCCGAAGCCGCCCAGCTCCTCGGAGAGGTCCAGGCGGTACCACTCGCCGGAGTGCAGCGCCTCGACCGACTTCTTGAAGGACCCGGGGAGCGTCACCGAGGACGTGGCCGGGTCGAAGACGGGCGGGTTGCGGTCGGCGTCGGTGAAGGAGGCCGCGATGGGGCCCTCGGCCAGCCGGCGGATCTCGGTGAGCACACCGCGCGCGGTCTCGGCGTCCATCTGCTCGAACGGGCCGGTGCCGAACCGGTCCTTGGTGTCGAGGAACTCGAAGAGGTTGAACTCGAGGTCCCGCAGGTTCGCGGTGTAGTGGCCCATGCGTCGTGCTCCCGTGTCCCGTGCCGGCGTCCGGCGAGTTCGTACCCGCGGGTAACAAACGGTATTACCGGCGGGTAACCGGGGCAAGGAACTCCTCCGGGAGGGGTGCACCGGGAGCCTGCTCCGGAGGTGGTTGACCCCTCTCCCCAGACGGCAGGACACTGGCCTCCTCGTGGAGGGGGACCTGCCATGGCCTGGCACCTCGAGGGCAGCTACGCCGAGACCTGCTCCTGCGAGCTGATGTGCCCCTGCAACCTCTCGTTCGACCACGGGGCCACGTACGACTTCTGCCGGGCGACCCTGGCCTTCGACATCCGCGAGGGCGAGGTCGACGGCACCGACGTCCGAGGCCGCCGGGTCGTGACGATCATCGACACGCCCAAGGTCATGACCGAGGGCAACTGGCGGCTCGGGATGTACGTCGACGACCAGGCCGACGACGAGCAGTTCGACAAGCTGGTCAAGGTCTTCGGCGGCCAGCTCGGCGGTCCGATGGCCGCTCTGGCCCCGCTCGTGGGTGAGGTGGTCGGCGTCGAGCGGGCGGCGATCGAGATGCGCGACGACGGCTTGCTGCACAGCGTGCGGGTCGGGGACGCGATCGACTTCGAGATCGAGGACATCGTCCCGTTCGGCGTCGAGAACGGTCAGCCGGTGCGCTTCAACGGCGCGTTCCACCCGGTCGCCCCGGACCTGACGATGGCGGAGGCACGGCGCTCGCGCATCAACGCCTTCGGCATCTCGTACGAGGGGAAGACCGGCGTGTCCCACGCCGGGTTCGCCTGGTCCGCCTGACGCGATGAGCGTCGGCGCCCGGGACCGCGCTGCCCGAGGCGGCCTCGCACCCGCCTTCGCCGCCGTCCGGGTCCGGCTCGGGCTGGTCGCCGTGCTGTTCACCCTCGCCGGCGCCGGCTGGTGGTGGACGGCCCGGCAGATGCGCGGCATGGACGGGGGGCCCTGGACCGGACTGGGAACGCTGGGGTGGTTCCTCGGGGTCTGGATCGTGATGATGGCCGCGATGATGTTCCCGTCGGTCGCACCGACGGTCGCGCTGTACGCCCGCATGACCCGGCAGCGGTCGCCGCTCTCGCCCCTGCTGTTCGTGGCGGGCTACCTGGTCACCTGGGCCCTCGCCGGCCTGGTGGCCTTCGGGCTCCTGACCGCCCTGGACCGCCTCGCGGGCGACGTGCTCGCCTGGGACCGCGCCGGCCGCTGGGTCGCGGGCGCCACGCTGGTCGTCGCGGCGGTGTACGAGCTGACCCCGCTCAAGGACGTCTGCCTGGGCAGGTGTCGGAGCCCGCTCGGCTTCCTGCTGGGTTCGTGGCGGGAGGGCCGGTGGGGTGTGCTCCGCATGGGCGCGCACAACGGCGCCTGGTGCGTGGGCTGTTGCTGGGCGCTGATGGCGTCGTTGTTCGCCCTGGGGGTCATGAGCATCGTGTGGATGGCTCTGGTCGCCGGCCTCATCGCGGTCGAGAAGACCCTGCCCTGGCGCAGGGTGGCGACCTACGGGACGGCGGCCCTGCTGTTCGGCCTCGGCGTGCTGGTGCTGGCCGCCCCGGACGTCGTCCCGGCCCTCACCGTGCCCGGCGGCTACATGGCCGAGGAGATGCCGGAGATGGGCTCCTGACGCCCGTCGTCAGCGGTTGCGGCGGCGGGCGCGCAGCACGAGGCTGCTCAGCCACCCCACCAGCGCGCCCAGGACGGCGGCGATCAGCAGCGCCACCACCAGCGGGGCGTCGACGTTGCCGAACACCAGGCTGATGTCGACGGTCTGGGTGTTGAAGACGACGAACAGCACCAGGATGACCGTGACGGTCAGGAGCAGGGCCAGCGCCAGGGTGCGGCCGATGGTGCGGCCGGCGTGCCGCTCGGTCGACGTCCGGGCCGTCGTCGGCGCGGGAGTGCCACCGGTGGGGCCGGTCGTGCCGTAGCCGGTGCCGGGTGCTCCGGAGGTGCCGGGTGTGCCCGCGGTCGTGCCCAGGGGGTCGACGGGCGAGCCGGGAGACGTCACAGGACGAGTCTCCTGCTCCCGGCCGGATGTCGCACGGTCACCGGTCCGCGTCGGGCTCGCTCCCCGCCGGCGGGTAGCTGGGCCCGGCGACGCCGGAGGCGGGGCCCTCGGTGCCGCCCTGCGACTCCGGGTCGGCCGGAGGGGCCACCTCCCCGCCGAGGGGCTGGACGTCGCGGTCGTCGGAGGGCTCGGGCATCGTCACGACGACATCGTCGCCCCCCGGGCGACACCGCGCCCGGCGGCCGTCCCCGACCGCCGCCGAGCCGCTGCCCGTGTCCTGGGGGCCGGGCCCGGCTACTCGTCGAGAACGGGACCGGCCTCGTGGTGCGGGTGGCCGTGAGTGCGCTCGCGCTGCTTCATCCGCGCCTCGTAGACGTGCCGGTCGCCGTCGGCCAGCTCGGTGCGGGCCCGCTCGTCGAAGTCGCGGAAGACCGACCAGTAGTTCGCGTCGTAGTCCTCGACGATCTGGAAGGTCCACCGGTCGGCGATGACGTTGCGGCCCACCAGGTCACGGTCGAGGTCGTCGGCCAGCTGCGTGTGGCCGGCCTCGCGGAACAGCTCGACGGCGTCCTGCAGGAGCAGGTCGGCCTTCCCCGAGTGCTGGTGGAAGCCGTAGAGCTGGCCGCGGGCCTGCTCGATCGTCTCCAGGGCCTCGGAGAGCTTGCCGAGGCCCTCCACGGTCGTGTCGTCGAGGTCGGGGCGGCTGCGGTCGGTGCTCACCGCCCCATCGTGCGGGGCACCGCGCCGGTCCGCCGGACGACCGTCGAGGAGGGGGCCCGCAGCGACGCGCGGTCGAGGCGTCGGGGTGCGGTCCCCGGGACCCCCGAGGGGCTCAGCGGGCGGCGATCGCGGCGTCGATGAGCCGCTCGGCGAGCGCGCGGCCGTGGGCGGCGGGGCCGTCGGGGCCGAGCAACCCGCCGGAGAGGTACATCCCGTCGATGATCAGGTGGACCTGCGCGGCGAGGTCGTCGCCGGCGCCGGGCGCGACCTGGTCGGCGAGCCGCTCCAGGCGGGCGTGCAGCTCGAACTTGTAGTCGGCGGCGGCGCTGCGCGCGGGGTGCTGCGGGTCGTCGTACTCGCTGCTGACGTTGGTGAACGGGCAGCCGCGGAAGCCGGTGCGGGTCACGTCCCGCTCGACGGCGTCGACGACCGCCAGCAGCGCGGCCCGCGGGTCACCCTCGAGGCGCACCAGCTCGGCGTCGATGAAGGCGAGCACGGTGGCCGCCTTGCGGGCCAGGTAGGCGCCGACGAGGTCGTCCTTGCTCTTGAAGAGCCGGTAGACCGTCATCTTGCCGAGCCCGGTCTCCCTGACCAGTTCGTCCATGCCGACGCTGCGGGAGCTGCGGCTGGCGAAGAGCCGCTCGGCGGTGTCCAGGACGATGGCCTGCCGCTCGGCCCGGCTCCGGCGGACGGGAACCGAGGCGTCGTCGGCGGCGAGGGGGAGGGCGGCTGCGGTCACGTCGGGGATGCTGCCCCAGCCCGTGACGGATCAGTTCGCGGCACGCCGGGATCCGGCGCCGGTTGGTCGCAGTGAGTGACGAGAGGCGCCCGGGCTGGCCGGGACCCCGGGGATCGGTGGGACGCGTGTGACGATGTGTGACCGTCAGGCGACCTACCGATCCCCGGTCGGGTCAGGCCCGGCGTACCCGGCGGGGGTTGGCCAGCATCCGCGCCACCGGGACGGCGGAGGCCTGCTGGGCCTGCGACTCGTCTGCCTGGCGCTCGGTCGGGGTCTCGTCGATCACTCGCATGTCGCGCTGCGTGTCCTCCATGCCACCCAGCGTCCCCCGTCCGAGGGCCGCGGAAACAGACCCGATACGGTGAGTTGAAGCCGAAACGCTGAGAGATCAGTCACTCCGCGTGTGCGCCGGGCCGCCTCCCAGGGCCGCGACGAGCGAGTCGGCGGCCGCCGGACAGGACGGCCCGACCGTGGACGCGCTGAACCGGTCGACCAGCCCCTCGAACCGCTCGCGCACCCGGGCCCCGACGTCCGCGGGGTCGGCGACGACGGCGAACGCGCCCAGCACCTCGTCGTCGACCAGGTCCCGCATCGCCGTCCAGCGGTCCTCCCGACGGCCCACCGACAGGGTGTGCAGCTCGTCGGCGAGGTCCTCCCAGCCGTGCAGCTCCAGCACCGGCCGGTAGGCCGGGGTGCTGCCGTAGAACGCGATCTGGGCACGGACGGCGGCGGCCGCGGCGTCCCGCTCGGCGCCGGTGTCCCCGGTGACGACGAACCCCGGCAGGCTCACGGTGACGTCGGTGCGCGCCCGCCCGGAGACCGCGAGCCCCTCCTCGAGCGCCGGCAGCGTGCGCTCCCGCAGGTAGCGGGCGGTGGTGAACGCGTGCGCGAACAGCCCGTCGGCGACCTCGCCGGCCAGCCGGGTCATCGCCGGCCCGACCGCGGCCAGGTGCACCGGCGGCCCACCCCACTCGTGCGGCTCGGGGCTGAAGACCGGTGTCATGAGGGTGTGCGTGTAGTGCTCGCCCCGGAAGCGCAGCGGGGTGCCCTCCTGCCAGGCCGTCCAGATGGCCCGCAGCGCGGCGACGTACTCGCGCATCCGGGGCACGGGGGAACTCCACGGCATGGAGAACCGCCGCTCCACGTGGGCGCGGACCTGGGTGCCCAGCCCCAGCACGAGACGGCCGCGGGTGTAGCGCTGCAGGTCGTGCGCCGTGGCGGCCACCGTCATGGGGGAGCGGGCGAAGGCGACCGCGATCGCCGTCCCGACCTGCAGCCGGGTGGTGGCCCGGCCGGCCACCAGGAGCGGCAGGAACGGGTCGTGGTCGGTCTCGGAGGTCCAGACGCCGGCGTAGCCGCGCCGTTCCAGCTCGCGGGCGACCCCGGGGACCTCGTCGAGGTCGGCGGGCAGGGTGGCGTCGAGCAGCACGGCCCCGGAGCCTGCCGCACGGGCCGCCCCGCCCGCCAGCGCTCAGGGGGTGTCCGCACCCTCGCCGGGCAGCTCCTGGCCCTCGGCGGGCTCCTCGCTGCGCGGTGTGCGGCCGTCGGCCGTGTCCTCGCCGGGCGGGTCACCCTCGGCGCGCTCGGCGGTGCGGGGCGGGCGCTCCGGGTCGGTCATCGTCGTCCTCCTCGGTCGGCTCGGTCCGGTTCGCCGGGCCTGTGCCCGGGGGACCGGCTGCTCAACCGCGCAGCGTGGTGGCCGGCGGCAGCTCGCGGCGCAGCCGGGTGACGGCCCCTGGCCCGGGCAGTGCGCCACGGGCGCCGGGCCCCGTCGTGGACAGCGCGGCGGCGGTGACCGCGACGGCGACCGCCCTGGCCGGTGCGGCCCCCTCGGCCAGGGCCGCGCCGAGCGCGCCGCAGAAGCAGTCGCCGGCCCCGGTGGTGTCGACCGCCCGCACCGGGGGCGGGGCCTGCAGCAGGGCCGGGCCGTCCGCGGGCACCAGCAGCGCGCCGCGGGCCCCGAGGGTCACCACCACCGTGCCGGCCCCGAGCGAGCGCGCCAGCTCGGCGAGCTCGGCAGGCGTGCGGTCGGCGGGTGCCGCGCCGGACAGCGCGACCAGCTCGTGCTCGTTGGGCACCAGCACGTCCACGCGGGCCAGCAGCTGCGCCGGGAGCGGCTGGGGCGGGGCGGGGGTCAGGACGACCGTGCCGGCCGCGGCGGCCGCGGCGGCCGTCACGGTGGCCAACGGCACCTCGAGCTGGAGCAGGACCACCCGCGCCCGGCGGACGGGATCGACCTCGACGTCGGCCGGGCGGAGCTCGGCGTTGGCGCCCGGGACGACGACGATCAGGTTCTCGCCGCTGCCCTCCTCGACCGGGATCGTCGCGCTGCCGGTGGGTGCCTGCGGTGTCCGGAGCACGTGCCCGACGTCGACGCCGACCCCGGTGAGCGCCGCCAGCTGCCGCTCCCCGGGCGGGGGGGGGGGGGGGGGGGGGCCGCGGGCGCCCCCCCGGCCCCGCCCCCCCCCCCCGCCCCCCCCCCCGCCCCCCCCCCCCCCCGGCCCCCGCTTCACCCGGGACTCGTCGGGCACGGGGACCGCCCGGAGTCGGGGCCGCCACGGCACCTGCACCGCGTCGTCGAAGTCCAGCACCGCTCGCTGCACGCCTGCCACGACCACTCCTCCCGCCGATCACCGAGACCGTCGAACAACTGTTCGAACCGGACGTCTGTGCGTTGTCTACCGGATGGCTCCGACGAAAGCCACACCGACCCGGGGCCACTTCGAACACGTGTTTGATCGTGCGCCTCCGGCGCGCTACCGTCGGCCCGAAGGACGAGACGCGCTGCTTGGGCAGGCGACGAGGAGGCGACGGTGGCGGAGAAGAGCGGTACGTCGGGGCGCCGCCGGCGGACGGCGGTCCCGGCGGCGACCACCGAGACGGCGGCCGTGCGCACGTTCCCCGACCGGGGTGAGGCCGGCGATGGCCTCACCCAGCGTCAGCGGCGCGTGCTCGAGGTCATCCGCGACTCGATCGAGCGCCGGGGCTACCCGCCCTCGGTGCGCGAGATCGGCGAGGCCGTCGGCCTCTCCTCGGCGTCCTCGGTCGCCCACCAGCTGACCGTGCTGCAGAAGAAGGGCTGGCTCCGGCGCGACCCGAACCGGCCCCGCGCACTCGACGTGCGCCTCCCGGGGGACGCCACCGGCGAGCCGGTGCAGCCGGCGGCGGTGGCGGGTCCCGAGGAGACCCCGGCCCCGACCTACGTGCCCCTCGTCGGCCGCATCGCCGCGGGTGGCCCGGTCCTGGCCGAGCAGGCCGTCGAGGACGTCTTCCCCCTGCCGCGCGAGCTGGTCGGCGAGGGCACGCTGTTCATGCTCAAGGTCGCCGGCGACTCGATGGTGGAGGCCGCGATCTGCGACGGTGACTGGGTCGTCGTGCGCCAGCAGCCGACCGCCGAGAACGGCGAGATCGTCGCCGCGATGCTCGACGGCGAGGCCACGGTGAAGACCTACAAGCGCCGCGACGGGCACGTGTGGCTGCTGCCGCACAACCCGGCGTACGAGCCCATCCCCGGCGACGAGGCCACCATCCTGGGGCGCGTCGTCACGGTGCTGCGCCGGGTCTGAGGTCCGGCCGGATCGGTCCGCCGGGGTCCGCCGCCCCGGCGGACCGTCTGCGCGTCCCCGCGCCCTCCCACGGCCCCGCCCCACGTCCGGGCGCCGCGCGCGGCCGAGCCCGTGGCCTCCTGTCCGACGGGCCCCTTGACCTGCCCGGTCCACCCCCGTCCCGGCCGGGCCACGTCGGCCGATCAGGTGCGGCGGCGCAGCTTCCCGCCCACCCACACGAGGGCCGTGGCGATCACGGCGGCGACCACCGCGGTCGGCACGAGCGGGATCCCCCCGTCGGAGGCGGTCAGCAGGCCGGGCAGCCCGTCGTCCGCCGACGCGGGCGCCGCAGCACCCGCGCCGACAGGCGCCTCCGGGATCGGGACGACGGTCACGTCGCTCGGCACACCCTCGCCCGCCACGACGACCCCGTTGCCGTCCGCGGTGAAGCTGATCGCCTCGCCCTGCGGTGCGTCCGGCAGCGCCAGCCGCACCGGCTCCGCCGCGAACGCCCCTGCGACGTCAGAACCCGACAGCGGCCACACGTAGGCGTCGGTGTACGTCCGCAGCGCCAGCCGGCTCCCGTCGGCCGACACCGCTCCCCCGGTCACCATGAGCTGACCGGCTCGTCCCACCGGACCACCGGTGGTGCCGGTGAGCGTGAACTCCACCCCACCCACCTCGGTGAGGGCCACCGTCCCCGACTCCACCAGCGCGGTCACCGGCCGGTAGACCGCGCTGGCGCCGAGCACCTCCTTGGAGACGAGGTAGGGGGTGCCGTCGGGCGCCAGCAGCAGGGCCTCGACGTCCCGCGGGCCGTCGGGGTAGGTGAGCCGGTGGACCGCGGTGCTGCCGTCGGGCCGCAGCGCGATCAGCGCGACCGTCTCCCGGGTGCCCTGGTTGTCCCCCGTGTCGGCCAGCCACACCGTCCCGTCGGCACCGACGGCGAGGTCCTCGGGGTCGTAGGGGTCCATCGGCGCGCTGCGTACGGTGAGCACCTGGCACGTGGCGTCCAGCACGAAGACGTCGAGCTGCTGGCCGCCGTCGTTGATCGCGAGCATCCGGTCGCCGACCACGACGAGCCCGGACAGCTCCGGCAGGCGGGGATCGGTGATCTGGCACTGCGTCGTCGGAGCGGGCGGCGCGGAGTCCTCGGCGGACGCCGGCGGAGCGGCTGCGAGGACGAGCGTCATCGCGAGGGCCGCGCCCGCGCCGAGACGTCGCCCTGCGGCGCCGCTACGCGGATGGCCGGCCAGCTCGGGCACCGACCCAGCGTGACAGCACGACTGCGTCCAGCGCGTGAACCACGCCCAACAGCAGGATGCCGACCGCCGCGCCGACGACGGCGTCGGTGACCCAGTGGAAGTCCAGCGAGACCATCGCGACCCCGGTCGCCACGGGCCCCGCCACGCTCAGCAGCCGGAAGGTCCGCTGCACGGCGGGCGCGAGCCGGAACTCGACCGCCTGCCAGCGGGCCACCCCCCACATGAGGACGGCGTTGGCCACGTGCCCCGAGGGGTAGGAGGCGCCGTCCCGGTGGAAGAACGACCCCGGGTAGGCCGGTGCGGTCCGGCCCGTCCCGTACTTGAACCCGTAGACGACGACGGTCAGCAGCGCGAGGGCGACGAGTACGCGCAGCAGCGGGACGACGCTGCGCCGTCGCCACACGAGGTGGGCGACGAGGCCGGCCAGGACGATGAGGATGAAGCCGCGACCGCCGAGCTGGGTGACGGCCCAGACCGGCCAGTAGGCGGCGGAGTCCTTGAGGCCCCAGGCGCTGACCACCTCGGAGACCCGCAGGTCCATCCGCTCCAGCACGCCCCGGCTGAGCAGGTCGACGGTGACCCCGACGGTGACCAGCAGGGCGAGGGAGAGCAGCCACCACGACGGGCGGCCGGCGGTGACGACCCGCTGGTACGGCACGGACCGGGCGTCGTCCGCGGGCCGCTGCCCACCGGTACGCCGCTGCACCGCGCCGCTGGTCACACGGCTCACGGTACCGGCCCGTGACGTGCCCGTGACCTCGCCCGACCGGGCCAGGCGTGCCGCGCAGCGCCACCGGGGCGCGCGCGTGGCACCGGCCGGGCGACCGGTGCCACGCGGCAGCGCCGGTCAGACCACCGGCGCGGCAAACTCCTCGAGGGCGGCGGCGAGTGCGCCGTCCACGCGGGCGGTGAGGCGGGTCCCCCCGGCCTCGTGCAGCTCGCTGAGCACCTCGCCGTCCCGGTGGACCCGGGCGACGAGGTCCCCGCGGCCGTACGGGACGAGCACGTCGACCTCGACGTCGGGGTGCGGCAGCCGGGCCGCGATGATCTCGCGGAGCTGCTCCATCCCCTCGCCGGTGCGCGCCGACACCCAGACCGCGCCCGGCAGCGCCCGCCGCAGGGTCAGGACGTCGTCCTCGGTCATGGCGTCGACCTTGTTCACCACGATGAGCTCGGGCACCGCGGCCGCGTCGATCTCACCGAGGACCACGTGGACGGCGTCGATCTGGCCCAGCGGGTCGGGGTCGGAGCCGTCGACGACGTGCAGCAGCAGGTCGGCGGCGGCCACCTCCTCCAGGGTCGACCGGAACGCGTCGACCAGCTGGTGCGGCAGGTGCCGCACGAAGCCCACGGTGTCGGTGAGCGTGTACTCGCGGCCGTCGGGCGACTGCGCCCGGCGCACCGTCGGGTCCAGGGTGGCGAACAGCGCGTTCTCCACGAGCACGCCGGCACCGGTGAGCCGGTTGAGCAGGCTGGACTTGCCGGCGTTGGTGTACCCGGCGATCGCCACGCTGGGGACGGCGTTGCGCCCCCGGCTGGACCGCTGCGTGGCCCGCGCGGTCGCCATACCGGCGATCTCGCGACGCAGCTTGCTCACCCGCGCGCGGATCCGCCGCCGATCGGTCTCGATCTTGGTCTCACCGGGACCGCGGGTACCGATGCCGCCACCGCCGGCGACGCGGCCACCGGCCTGCCGGGACAGCGACTCACCCCAGCCGCGCAGGCGCGGCAGCATGTACTGCATCTGTGCGAGCTCGACCTGCGCCTTGCCCTCCCGGCTGGAGGCGTGCTGGGCGAAGATGTCGAGGATCAGGGCGGTCCGGTCGACCACCTTGACCTTGAGGATCTTCTCCAGCTGGTTGAGCTGGCCCGGCGTCAGCTCGCCGTCGCAGATCACCGTGTCGGCGCCGGTCGAGGCGACGATGTCGCGGATCTCCGCGGCCTTGCCCGAGCCGACGTAGGTGCCGGCATCCGGCTTGTCGCGCCGCTGGCTCACCGCCTCCAGGACCTCCGACCCCGCCGTCTCGGCCAGCGCGGCGAGCTCGGCGAGGGACCGGTCGGCGTCGGCCTGCGTCCCCTCGGTCCAGACACCGACCAGCACGACGCGCTCCAGGCGCAGCCGGCGGTACTCGACCTCGGTGACGTCGGCGAGCTCGGTGGACAGTCCCGCGACCCGGCGCAGCGCACCACGCGCCTCGAGTTCGTAGGAGCCGGTCGTGTCGTCCGGCTCGTCCCACTGACCGGCGGGTGCGGGACGGGTCGCCTCGTCGACCGGGGCGGCCCGCACGGCGCGCTCCCCGTCATCGTCGAGAACGGCGCGGTTCTGTGCTGTCGTCATCGTCTCCAGCGTGGCACGGCCCGGCAGAGTGGGCACCTGAGTTGTCATCGCCCGGTACAACACCGGGACCGCCGGGGACCATCCCGCGCCGGTCAGGCGTGGCCGGGGCCTCGCCGGGTAGGGGCGGACGACGACACCCCGAGGAGGTCAGAGATGAGCGAGAGCGGCAGCAGCAGCCTGGGCGCCAACGAGGAGATCGACGACCCGGGCCGCGACCCCCAGGGCCTCAACCCACCGCGCAACCCGCTGTCCGGTGGTCTCGGCAGCACGACCGGCGGGCCCGACCAGGACAGTGGCCGCGGCGAACCGAAGGGCAGCCCGGGCATCGCCGGGCAGTCGATGATGCCGGAGTCCCCGGAGGAGACGGAGAACACCGGCGAGGGGAGCGCCCGGGGCTGAGTCACGACCGGCGAGCACCCGGCGGGTGGGCCCTGGGCCCTCAGCCCCGGAGCCACTCCCGCGTGAGGGAGCCCGCGGCCACCACGACGGCGGGGCCGCTGAGCACCGTCGTCCGCTCGTCCACCCGCACCGAGAGGCGGCCACCCGGGACGTCCACCGTGACCGTCCCGGTGGCCGCGCCGGCGTCCTCGAGGGCGGCCCAGGCGGCGGCGCAGGCGCCGGTGCCGCACGAGCGCGTCTCCCCCACCCCGCGCTCGGACACCCGCAGCCGGATGTGCGCACCGGGCTCCAGCACGTCCACGAACTCGACGTTGACGCCCTCGGGGAACAGTTCCGCGTCGACCGACGGCGCCGCCGTGAGGTCGAGGGTGTCGACGTCGACGTCGGTCAGGCAGGCCAGGTGCGGGTTGCCCATCGACACCGCCCGGCCGGGGAACGCCGCGCCGTCGAGCACCGCCTCGCCGTGTCCGAAGGGCCGGGCCGGGCCCATGTCGACCCAGTACCCGCCGTCCGGCGCGGCGCCCACCCGACGTGGGCCGCCGCGGGTGCCCACCCACACGCCGCCGGCACAGGCGGCCCGGTCCACCAACCCCTCGGTGACCAGCACGTGCAGGAACAACCGGATCCCGTTGCCGCACATCTCGGCGTGCGAGCCGTCGGCGTTGCGGTGGTCCATGAACCACTCGCACCGGCCGAGGGCCTCCCCCAGCACGGCGGGGGCGTCGGGGACGTGCGCGCTGCGGACGACGCGCAGCACGCCGTCACCCCCCGGCCCGGCGCGGCGCTCGCAGAGCCGGCGGACCATCGCCACGTCCAGCCGGTCCTCCGGCCAGACGGTGCCGTCGGGGTCGGGCAGGACGACGAAGTCGTTCTCCGTGCCGTGGCCGATGAGCACCCGGTCTGCGTTCACCCGTCGATCGTAGGTGCGCCGATCAGCGCCTCCGCCGCGTCGGCCAGGTCGGGCCGGGCGGCGTCGAGCCAGTTCGTGGCCGCGTCCCGGCGGAACCACGAGCGCTGTCGCCGGACGAAGCGGCGGGTCGTGCTCACCGTGCGCTCGCGCGCCTCCTCCGCGGTCAGCACCCCGTCGAGCTGGGCCAGCACCTGCGCGTAGCCGAGCGCACGCGACGCCGTCGGCGCCTGCCGCAGTCCGTCGGCGGCCAGCGCCTCCACCTCCGCGACGAAGCCGGCGGCCCACATGCGGTCGACCCGCCCGGCGATCCGCTGGTCGAGCTCGGCCGGGTCCCGGTCGAGGCCCACCACGACCGCCGGGTAGTGCGGCCGCGGCTCGGGCAGGGTGGCCCGGAACGGGCCACCGGTGAGCTCCACGACCTCCAGCGCCCGCACGATCCGCCGTCCGTTGCCCGGCAGCACCGCGGCGGCCGCGGCCGGGTCGACGGCGGCGAGGCGGGCGTGCAGCGCCGGAGCGCCCACCTCGGCCAGCTCCGCCTCCAGCCGGGCCCGCACCGCGGGGTCGGTACCCGGGAGGTCCAGGTCGTCGAGGACGGCGCGCACGTACAGCCCGGAGCCGCCGACGAGCAGCGGCACCGTGCCGGCGGCGCGGAGCCGGTCGATCTCGGCGCGGGCCCGCCGGCGGTACTCGGCCACCGACGCCGCCTCCCGGACGTGCCACAGGTCGAGCAGGTGGTGCGGCACCCCTGCCCGCTCCTCCGGGGAGGGCTTGGCCGTGCCGATGTCCATGCCGCGGTAGAGCTGCATCGAGTCGGCGTTGACCACCTCGCCGCCGAGCCGCTGCGCGAGTGCGACGGCCAGGGCCGTCTTGCCGGTCGCGGTCGGCCCGACGACGGCGACCACCGGCGGCGGCGACGTCACGCCGCGACCCAGTCGGCCACCAGGTAGCCGACCCCGAACGGCGCCTCGTGCAGGTGCAGCCGTGCACGGACCTCCCGGCCGGCGAGCACCGCCCCGACCGCCCGCCACGTGGGCACACCGGCGGCCAGCAGCCGCTCCCCCTCCACGGCGTCCAGCGCGGCGAGCGCGCCGGCGTCCCCGGCGGCCAGCGCCGCGGCCACGGCGTCGTCGAACGGGGCGGCGGCCTGGTCGAGGTAGCCGGGCGCCTTGACCGTGCGCCGCGCCGAGCCGTCGCCCATCGCGAGCAGGCCCACCCGGCCCGGCAGGCCGGCGAGGACGTCGGCGAGGTCGCCGGGGCCCACCCCGAGCCGCTGGCCGGAGTACCCGGCCCGGTCCAGCAGCCAGGCCCCGACCGTGTGCGCGAGCGGCGTGCGCCGGCCCCTGGGCTGCACCGGCCCGGCGAAGGGCACCTCCAGGTCGACGCCGAACCCGCGCAGGTCGCCGCCGTCGCCGGGACCGAACCTCCCGTCGGCCCCGTCGCCGACCACCACGACCACCTCGGGACGACACGCGAGCACCGCCTCCAGGGCCTCGGCGCACGCGTTCCGCAGCGCCGCGGTGTCCGCCGCGGCGCGTCCGGCGACCGCCGGGAGCAGCAGTGGCGGGCACGGGCAGAAGGCCGCCGACACCGCTGCGCCCGGCCCCCGGGTGCGCGGCCCGGCCGCGGAGATGCTCACCGCAGCAGTGTCGCGGATGCGGCGTGGGACACTGCGGTGCGTGTCGAGCACGGAGAACGCCGCAAGCACCTCGCCGCAGGTCCCCACGCCGGAGACGTCCGGGTCGGAGGCGGTCACCCCCGAGGCGGGGACGGCGGCCGCGCCCTCCCCCGGTGACGCCGCGCTGGCCGATCCGACAGCCGGGTCCCCCGAGGCCACCGACCAGCCGGACCTCGTGCCGCCGGAGGCCACCACCCCCGAGGTGGTCGCGCCCATGCCGGACGCCCCGGCCGAGGCCACCACCCCCGAGGTGGTCGCGCCCACGCCGGACACCCCGGTCGAGGCCACCACCCAGGCGTCCGCCCCGGAGCAGCCGACCGCACCGGCGTCGGACCCCAGCCGGTGGGGCCGGGTCGACGAGGACGGCACGGTCTACGTGCGCACCCCCGACGGCGAGCGGGCCGTGGGCTCGTGGCAGGCCGGGAATCCGACCGAGGGCCTGGCCCACTACGCCCGCCGCTACGACGACCTCGCCACCGAGGTGTCGCTGCTGGAGGCGCGGCTGAGGGCGCACACCGGCAACCCGAGCGAGATCAAGGCGAAGGCGCAGGCTCTGGCCGACTCCATCCCGACCGCCACCGCCGTCGGCGACCTCGACGGGCTGGCGGCCCGCGCCCGCGCGATGGTCGAGACCGCCGACTCCGCGGCGGCCGAGTCCCGCGCGGAGAAGGCCGCGGCCCGCGCCGCGCAGGTCGCCCGCAAGGAGGCGCTGGCCGCCGAGGCCGAGCAGATCGCGGCGGAGTCCACCTCGTGGAAGGCGGCCGGCGACCGGCTGAAGGCCATCGTCGAGGAGTGGAAGACCATCCGCGGCATCGACCGCAAGACCGACGAGGCGCTGTGGTCACGCTTCGCCGCGGCGCGGGACGCCTTCGGCCGCCGCCGGGGCGCGCACTTCGCCGCCCTCGACGCCCAGCGCAGCGAGGCCCGCGCGGCCAAGCAGGAGCTGATCGCCGAGGCGCAGCGGCTGTCCACGTCCACCGACTGGGGCGCCACGAGCGCGGCCATGCGCTCCCTCATGGACCGCTGGAAGGCCGTCCCCCGCACCGGCCGTGACGGTGACGACGACCTGTGGAAGCAGTTCCGGGCCGCCCAGGACGTCTTCTTCACCGCCCGCTCCGAGCAGGACAAGGCGCGCAACGCCGAGCAGGCGGCCAACCAGCAGGCCAAGGAGGAGATCCTCGCCGAGGCCGAGAAGCTCGACCCGTCCACCGACCTGCGGGGTGCGCAGAACGCGTTGCGCAAGCTGCAGGAGCGCTACGACGCGATCGGTCACGTGCCGCGCGGCGTGATGCGGCAGTTGGAGGACCGGATGCAGGCCGTCGAGCAGCGCGTCCGGGGCGCCGTCGACTCCACGCGCGCCCGCGTCGCGCCGGAGAACCCGATGGTCACCTCGATGCGCCAGGCGGTCACCAAGGCCGAGGAACAGCTGGCCAAGGCCGAGGCCGCCGGGGACGCGCGGCGCATCGAGGAGGCGCGGGCCAACCTCGCCACCCGCCGCGAGTGGCTGGCCGAGGCCGAGAAGGCGGCGTCGCGCCGCTGAGGCAGGGACGGAGGACGGCGTCGTGACCACGTTCGTGCTCGTGCACGGCGCCTGGGGTGGGGCCCACGGGTTCCGGCACGTGCGCCGGCTGCTGCGCGAGGCCGGCCACGAGGTCTTCACCCCGGCCCTCACCGGGATCGGCGAGCGGTCGCACCTGGCCAGCCCGCAGGTGGACCTGACCACCCACGTCACCGACGTGGTGCACCAGGTCCTCTACGAGGACCTCGACGGGATCGTGCTCGTCGGCTTCTCCTACGGCGGCCTGGTCGTCACCGGCACGCTGGACGCCATCGGTGACCGCGTGCGGTCGCTGGTCTACCTCGACGCCTTCGTGCCCGACGACGGCGACTCGCTGTACGGCCTGCTCGGCGTCCCGGTACCGCCCCGCACCCTCGGGACGCCGTGGCTGGTCGAGGGCCCCGTCCGCGTGTACGAGGACCCGGCCGAGGAGGCCTTCAGCACCCCCCGCCGCACCCTGCACCCGGTCGGCTGCTTCACCGAGCCGGTCCGGCTGTCCCGCCCCCTGGAGGAGTGGCCGTTCCGGCGCACCTACGTGCGGGCCACCGCCGCGGAGCCGGGGGTGCCGGCCAACCCGGGGTTCGCGGCGGCCGCCGCCCGTGCGCGGGCGTCGGACGCGTGGGTCTACCGGGAGATCGCCACGACCCACCTGGTCCCGCAGAACCGCCCCCGGGAACTGACCGACCTGCTGCTCGAGTCGGCCTGAACCCGCCGGCGCGCGGCCACCTCCACCCGGCGGCCGCGCGCCGGGGTGCTCAGGCGGGCGCGCCGACGCGCGGCATCCCCAGCAGGACGCCCGGCGTGGTCGGCCGCGTCCCGGCCTCGGAGGCGTCCCCGGCGCGCGTGCGGCGGTGCGACAGCAGCGCGCCGTCGGCGACCAGGTGGTGCGGCGCGGCCTGCGTCACCACCGTCTCGACGACGTCGCCCGGGCGGACACCGTCGGCCGCCGTGAAGTGCACAAGCCGACCGTCACGGGCCCGGCCGCTCATCCGGCCCCGGGCGGCGTCCTTGCTGCCCTCCCCGGCGGCGGCCAGCAGCTCCACCCGGGTGCCGACCAGGGCACGGTTCTCCGCCCAGCTGATCTCGTCCTGCAGCGCGGTCAGCCGCAGGTAGCGCTCCTGGACGACGTCCTTGGGCAGCTGCCCGTCCATCTCGGCGGCCGGCGTCCCGGGGCGCTTGGAGTACTGGAAGGTGAAGGCGCTGGAGAAGCGGGCCTGCCGGACCAGGTCGAGGGTCTGCTCGAAGTCCGCGTCGGTCTCGCCGGGGAATCCCACGATGATGTCGGTGGTGATCGCCGCGTCGGGCATCGCCGCCCGCACGCGGTCGAGGATGCCGAGGAAGCGGTCCCGCCGGTAGGCGCGCCGCATGCGGCGCAGGACCTCGTCGGAGCCGGACTGCAGCGGCATGTGCAGCGAGTGGCAGACCGCCGGCGTCTCGGCCATCGCGGCGATGACGTCGTCGGTGAACTCCCTCGGGTGCGGGCTGGTGAAGCGGACCCGCTCCAGGCCGTCGATGCGGCCGGCGGCGCGCAGCAGGTCGGCGAAGGCGCCCCGGTCGCCGAACTCGGCGCCGTAGCTGTTCACGTTCTGGCCCAGCAGGGTCACCTCGAGCACGCCCTGGTCGACCAGCGCCTGCACCTCGGCGAGGATGTCGCCCGGCCGGCGGTCCCGCTCCTTGCCGCGCAGCGACGGGACGATGCAGAACGTGCAGGTGTTGTTGCACCCCACGCTGATGGAGACCCAGCCGGAGTACGCGGAGTCCCGCTTGGCCGGCAGCGTGGACGGGAAGACCTCGAGGGCCTCGGCGATCTCCACCTGTGCCTCGGCGTTGTGCCGGGCCCGCTCGAGCAGCGCCGGCAGCGAGCCGACGTTGTGCGTGCCGAAGACGACGTCCACCCACGGCGCCCGGCGGACGATCTCGCCACGGTCCTTCTGCGCCAGGCAGCCGCCGACGGCGATCTGCATCCCGGGGTGGGCGTCCTTCACCGGGCGCAGGTGCCCGAGGTTGCCGTAGAGCCGGTTGTCGGCGTTCTCCCGCACCGCGCACGTGTTGAGGACGACGACGTCGGCGTCCTCACCCTCCGGCGCGGCGGCGTACCCGGCGGCCTCGAGCAGCCCGGAGAGGCGCTCGGAGTCGTGCACGTTCATCTGGCAGCCGTACGTGCGGACCCGGTAGGTCCGTCCGGCGGTCTGGAGCTCGGTACCCATGTCACCTGCGAGGGTACGGCGACCCGGACGGGTGTTCCCCCGCTCACAGCCCCCGCGCGTTCGTTACTGCTTCGTGATCGCCCCGTTCGGCCACGGTCGCCTCCCGGCCCTAGGGTCGCTCGGGTGACCAGCCGTTCCAACGGAGAGCCTCTCGTCCGCCTGTCCGGCGTCAACAAGTGGTTCGGCGAACTCCACGTGCTGCAGGACATCGATCTGTCGATCGACCGCGGCGAGGTCGTCGTGGTCATCGGCCCCTCGGGTTCGGGCAAGTCGACGCTGTGCCGGACGATCAACCGCCTGGAGACGATCCAGCAGGGCGAGATCACCATCGACGGGCAGCGGTTGCCCGAGGAGGGCAAGGCCCTGGCCCGGCTGCGCAGCGACGTCGGGATGGTCTTCCAGAGCTTCAACCTCTTCGCCCACAAGACGATCCTGCAGAACGTCACGCTGGGGCCGGTCAAGGTCCGCGGGAGGTCCAGGGCAGAGGCCGAGCAGCGGGCGCGCGAACTGCTGGACCGGGTGGGCGTGGGCGCGCAGGCCGACAAGTACCCCGCCCAGCTGTCCGGCGGCCAGCAGCAGCGCGTCGCCATCGCCCGCGCGCTGGCCATGGACCCGAAGGTCATGCTCTTCGACGAGCCGACCTCGGCCCTGGACCCCGAGATGATCAACGAGGTCCTCGACGTCATGACGTCGCTGGCCCGTGACGGGATGACGATGATCGTCGTCACGCACGAGATGGGCTTCGCCCGCCGCGCGGCCAACCGGGTGGTCTTCATGGACGGTGGCCGGATCGTCGAGTCCGCGGACCCCGAGACCTTCTTCACCCGCCCCCAGTCGGACCGGGCCAAGGACTTCCTCTCGAAGATCCTCAACCACTGAGCCCGGAGGAAAGGAACACACATGCGGATCACCCGATACGCCGCCGCCTTCGCGGCCACCGGCGTCGTGCTCGCCGGTTGCAGCAGCGAGGCCGGGACCCAGGCGGAGGACGCCGCCGGTGGCGGCGCCGAGGTCGCCGAGGACGTCTCGTTCGACGCCGGCACGACGATGGCCGAGCTCAACGAGGCGGGCTCGATCACCATCGGGACCAAGTACGACCAGCCCGGGTTCGGCCTGCTCAACCCCGACGGCGTGCCCGAGGGCTTCGACGTCGAGATCGCCAAGATCATCGCCGGCGAGCTGGGCATCGCGGCCGAGGACATCACCTGGACCGAGACGGTGTCGGCCAACCGTGAGCCGTTCATCCAGAACGGCCAGGTCGACATGGTGGTGGCCACCTACACGATCAACGACACCCGCAAGCAGGTCGTCGACTTCGCCGGGCCGTACTACGTGGCCGGTCAGGACATCATGGTCGCCGCCGGCAACCCCGAGTCCATCGGCGGGCCGGAGGACCTCGCGGGCAAGACGGTCTGCTCGGTCGAGGGCTCGACCCCGGCCCAGAACATCCGTGACAACTACCCCGAGGCCAACCTGGTCACCTACGACGTGTACTCCAAGTGCGCCGACGACCTGGCCAACGGCAACGTCCAGGCGGTGACCACCGACAACGTCATCCTCACCGGCCTGGTCGCCGGCAACCCCGAGGGCTTCGAGCTGGTGGGCAACCCGTTCACCGAGGAGCCCTACGGCATCGGCCTGGCCAAGGGTGACGACGAGTTCCGCAACTTCATCAACGACGTCCTCGAGGAGTCCTTCGAGGACGGCCGCTGGGCCGACGCCTGGGACCGCACCGCCGGTGCGATCACCGGCGAGGAGGCTCCCGAGCCCCCGACGGTCGACCGCTACTGAGTCCCCGTGGCGCCGCCGGGTGGGTGACCACCCGGCGGCGCCGCCCCGTCACTGACGTCGAGAGGGCGCGGTGCAGTTCATCAGCGACAACTTCGACCTGCTGTGGCGGGCGTTCCTGACGACGCTCTCGCTGGCGGTCACCAGTGGCCTGTGCGCCCTGGTCCTGGGCACCGTGCTGGTCGGCATGCGGGTGAGCCCGGTCGCCCCGCTGCGCGGGCTGGCCACCTTCTACGTCGAGGTCTTCCGCAACACCCCGCTGACGGTGGTGTTCTTCTTCCTCTTCTTCGGCCTGGTCTACGTCGACCTGCAGTTCCCCAGCCGGTTCGTCACCGCGGTGGCGGCGCTGTCGCTGTACACCGCGTCGTTCGTCTGCGAGGCGCTGCGCTCGGGCATCAACGCCGTCCCGCCGGGGCAGGCCGAGGCGGCCCGCGCCCTCGGCCTGGACTTCGGGCAGACCCTGCGCACGATCGTCCTGCCGCAGGCGTTCCGCACCGTCGTCCCCCCGCTGGGCAACGTCTGGATCGCGCTGGCCAAGAACACCTCGATCGCGGCAGGCTTCGCCGTCACCGACCTGACTGCCGCACTGCAGCGCCTGGCCAACGCCAACGCCGACCAACTCCTGGCGGTCTTCGCCGCCGTCGTCATCGGCTACCTGGTCATCACGCTGCCCTCGGCGTGGCTGATCAAGGTCGTCGAGAACCGGGTGGCGATCGTCCGATGAGCAGCACCAGCGTCCTGTTCGACCTGCCCGGGCCGCGCGCCCGCCGCCGGCAGCGCATCGGCACCGTCGTCGGCGTCCTGGTCGTCCTGGGGCTGATCGCGCTGGCCCTGTGGCGGCTGGGGATCAACGGTCAGCTCGAGGGCCAGCGGTGGGCCATCCTGTTCGACCCGGCCGCCGGGGTGCCCCAGGCGCTGGGCGAGGCCCTGCTCAACACCCTCGCCGTGGCAGCCGTCGGCATGGTCGCCGCCACCGTGCTGGGCGCGCTGCTCGCCGTCGGCCGGCTGTCGGACCACGCGTGGGTGCGCGGACCGGTGGCGGTGGTCATCGAGTTCTTCCGCGCCGTCCCGCTGCTGGTGCTGATCCTGTTCTGCCTGCTGTTCCTGCCGACCGTGGGCATCCCGATGACGGCGTTCCGGGCGCTGGCACTGGGCCTGACGCTGTACAACATGGCGGTCCTGGCCGAGATCTTCCGGGCCGGGATCCTGTCGGTGGACCGCGGCCAGCGCGAGGCGGCCATGGCCCTCGGCATGCGCAAGACGCAGGTGATGACCCTCGTCCTGCTGCCCCAGGCGGTGCGGCGGATGCTGCCGGTGCTGGTCGCCCAGCTGGTCGTCCTGCTGAAGGACTCCTCGCTGGGCTTCATCGTCGGCTACATCGAGCTGCTGCGGCAGGCGCGCAGCCTGGTGGAGTTCTTCAACTTCCAGTTCGGCAACACCTACACGTTCCAGCTCTACGTGGGCGCCGCCGTGCTGTACATCGTGGTCAACGTGCTGTTGTCCCAACTGGCCCGGGTCGTCGAGGCGCGCACGCGGCGCAACGCGAAGACCGCCGCCACCACGAAGACCGAGCTGCCCGCCGACGTGCAGATGGGCGGTGGCGGCGGCGCCGTCCCGGTGTGACCTGCAGGGGTGTCCCGGTGTGACCTGTAGCGCGCCGTCCGGCTGTGACCCGCGGCGCCTCCTCCGTGGGCGGCGGGGGCGCCGGTGACCGGGTGGGACTGGTGGGACGCTCCACGGTCACGCCGGGGCAGTGCACTGCCGAGATCAGTGACGTGGACACCGCCCTCCGCCCCGCCGTGCCGCCGCTCCCGCCCCTGGTGCGCCAGCCCGACGGGTTCACCGACCCCGCTCAGGAGTTCGTGACCCGGATGCGTGCGGCCGCCCCCGACTTCGCCGCCGCCGCCGGCGCCGAGACGGCCGTCGTGCGGGAGGTCGTCCCCCCGGCCCGGCACCGGAGGTCCCGCTGCCGGGTCGTGCTCCGCCTGCTCGGCGGCGAGGAGGCCGACCTGACCTTCCTCGGGCCGGTCAGCCGTGCCGCGTCCTCGGAGCGGGCCTTCGACCTGCAGATCCAGACCTACCTCGCCCAGGGCCGCGGCTCTGACGGCGACTGGCTGGTGCCCGACGACGAGGCCCCGGACGGCGTGGCCGTCGACGTCTCGGCCTGGTCGGCGACGGCGCGCACGTCCGCCTGAGCCCACGGCCCGTGGCCGGTGGCGTGGCGTGACCGGCCGCTCCGCTCTCCTGCGGGATCGCCCCCACACGCGGCGCTGACGGGACGGCTCAGGGCAGCCAGGCGTCCAGACCCGGATCGGGATGGCGGGCGGCCGAGCCGCTGCCGATGCCCGTGGAACCGATGACCGTCTGCCCGTCGTCGGCCGCCTCGTCGTCGTCGGAGTCGTGGCCCGCGCGGTCCTCGTCGAGCGCCTCGCGGACGACCCAGGAAGCCAGCCCACCGCCGTAGCCCTTGCGGGCCAGCATGCCGATCAGACGGCGCTCGGCGGTCGCCCGGTCGACCCGACGGAGGCCGGCCACGCGGCGGGCGACCAGCCGTCGGGCGGCGTCCCACTCGTCCTGGTCGTCGACGAGGGTGATCGCCTCCTCGGCGACCTCCGCGTCGATGCCCTTGGCCCGCAGCTCCGTCTTGAGGGCTCGCCGCGACAGGCCCCGACCGGCCTGGCGTGAGGTCACCCACGCCCGGGCGAAGGCGGCGTCGTCGATGAGACCCACCTCGCCGAACCGGTCCAGCACCCGCTCGGCGGCGTCGTCGGGCACCCCGCGCTTGGCGAGCAGATCGGCCAACTGCTGCCGGGTCTTGGGCGCACCGGTGAGGGCGCGCAGGCAGATGGACCGGGCCACCTGCTCGGGATCGCCGGGCTCGTCCTCCCCCACCGCACCGCCAGGCCGGGCGGCGTCCGCGTCGTCCGGGTCAGGGGACGAACGAGGACGCCGCCCGCGCCGGCGGTCGGAACCGGAGCGCTCTCGCGCCTCAGGCCAGCCGCTCACCGGCTCAGAAGTCGGGCGTCTCGGCGGCGGGCGCGTCGAGCTGCGGGCCGATGCCCAGCTTCTCCTTGACCTTCTTCTCGATCTCGTCGGCGAGGTCGGGGTTGTCCCGTAGGAAGGAGCGGACGTTCTCCTTGCCCTGACCGAGCTGGTCGCCCTCGTACGTGTACCAGGCACCGGACTTGCGGATGAAGCCCTGCTCGACGCCCGCGTCGATGAGGCCGCCCTCGCGGCTGAAACCGGTGCCCCAGAGCAGGTCGAGCTCGGCCTGCTTGAACGGTGCCGCCACCTTGTTCTTGACGACCTTGACCCGGACCCGGCTGCCCACCGCCTCCGTGCCCTGCTTGAGGGTCTCGATGCGGCGCACGTCGAGCCGGACCGACGAGTAGAACTTCAGCGCCCGGCCACCGGTGGTGACCTCCGGGGAGCCGTAGACCACGCCGACCTTCTCGCGCAGCTGGTTGATGAAGATCGCGGTGGTGCCGGAGTTGTTCAGCGCACCGGTGATCTTGCGCAGCGCCTGGCTCATCAGCCGGGCCTGCAGACCGACGTGGCTGTCACCCATCTCGCCCTCGATCTCGGCGCGGGGCACCAGCGCCGCGACGGAGTCGATGACGATGATGTCGAGCGCGCCGGAGCGGATCAGCATGTCGGCGATCTCGAGCGCCTGCTCACCGGTGTCGGGCTGGCTGACCAGCAGGGCGTCGGTGTCCACCCCGATCGCCCGGGCGTACTCGGGGTCGAGCGCGTGCTCGGCATCGATGAACGCCGCGATGCCGCCGGCGGCCTGGGCGTTGGCCACCGCGTGCAGGGCGACCGTGGTCTTGCCGGAGGCCTCGGGGCCGTACACCTCGATGACGCGGCCCCGCGGGAGGCCACCGATGCCGAGGGCGATGTCCAGGGCGATCGAGCCGGTCGGGATGACCTTGATCGCCTGTGCGGCGTTGTCGCCCAGCCGCATGACCGAACCCTTGCCGAACTGCTTGTCGATCTGGGCGAGGGCCATGTCGAGGGCCTTGTCGCGGTCGAGCGTTGCCATGGTGTTCACCTTCGGGAAGTCGCGTGGAGCGGGTCGGTGTCGACGCTAGAGCGAGGGTCTGACACTTCCGGGGGATCCGGCGGACCTGTGGAGGAGCACCCGGCCTGTGGACTGCGCCGCCCAATCTAGCCCGAACGTGTGTTCGACTGCCAGCGTGACACGCCGGTCGGACGAGTCAGCGGTCCCTGCGCGGGACGTCGTACTCCTCACAGATCGCCAGCCACACGCGTCGTACCGGCAGGCCCGCCTCCAGGGCCTCCACCGCGCTGCGGCCCCCGAGGGAGGAGAAGACGTGGTCCCGCGCCACGCTCTCGGCACGCATGGAGCCGAACTGCTCGGTGAGTCGGGACCAGAAATCCTGCAGGCGCACGCTATCGACGCTAGCGCGCGTCGGCGGGCAGCCGGTGGCGCCGAGCGACTCCTAGGCTGGCGCCGTGTTCCCCACCACGGGTTCCGCGACCTGGGACCTCGTCCTCGAGATCGGCATCGCCCTGTGCCTGCTGGTGTCGCTGGTGCTGCTGTACCGCAACTACCGGGGCCGCTGAACCGCGGCCTCCGGGCCACCGGCGCGGGCCCACACCACGAGGAGGGGCAGCACCAGCGCCGCGGAGACCCCGGCCACCAGCCCGTACCCGCCGAGCGCGAGCAGCGGGCCACCGACCACGCCGGCCACGGCGGCGCCCAGGCCCATGAGCAGGTCCGTGCCGCCCTGGGCCGTCGGCCTCAGGTCCTCCGCCACCGACCCGGTCACCAGCGTGGAACCGGCGATCAACCCGCAGGACCAACCGAGCCCGAGCAGCAGGAGGGCCACGCCCAACCGGACGGCGTCCCCCGGTCCGGCGGTGCCGGCCAGCGCGGCAGCGGCCAGCAGGAGCGTCGCGGCCAGCACGACCGTCGTCCGCCGCCCCGCCCGGTCCGCCACCTGCCCGACCAGGGGCGAGAACAGGTACATCCCCGCGACGTGCACGCTGATCACCACGCCGATGACCCGCAGGGTCGTCCCCTCGGGCCCGCCGGCGTGGCCCATGTGGACCGGGGTCATGACCATGACGCCGACCATGACGGCGTGGGACACCACGACCGCGGTGAGCCCGAGCCGGCCACCGGGGTCGGCCCACACCGCATGCAGGGCCGTGCTCGTCGCCCGGCGGGGACGCGTCGGACCGACGGTCCCCGCCCCGCGCAGCCGCCGGGCGAGCAGCAGCGGGTCCGGTCGCAGCAGGAGCAGGTTGCCGGCCGCGACGAGCACGAAGACCGTGAAGGAGATGACGAAGGCGCCGCCGAGTGCGGGCAGTCCCAGTGCGGTGCCCAGGTCACCGCCGGGGCCGGCCAGGTTGGGGCCGAGCACGGAGCCGACGGTCGTCGCCCAGACCACGAGCGAGAGCGCGCGCCCGCGTCGCTCGGGGGCGGCCAGGTCGGCGGCCGCGTACCGGGCCTGCAGTCCGCAGGCGGTCGCCGCCCCGCAGGCGAAGAGCCCGACCAGCAGCAGCGGGAGCGCGTCGACCACCGCGGCGACGACGGTCACCACCGAGCCGAGGGCGGCGAGCGAGTACCCGGCGGCCAGCCCGGCACGGCGGCCGGCCCGGTCGCTGATCCGCGCCAGCGGGACGGCGACGACCGCGGCGCCGAGCACTCCCGCCGTCTGCCCCAGGCCGGCCGCGGTGTCGCTGCCGGCGACGTCGCGGGCCAGCAGACCGCCGACGGTGATGCCCACGGTCACCCCGAGCCCACCGAGGGCCACGCCCCCGCCGAGCACCCCGAGGGTCCGGCGCTGGACGCGCTCCGGGTCGAGCGCCGACGAGGTCCCAGGGGTCACCGGAGACCGGCCCTACAGGCCCAGCGAGCGGCCGATGATCTCGCGCATGATCTCGTTGGTGCCGCCGTAGATGGGCTGGATGCGGGCGTCACGCCAGGCCTTGGAGACGAAGTACTCGTCCATGTAGCCGTAGCCGCCGTGCAGCTGCAGGCACCGGTCGGCGACCTTGTTCTGCAGCTCGGTCGTCCAGTACTTGGCCATCGCGGCGTCGACCGGCGTGAGGTCGCCGCTGTTGAGCTGCCGCATGCACTCGTCGACGAAGGTCCGTGCGACGGTGACCTCGGTCTGCAGCTCGGCCAGCACGAACCGGGTGTTCTGGAAGCTGCTCACCGGCTTGCCGAACGCCGTGCGTCCGGTGACGTACTCGATGGTGCGGGCCAGCACCGTCTCGGCGGAGGCGACGGCGCCGACGGCGATCGACAGCCGCTCCTGCGGCAGGTTCTCCATGAGGTGGTGGAAGCCGCGGTTCTCCGTGCCGAGGAGGTTCTCCGCCGGCACCCGCACGTCGTCGAAGAACAACTCGGCGGTGTCCTGGGCCTTGAGGCCGACCTTCTCCAGGTTCCGGCCACGGGTGAACCCGGGCATGTCCCGCTCGACGACGAGCAGGCTGAGCGCCTTGGAACCCGGGGCACCCGGGTCGGTGCGGGCCACCACGATCACCAGGTCGGCGTTGATGCCGTTGGTGATGAAGGTCTTGGAGCCGTTGAGCACCCAGGCGTCACCGTCGCGGCGGGCCGCGGTCCGGATGCCCTGCAGGTCGCTGCCGGCCGCGGGTTCGGTCATCGCGATGGCGGTGATGAGCTCGCCGCGGCAGAAGCCGGGCAGCCAGCGCCGCTTCTGCTCCTCGGTGCCGAGGTCGCGCAGGTAGGGCCCGGCGACGTCGTTGTGCAGTGCGAAGCCGACGCCGGTGGCGCCGACCCGCATCAGCTCCTCGTCGACCACCGCCTGGTAGCGGAAGTCCCGCACACCGCCGCCGCCGTACTCCTCGTCCATGTCGATGCCGAGCAGCCCCTGCGCGCCGGCCGAGGTCCACACCTCGCGGGGCACGATCCCCGCCTTCTCCCACTGCTCGTGGAAGGGGACGACGGTCTTCTCGGCCCAGGCCCGGACCATCTCGCGGAAGTCCTCGTGTTCGGCCTCGTACAGGGAACGGCGCATGGCGGTCAGTGTGCCCGAGACCGGCGTGCTCACCGGCGCACCTGCGCCTCAGGGCCACCGGGGCGCCGTGCCGGCCGGCCGGTACCCCCGGAACCAGTCGACGACGAGCTCCTTGGGCCAGGGGCCCGCCGGTGGTGCGCCGTCCGGTCCGGGGAGCGCGTAGACGTCGAGCATGAACTGCATCGGGTAGGCCGGGGACTGGTCGACGACGGTCACCACCTCGTCGTCGACGGTGAACACCAGTCGATCCGGGGTCCACTCCACGGCGTAGACGTGGAAGTCCCGGGCGTCGATCGGGAGGTTGCGCACGGCGAACTGGTCGGTGATCCGCGGGTCGCCGAAGGGGTGCACGCCCACGCCGACGTCGGCCTGGTCCGGGCCGACGCTGCGCCCGAAGACCTCGAAGACGCAGATCTCCGCCGACCGTTCAGGTGCGTCCTCGTAGCCGATCATCCACAGCGCCGCCATGGCCGCGGGGTCGTCGCTCACCCGTGCCCGGACCTCGAACAGCCCGTACTGCGGCGTGTACAGGCGGGCCGGTGGCTGCTCCTCCCGCACGACTGCGGCCGGGGTGAACCGGTGTTGACCGACCGCGCTGCCCAGCGGTCCCGCGTACAGCCCCGTCTGCAGCGAGGAGACACGGACCTCCCCGTCGAACTCGGGGCACCACGGCGGCTGGTCCTCCTCCACGACCAGGTGCAGGTGGCCACCGTCGAGCCGGTACCGGGCCGCCGCGGCGGACCGGGAACTCCACTGGGGCAGGTAGTACGGCAGCCACAGTGCGGGATCGAGGACGTCCCCGTCGAAGGTGTCCTCGACCTCGAGGTCGTACCGCGATCGGGCGCCGGTCATGACCGCTGATCCTGGCAGCAGGGCGGAGTGTCGTCCCCCTGTGGAGACTGGGGCCGTGACCGCTCTCGACCGGTTCTCCGAGCCCACCCGGGCGTGGTTCACCGGCGCCTTCGCCGAGCCCACGGCCGCACAGGAGGGTGCCTGGGAGGCCATCAGCAGCGGTGGGCACGCCCTCGTGGTCGCGCCCACCGGCTCCGGCAAGACCCTCGCGGCGTTCCTGTGGTCACTGGACCGACTGGCCAGCACCCCGCCACCGGTCGACGAACGTGCCCGCTGTCGGGTGCTGTACGTCTCCCCGCTCAAGGCGCTGGCCGTCGACGTCGAGCGCAACCTCCGGGCACCGCTGGCCGGCATCGGACAGGCCGCGGCGCGGCTGGGTCTGGCCCGCCCGGAGATCCAGGTCGGCATCCGCTCCGGCGACACCCCGGCCGACGAGCGGCGGGCCTTCACCCGGCGACCGACCGACATCCTCATCACCACGCCGGAGTCGCTGTTCCTGCTGCTCACCAGCTCGGCCCGGGAAGCGCTGCGCGGGGTCGAGACGGTGATCGTCGACGAGGTGCACGCCGTCGCCGACACCAAGCGCGGGGCGCACATGGCGGTCTCCCTCGACCGGCTCGACGAGCTGCTCGAGCGTCCCGCGCAGCGCATCGGCCTGTCGGCCACCGTCCGGCCCGTCGAGGAGGTGGCGACGTTCCTCGCCGGTGGTCGTCCGGTGGAGGTCGTGGCCCCCGGCTCGGCGAAGGAGTGGGACCTCTCCGTCGTCGTCCCGGTCGAGGACATGAGCACCCTCGGGCAGGCGACCGGCGAGCTGGACGGCTCAGCGGCCGGCAACCAACCGCGGACGTCCATCTGGCCCGCGGTCGAGGAGCGCGTGCTCGACCTGGTCCAGACGCACCGCAGCACGATCGTGTTCGCCAACTCCCGGCGGCTGGCCGAGCGGCTGACCAGCCGGCTCAACGAGCTGGCCTACGAACGCGCGACCGGCGAGACGGTGCCGCCCGGCACCAACGCCGCCGCGCTCATGGCCCAGGCCGGCTCCGGCGGCGGCGTGCCCGAGGGCGTGCGGCCCGTCGCCGCGGCCCACCACGGCTCGGTGTCGCGGGAACAGCGGGCGGTCGTCGAGGAGGCGCTGAAGTCGGGGCAGCTGCCGGCGGTCGTCGCCACCTCCAGCCTCGAGCTCGGCATCGACATGGGCGCGGTCGACCTCGTCGTCCAGGTGGAGGCGCCGCCCACCGTGGCCTCGGGCCTGCAACGGGTGGGCCGGGCCGGGCACCAGGTGGGCGCGGTCAGCCGCGGGGTGCTGTTCCCCAAGTACCGCGGCGACCTCGTGCAGTGCGCCCTGGTCGCCGAGCGCATGAAGGCCGGCGCCATCGAGTCGATCCGCTACCTGCGCAACCCGCTCGACGTCCTCGCCCAGCAGGTCGTCGCGATCGTCTCGGAGCGGCCGCGGACCGTGGACGAGGTGGCAGAGCTGGTCCGGCGGTCGGCGCCGTTCGCCTCGCTGCCCGAGTCCGCGCTGCACGCCGTCCTCGACATGCTGGCCGGCCGCTACCCCTCCGACGCGTTCGCCGAACTGCGTCCCCGCCTCACGTGGGACCGCGTCACCGACACGCTCACCGCCCGCAGCAGCGCACAGCGGCTCGCCGTGACCAGCGGCGGCACCATCCCCGACCGCGGCCTCTTCGGCGTGTTCCTCGTCGGCGGGGAGGGGTCCGGCGGTCGGCGGGTCGGCGAGCTGGACGAGGAGATGGTCTACGAGTCGCGGGTGGGTGACGTCTTCCTGCTCGGCTCCTCCTCGTGGCGGATCGAGGAGATCACGCACGACCGGGTGCTGGTCAGCCCGGCGCCCGGCCAGCCGGGGAAGATGCCCTTCTGGCACGGCGACGCACCCGGCCGTCCCCTCGAGCTCGGCCGGGCGCTGGGCGCCTTCCTGCGGGAGGTCGGCTCCGCCACCCCCGAGGCCGGTCTGGACCGCGCCCGGGCGGCGGGCCTCGACGAGTGGGGTGCGGCCAACCTGCTCGCCTACCTCGCCGAGCAGAAGCAGGCCACCGGCCACCTCCCCGACGACCGGACGCTGCTCGTCGAGCGTTTCCGCGACGAGCTCGGCGACTGGCGGCTGGTGGTGCACTCCCCCTTCGGCGCGCAGGTCAACGCCCCCTGGGCGCTGGTGCTGGCGGCCCGGCTGCGGGAGCGCTACGGCGTGGACGTCGCGTCCATGCACTCCGACGACGGCATCGTGCTGCGGCTGCCGGACACGACCGGCGAACCGCCGGAGGCCGATCTCGCCGTCCTCGACCCCGACGACGTCGAGCGGGAGGTGACCGCCGAGGTCGGCAACTCCGCCCTCTTCGCCAGCCGGTTCCGCGAGTGCGCGGCACGAGCGCTCCTCCTCCCCCGTCGCGATCCCCGCCGTCGCACCCCCCTGTGGCAGCAGCGGCAGCGGGCGGCCCAGCTGCTGTCGGTGGCGAGCGAGTTCTCCAGCTTCCCGATCACGCTGGAGGCCGCCCGCGAGGTGCTGCAGGACGTCTACGACGTCCCGGGGCTGGTCGAGCTGATGGGCGACGTGCGCGCCCGGCGGGTGCGGGTGGTCGACGTCCAGACGCAGGCTGCGTCACCGTTCGCCCAGTCGCTGCTGTTCGGCTACGTCGGGCAGTTCCTCTACGAGGGCGACGCCCCGCTGGCCGAGCGCCGCGCCCAGGCGCTCGCCCTCGACACCGGCCTGCTCGCCGAGCTGCTCGGCCGCTCGGAACTGCGGGAACTGCTCGACGCGGAAGCGCTGGCCGAGGTCGAGGCCGAGCTGCAGCGCCTGCCGGCGGACCGGCACCCCCGCGGCATGGACGGCGCGGCCGACCTGCTGCGCCTCGTCGGTGACCTCACGCCGGCCGAGGCAGCGGCCCGTGGCGTCCCACGGGAGTGGCTCGACGAGCTGGTCGCCGCCCGGCGCGCGCTGGTGGTGCGGATCGCCGGCGAGGAGCGCCACGTGGCCATCGAGGACGCCGGCCGCCTCCGCGACGCGCTGGGCACGGCCCTCCCCGTCGGCGTGCCCGAGGTCTTCACCGAACCGGTGCCCGACCCCCTCGGCGACCTCGTGGGCCGCTACGCCCGCACGCACGGACCCTTCCAGCCCGCCGAGGTCGCCCAGCGGCTGGGACTGGGCGTCGCGGTCGTCACCGCCACGGTGCAGCGCCTCGTGGGCACCGGTCGGCTCGTCACCGGCGAGTTCCGTCCGGGCGGCACCGGCCAGGAGTGGTGCGACACCGACGTACTGCGGTCCGTCCGCCGCCGCAGCCTGGCCCGACTGCGTCAGGAGGTCGAACCGGTCCCGATCGGCACACTGGCGCGGTTCACCCCGTCCTGGCAGTCGGTGGGCAGCCGGATGCGGGGGCCGGACGGTGTGCTGGCCGTCGTCGAGCAACTGGCCGGCGCGCTCGTGCCGGCCAGTGCGCTGGAGTCGCTGGTGCTGCCGGCCCGGGTGCGCGACTACGCCCCCGGGATGCTCGACGAGCTCACCAGCGCCGGCGAGGTGCTGTGGGCCGGCGCCGGGGGTCTGCCCGGCGGCGACGGGTGGATCACCCTCGTCCCGGCCGACCTCGCGCCGCTGCTGCTGCCCGAGCCCCTGGAACTCGGTGGGGTGGGCGACGGTAGCGACGACGGCGTCGGCTCTGCCCTTCTGGAGCAGCTTTCGGCCGGTCAGGCCCTCTTCTTCCGCGGGCTGTCCGACCTCGTCGGCGCCACCGACGACACGGCCCTCGCCGACGTGGTGTGGGACCTCGTGTGGGCCGGGTTGCTCACCAACGACACCCTGGCCCCCCTGCGCACCCGGCTGGCCGGCGGCGGCACGCACAAGCGGCAGCCGGCACCCCCGCGGGCTCGACTGGACCGCACCCGTTACGGGCGCCCCCGGCTGGGCCGGCCTGCGATGCCCACGCGCACCGGGCCGCCGACGGTGGCCGGCCGCTGGTCCCGGCTGCCCGAACGCGAGACCAACCCGACCAAGCGGACGACCGCCCGTGCCGAGGCACTGCTCGAACGGCACGGCGTGCTCACCCGCGGTGCGGTGATGGCCGAGCAGGTGCCCGGTGGCTTCCCCGCGGTCTACCCGGTGCTGCGGGCCTTCGAGGAGAATGGCCGGGCCAGGCGCGGCTACTTCGTCGAGACCCTCGGCGCCGCCCAGTTCGGCACCCCCGGATCGGTCGACCGGCTCCGCAGCTTCGCCACGCCGGACCGGGTGCCCGGCGGCGCGGTGGTGCTGGCCGCCACCGACCCCGCCAACGTCTACGGCGCCGCGCTGCCCTGGCCGGAGCGGTCGGCCGGCGGCGGTGAGGAGGCCGTGGACGTCGGCGAGGGCACCGGCGGGAGGCGTGCGGGTGCCGGGCACCGGGCCGGGCGCAAGGCCGGCGCCCTCGTGGTGCTCGTCGACGGCGACCTGGTGCTCTACGTCGAGCGCGGCGGCAAGACGCTCCTGTCGTGGACCGAGGACGAGACGGTGCTGAAGGAGGCCGCGACGGCGCTCTCCGGGGCAGCGGCCGCCGGCGCGCTGGGCCGGATGGTCGTGCAGAAGGCGGACGGGGCGTCGGTGCACGAGTCGACGCCGCTGTCGGCGGCCCTGCAGGCGGCCGGGTTCGCCGCCACGCCCCGCGGCCTGCGCCTGCGCGCGTGACCGGCGGGCGCGCCGCGGTGTCCCCGGGCGAGGCCGTCCGCCGCACGCGGTCCCGCGGCCCCGGCCGAGGGTTGCCCCCTTACCTCAGCGCTCCGGGCGCAGCCAGCCGGCGAACAGGCGGGTCAGGGTCGGCATGACCACGAAGCCGAGCAACACCACGACGATGCAGGCCGACAGCAGCAGCCGCAGTGGCCAGGGCCACCCGTCGATGTGCGGCATGACCAGCAGCTGCAGCGCCGAGGTGATGAGGAAGACCGCGGCGATGGTGAGCACCGTCGAGCGCCAGCGCGGCCCCGGCGTGGCCGGCCGGGTGAAGAAGCTGTCGAGCCCGGCCACCCGCGCGTACCGCTCCTCGTCGATCATCTCCTGCATCCGCTCCAGGGCCTGGTGCCGCTGCGGGGAGGCCTCCCACGCGGCCAGCGAGGCGTCGTCCCGGAAGCGGTAGACCAGGTGGTACTCGGAGCTGCCCAACCCCGGCTTGAGCAGGGTGCCACCGAGGTTGCCGGGGTAGGTCGCGGCGAGCGCGAGCACGTCGGCGGCCCACCGCTCGAACGCCTGCCGGCGGTGGGGCCGGACCACCCGGGCCACGGTGACGGTCACCGGCTCGGGCGTGCGTCCGGCGACCTCGCGTCGGGGCAGGCGGGGACGGAGCAGGGTCGAGACGGCCACGGGTACCTCAGCGCTGAGAGACCCTCGGGTCATCCCTGCTGTCAGCGGTCTCACAGCAGGTGGCTACGCCGCAGGGGACACTGGCGGCGTGCCCGAGGGAGACACCGTCTGGCTGGCGGCCAAGCGCATGCACACCGCGCTGGCCGGGGCCACGTTGCGCCGTGGCGAGCTCCGGGTCCCGCAGCTTGCCGCCACCGACCTCGCCGGGCGCTCCGTCACCGAGGTCGTCCCCCGCGGCAAGCACCTGCTCCTCCGCTTCGCCGACGGGTGGACCCTGCGCACCCACTTCCGGATGGACGGCAGCTGGCACATCTACCGCCCGGGCGCCCGGTGGCGTGGCGGCCCCGCGTTCGACATCCGCGCCGTGCTGGCCACCGAGCAGTGGGAGTGCGTCGGCTACCGGCTGCACGACGTCACCCTGGTGCGCACCGCCCACGAGGACCAGCTGGTCGGCCACCTCGGCCCCGACGTCCTCGGGCCCGACTGGGACCTGGAGGAGGCACTGCGCCGGCTGCGGTCGCACCCCGACGAGCAGATCGGCGTGGCGCTGCTCGACCAGCGCAACCTGGCCGGCATCGGCAACCTCTACAAGGTGGAGACGCTGTTCGTCTGCGGCGTCCACCCGTGGATCCGGGTGGCCGACGTCCCGGACCTCACCGGACTGGTCGAACGGGCGCGCACCCTCATGCTGGCCAACCGCGAGCACCCCGAGCAGAGCACCACCGGGAGCCTCCGCCGCGGCGAGGACCACTGGGTCTTCGGCCGCAAGGGCCGCCCCTGCCGGCGCTGCGGCACCCCGATCCTGCTCGGCGACCAGGGCCCCGACCTGCAGGAGCGGGTCACCTACTGGTGTCCGAACTGTCAGGCGGCCCGTTCCCCCGTCGACCCGGCCGCCCGCACCGGAGAGCCGGGCCGGCCCCGCCCGCTCATCGGCTCCTCCTGACACACGGGACGACAGCCCCGCAGCCGTCGCCGGGCGGCGTCGCCCTCCACCGGGTCGCCGCCGGGATCGAGGAGGACGCCGGCGGAGGTCCGGGGCCCGAGGGCGGGGAGTCCCCCGGTCAGCCCCGACACCCGACCGGCCCGGCGGCCGGCAACCGGTACCGGCGGCCTACCGATCCGGCTCATCCGGGTCGAGGAGGTCCACCAGGAGGACGGCGAGCAGGGTCTCGGCGCGCCGCCGCAGGGACGCAGGAGGGGTCGCCGCGACCACCACCGCGAGCCGCGCGGGGGAGGCGAGCAGACCCAGGAAGAACAGCAGGGCGACGCCGGTGGCCACCACCGACCCGACGAGGCCGACGCGGAACACGCCCACCAGGGCCGGCGACCGCAGGACGAGGCCCACCGTCATCGCCACGACCCCGAGAGCGCAGCTCGCCCATGCCACCCGTACGGACCAGAGCAGGAGGCGGTAGGTGGGGTCGCCGTGCCCGGCGCCCGGGGCATCGTCGTGCACCGCCACCGGGCCATCGTGACGCCGTGCGGGGAACCGGGCCACCGCGAGCCGCCGCAGTTCAGGCGCGGTGCGGCCCTGCTATTGCCCCCGACGGGTGACCCCCCTAGCCTCCGTTGCACGTCAACGCCGGGTGTGGCACTCGTCACACCTCCGGGCTCGAAGGGGCACCGATGCCGAACTCCATGGAAGCCGTCGTCTGTCACGGCCCGGAGGACTACCGCCTCGAGGAGGTCCCCGTCCCCAAACGCGGGCCCGGGGAGGCGCTGGTCCGGGTGGAGGCCGTGGGCATCTGCGCCAGCGACCTGAAGTGCTACCACGGCGCGGCGAAGTTCTGGGGGGACGAGAACCGTCCCGCCTGGGCCGAGACCCAGGTCATCCCCGGACACGAGTTCGTCGGCGAGGTCGTCGACCTCGACGAGGAGGCCAGCCGCCGCTGGGGCATCGACGTCGGTGACCGGGTGACGTCGGAGCAGATCGTCCCCTGCTGGAAGTGCCGCTACTGCCTCCGCGGCCAGTACCACATGTGCGCTCCGCACGACCTGTACGGCTTCAAGCGCCGGACCCCCGGCGGCATGGCGTCCTACATGGTGTATCCGGTCGAGGCGCTGGTGCACAAGATCTCGAAGGACCTCCCGGCAGCGCACGCGGCCTTCATCGAGCCGCTGTCGTGCGCCCTGCACGCCGTCGAGCGCGCCGACATCCACTTCGAGGACGTCGTGGTCGTCGCCGGCTGCGGCCCGATCGGGCTCGGCATGATCGCCGGCGCCAAGGCGAAGTACCCCACCACGGTGGTGGCCCTGGACGTCGCCCCGGCGAAGCTCGACCTCGCCAGGCAGGTCGGCGCCGACCTCACGATCAACATCGCCGAGGAGGACGCCGTCGCGATCGTCAAGGACATGACCGACGGTTACGGCGCCGACGTCTACCTGGAGGGGACCGGCCATCCCTCTGCCGTGCCGCAGGGGCTCAACCTGCTGCGCAAGCTCGGGACCTTCGTCGAGTACAGCGTCTTCAAGGACGACGTCACCGTCGACTGGAGCATCATCAGTGACGACAAGGAGCTCGACGTCCGCGGCGCCCACCTCGGCCCCCACTGCTGGCCGACGGCCGCCCGGATGCTCGAGTCCGGTGTGCTGCCGATGGACCAGATCGTGACGCACCAACTCCCGGTGCGGGAGTTCAAGGAAGGCCTCGACCTGGTGGCCTCCGGCACGAAGTCCGTCAAGGTCTCCCTCATCCCCGACTGATCCCGGCTGGACCGCGCCTCCACCCGCCCCACCGTCCCCGCTGTACGCCCCGGTACGACTCCGCAGACACCTGGAGATCCCCATGCACGGCAGTCACCCCCTGTACGGCCGCGACCTCGGGCAGCGCCCCCTGTCCCGCCGCTCCATGCTGCAGGCGCTCGGGTTCGGGGTGGCCGGCCTCGCGGGCGTGCCCCTGCTGTCGGCGTGCGGCACGGGGGGCAGCACGGGAGGAGGGGGGAACCAGGACAACGGTGCCGCGGAGGTGACCGGCGGGTTCGACTGGAAGAAGGCCGACGGCGAGACGATCAGGATCCTGCAGACGCCGCACCCCTACCAGCAGAGCTTCCAGCCCCTGCTGGCCGAGTTCACCCAGCTGACCGGCATCCAGGTGGAGGTCGAGCTGGTGCCCGAGGCCGACTACTTCACCCGCCTGAACACCGAGCTCGCCGGTGGCGCCGGCAACTACGACGCCTTCATGACCGGTGCCTACTTCATCTGGCAGTACGGCCCCCCCGGCTGGATGGAGGACCTGCAGCCCTGGATCGAGAACGACTCCGCCACCAGCCCGGACTACGACTTCGAGGACATCTACGAGGGTCTGCGCAACGCCACCCGCTGGGACTTCCAGCTCGGCAGCCCGCTGGGCAGCGGTGGCCAGTGGGCGATCCCGTGGGGGTTCGAGACCAACGTCATCGCGTACAACAAGGCGGAGTTCGACCGCCGCGGCATCCGGCCGGCGGAGACCTTCGAGGAGCTCCAGCAGATCGCCGTCGACCTGACCGACCGCGCCGCCGGACGCTACGGGATCGCCTTCCGCGGCTCCCGCTCCTGGGCGTCGATCCACCCGGGGTACATGACGCAGTACACCCGGGAGGGCGCCCGGGACTACACCGCGGACGGCGACCAACTCCAGGCCGCGATGAACTCGCCGGAGGCGGTGGACTTCACCCAGGCGTGGGTGAACCTCGCCAGGGACGCCGGACCCGCGGGCTGGACGACGTACGAGTACCCCGACGTCACCCGGGACCTCGGCAACGGGTCGGCGATGATGGCCTACGACGCCGACAGCGCCACCTACCCCCTCAACGTCCCCGGGGCGAGCGCCCAGGCCGGCAACCTCGCCTGGCACCCCGGGCCGGCCGGCCCCGACGGCAGCTACGCCACGAACCTGTGGACGTGGTCGTGGGCCATGAACGCGGCCTCGCAGAACAAGCTCCCCGCCTGGCTGTTCATCCAGTGGGCGACCAGTTCGGACGCGATGACCAAGGCGGTCCAGCAGGGCACCTTCGCCGACCCCACCCGCGCCTCGGTGTTCGACGGCGCCTTCAAGCAGACCCTGGGGAACTTCCCCGGCTACCTCGAGACCTTCGAGACCGTCATCGACAGCACCGCGATCCAGTTCACGCCGCAGACCCACTTCTTCGAGACCACCGAGGAGTGGTCCGTCGCGCTCCAGGACATCTACGACGGTGCCGACGCCAAGGAACGGCTCGATGCCCTCGCCGAGCAGAGCACGGAGATCGTGAACAGCTGACGCGCAGCGCCAGCCGTCCCTCGCTGCGGAAGGACAGTCCGTGACCACGACAGTTCCCGGCCGGCCCCCTGACCAGGAGGCGCCGGCCCCCGCCGAGGGTCAGCAGCCCCCGGTCGTCCCGTCCTGGCGACGGCGCCTGCGCCCCTACGTGCTGGCCGTACCCGCACTGGCCATCACCATCGGGATCCTCTACCCGTTCGTCCTCGGCGCGTACTACGCGTTCATCAACTACTCGGCGACCAATCCCACCCCGACCTTCGTCGGCCTCGACAACTTCCAGACGGTGCTCTCCAGCAGCGTCTTCTGGGCCAGCGTCCGGACGACGCTGCTGTTCGCGGTGGCCGCCACCGTGCTCGAGACGGTGCTCGGCGTCGGGATCGCGCTGCTGCTCTACCGGGCGAGCTTCGTGGGGCGGATCTTCGAGCGGGTGCTCATCCTCCCGCTGATGATCGCGCCGGTGATCGCCGGAGTCATCTGGGGGCTGATGTACAACCCGCAGTTCGGCGTCCTCAACTACGTCTTCGGGCTCGGCAACTTCGACTGGCTCAGCCGGAGCAACGCGCTGTGGTCGGTCATCCTCGTCGACATCTGGATCTTCACGCCCTTCGTGGCGATCCTCGTGCTGGCCGGGTTGCGGTCGCTGCCGCGGGAACCGTTCGAGGCCTCGTCGGTGGACGGCGCCAGCTGGTTCTACATGTTCCGCCGGCTGATGCTGCCGATGATGTGGCCGTACATCCTCGTCGCGGTGATCTTCCGCTTCATGGACTCGCTGAAGGTCTTCGACCAGGTGTTCGTCCTCACCGCGGGCGGCCCGGGCAACGAGACCCGGACCCTGCAGATCGGGGCCTACCAGGACTCGATCATCAACCTGAACTACTCGCGCGGGGCGACCTACATGTTCCTGCTGTGGGTGCTCGTCTTCATCACCGCGCGCTGGCTGGTCAGCGTGCTGGGCAAGGCGCAGCGCCGCGCTGCCGGAGCGGAGGACTGACATGGCCACGGAACTCATGCCGGGCCAGAAGCGCTTCACGCCCGCCTCGATCGGTGCGGACGTGGTGCTGGTGCTGTGGTTCGTCTTCTCGCTGTTCCCGATCGTCTGGATGGTCCTGCTGTCGCTGAAGACGCCGGCCGAGCAGACGACGACGTACTTCGCGTTCTCGCCGACGCTGGAGAACTTCGCCACGGTGCTCAGCGACGAGGGGACGCGGCTGACCAGCGTCAACTACCCGGGCGCGATCCTCTCCAGCGTCGTGAACTGCGGTGGCGCCGTCCTCGTCTCGCTGTTGATCGGCATCCCGGCCGCCTACGCCGCGGGCCGCTACCGCTTCCGCGGCTCGAACGACCTGATGTTCACGATCCTGTCGTTCCGGTTCGCCCCGGAGCTGATGGTGATCGTGCCGCTGTTCGTGATCTACAACCAGATCGGCCTGTTCGACACCCGCGTCGGCATGATCTGGGTGCTCCAACTGGTGACGATGCCGCTGGTCGTGTGGATCCTGCGGTCATACTTCGAGGACCTGCCCGAGGACCTGGAGCAGGCCGCCCTGCTGGACGGGTACACCCGCCGCCGGGCGTTCGTGATGGTGGCCCTGCCGCTGGTGCGGCCCGGCATCGCGGCGGCCGCCCTGCTCGCCTTCATCTTCGCCTGGAACAACTACGTGTTCCCCCTCATCCTCGCCGGCTCGGAGAACGCCACGGTCACCGTCGCGATCTCGCGGTTCCTCGGCGGTGGCGGCCAGGCGTTCTACAACCTCACCGCGGCGGCGGCACTGATCGGCGCCCTGCCACCGTTGATCCTCGCCCTCACCATCCAGCGGTACCTGGTGCGGGGCCTGTCGTTCGGGGCGGTGAAGGCCTGATGGGTGCGGTGCAGCTCCAAGGCGTGACCAAGCACTACGGGTCGACGGTCGGCATCGAGGACCTGACCCTCGACGTCGGTGACGGTGAGTTCTTCGTGATCCTCGGCCCCTCGGGTGCGGGGAAGACGACGACGCTGAAGTCGGTGGCCGGCCTGGTCGAGATCGACCGGGGCGACGTGGTGATCGCCGATCGGCCGATGACCGGCGTCGAGCCGTACCACCGCGGGGTGGCCATGGCCTTCGAGAGCTACGCGCTGTACCCGCAGAAGACGGTGTTCCAGAACCTCGCCTCGCCGCTGCGGTCGGGACGCACCGGCCGGTACGCGGCGGAGGAGCAGCAGCGGCGGATCGACCTGGTGACCACCACGCTGGGGATCAACCACCTGCTCGAGCGTCTGCCGAGGGAGCTGTCCAACGGGCAGCGACAGCGGGTGGCGCTGGGGCGGGTCCTGGTCCGCCCCGCCGACGTCTACCTGCTCGACGAGCCGCTGTCGCACCTCGACGCCAAGCTCCGCGCGGCGATGCGGGCGGAGCTCAAGCAGCTCGGCGGGATGTCCCACACGACCTCGCTGTACGTCACCCACGACTACCAGGAGGCACTCTCCCTCGGCGACCGGATCGCGGTGCTGCGCCAGGGACGCCTGGTCCAGGTCGGCACGCCGGAGGAGGTGTGGCGGGAACCAGTGGACAGCTTCGTGGCGAAGGCCCTCGGCCAACCGGAGATCAACGTGATCGACGCGGTGGTGGAGGACGGCAGGATCCGCGCGGCCGGCGGCGCCATCGACCTCGCCGTCCCGCCGCTGGACCTCGGACGAGGCCAGCGGGTCCGGCTGGGCATCCGCCCCCGCGACGTGGAGGTCGTCCGCCCCGGCCGGGGCGGGGCGGGCTGGCTGCGGATGAGCGGCCGGGTCCGGCTCGCCGAGCGCCTGGGCCGTCAACTGGAGCTCGACGTCCGGGTCGGCGACGTCGACCTGATCGCGGTCGACTCGACCGTCCAGCACGCCGACGAGGGCCAGGACGTGGAGCTGCAGATCCCGCTGGAGCACGTCCACCTGTTCGCCGACGGGCCGGCCGGTGAGGACACCCGCCGCCTCGGCGGGGCCGGCGAGCCGGCCCGCCGCATCCGTCGGGGCATGCAGCCGGCCGGACACCAGGAGCAGCGATGACCAGCCACCGGACCGGGCGGCCCACCACCACCGAGGGACCGCAGCCGCTGATCCTCGAGCAGCTGCGCAAGACCTACGTCTCCCGCGGGCGGGAGTCCTTCGAGGCGGTGAAGGGGATGGACCTCCACATCGAGCCCGGCGAGCTGATCGCCCTGCTCGGCCCCTCGGGCTGCGGCAAGACGACGACCCTGCGGATGATCGCCGGGCTGGAGACGGTGACGTCCGGCAACATCCGCATCGGTGATCGGACCGTGCAGGACCTGCCCCCGGGCAAGCGGAACGTCGGGGTCGGGTTCGAGAGCTATGCGCTCTACCCCCCACTGAACGTGCGGGAGAACCTCGCCTACGGGCTGAAGGCCCGCGGTGTGAAGGACGCCGGGCGCCGTGTCGACGAGCTGGCCGAGCGGCTGGAGATGACCGAGCTGCTGCCCTTGCGCCCGGCCAACCTCTCCAGCGGGCAGAAGCAGCGAGTGGCCCTGGCACGCGCGCTCATCCGCAACCCGCCGGTGCTGCTGCTCGACGAGCCGCTGTCGCACCTCGACGCCGCCCAGCGGCAGCGGGTGCGCCGCGAGTTGAAGGTGCTGCAACGGGAGTTCGGCTACACCACGGTGGTCGTGACCCACGACCAGCTGGAGGCGCTGAGCCTGGCCGACCGGATGGCGGTCATGGACAAGGGCGTGATCCAGCAGTTCGGAACGCCCGACGAGGTCTTCGACGACCCGGCGAACCAGTTCGTCGCCGACTTCGTCGGTGAGCCGAAGATCAACCTCGTCGAGGGTACGACCGCCCGCCAGGACGGCGAGGTCCTGGTGCGGATCGGCCGGACCGGCGCACTGCCGACCGCCGCGCGGACACCGGAGCACGACCGGCCGGTCGTGGTGGGCCTGCGCCCGCAGGACTGCCGGGTCGACGTCCCGGCGGGCGAGCCGGCCATCGAGGGCGAGGTGCGTGTCTTCGAGCACCTGCTCGAGTACGGCCAGGCCACGATCGACGTGCAGGGCGTGGACGGGCCGGTCGTGGCGGTCACCCCGGCCGACGAGGACTGGCACCAGGGCACGCCGGTGCGGGTCTCGGCTCCGCCCCAGCGGGTCTACCTGTTCGACCCGGACACGGGCGACCGGATCCGCTGACCGCGGCTGCGGCACCTCACACCGCGACAGGAGGACGCCTGTGACGCGCCTGTACGACGACCCGGCGCAGTTCACCGAGGACATGCTGGCCGGCTTCCTCGACGCCCACGCCGGCCGGGTGGTCGGCGTCCCCGGTGGGGTGGTGCGGGCGAGCCGGCCGCGTCCGGGCAAGGTGGGCGTGGTGGTCGGTGGCGGCTCGGGCCACTATCCGGCGTTCTGCGGGGTGGTGGGTCCCGGCTTCGCCGACGGGGCCGTGGTCGGGAACGTGTTCACCTCGCCGTCGGCGGCCGATGCCGCCTCGGTCGGGCGCGCCGCCGACGCCGGCGGTGGCGTCCTCCTGACGACCGGCAACTATGCCGGGGACGTGATGAACTTCGGACTGGCGGTCGAGCGCCTGCGAGCCGAGGGCCGGGACGCCCGCTACTTCGCGGTGACCGACGACGTCGCCAGCGCGCCGCCGTCGGAGATCACCAAGCGGCGCGGCATCGCCGGTGACTTCACCGTCTTCAAGACCGCCTCGGCGGCCGCGGAGGAGGGCTACGACCTCGACGGCGTGGAACGGGTGGCCCGGCACAGCAACGCACGCACCCGCACGCTCGGTGTCGCCTTCGACGGGTGCACCATGCCCGGCGCACGGGAGCCGCTGTTCACCGTGCCCGACGGGATGATGGGCCTGGGGCTGGGCATCCACGGTGAGCCCGGCGTGGCCGAGCAGCCCATGCCCTCGGCGTCGGAGCTCGCCAGGATCCTGGTCGAGGGCCTCCTGGCCGAGACCCCGGAGGGCGCCGGGACCCGGGTGGCGGCCATCCTCAACGGCCTGGGACGCACCAAGTACGAGGAACTGTTCATCGTCTGGGCCTCGGTGAGCGGCCGGCTGCGGGAGGCCGGGCTCGAGGTCGTCGAGCCCGAGGTGGGTGAGCTGGTCACCAGCCTGGACATGGCCGGCTGCTCACTGACCCTCATGTGGCTGGACGAGGAGCTCGAGCGCTTCTGGCGCGCTCCGGCCGACACCCCCGCGTACCGCAAGGGCACCCTGACCGCCGACCCCCCGGGTCCACCGCGGTCCGGAGCCGAGGTGGCGGCCGCGGCCTCCGCGCCGACGATGGCGGCTGCCGAGGCCGACGAGGCGGGCCGGGCCTGCGCGGGTCGCGTGCTGGCCGCGATCGAGGCGATGGCGCAGACCGTGGCCGACATGGAGGAGGAGCTCGGCCGCATCGACGCCGTCGCCGGGGACGGCGACCACGGCCGGGGCATGGTCCGCGGCACCGCCGCCGCACGCGACGCGGCCCGGACAGCGGTCCACGCCGGCGCAGGTCCCGGGACGACGCTCGTCGAGGCCGGGGACGCCTGGGCCGCCAAGGCCGGCGGCACCTCCGGTGTCCTCTGGGGAGCGGCGCTGGCGGCCATGGGGCGGCGGCTGGGCGACACCCGCGCCCCGGACGCGCGCACCGTCGCGGCAGGGGTCCGCGACGGCTACGACGCGCTGGTCCGGCTCGGTGGGGCGCACCCCGGCGACAAGACGATGCTCGACGCCCTGCTGCCGTTCACCGAGTCGCTGTCCGCCGCCGTGGACGAGGGCCAGGACCTGGGTCCGGCCTGGGACCAGGCGGCACGGCGGGCGCAGGACGCCGCCGAGGCCACCGCCGAGCTGCGGCCGAGGGTCGGTCGGGCCCGGCCGCTGGCCGAGCGCAGCGTCGGCACCCCGGACGCCGGCGCCGTGTCCCTGGCCGCCTGCCTGACCACGGTCGGCCACGTGCTGACAGACGTCTGACCCGAGCTCGGAGAGGAGTCGGTGTGCCCGGTCGATGGAGGATCGTGGTCGGCTGCGACGACGCGGGACTGCGGTACAAGGAGCAGCTCAAGGCCGACCTGCAGGCCGACGACCGCGTGGCCGAGGTCACCGACGTCGGTGTCGGCGCCGACGACACCACCGCCTACCCGCACGTGGCCGTGGCCGCGGCACAGCTCGTCGCCCAGGGCAAGGCCGACCGCGCGTTGCTGGTCTGCGGCACCGGGCTGGGCGTGGCGATCAGCGCGAACAAGGTGCCCGGGGTCCGTGCCGTGACGGCGCACGACAGTTTCTCCGTGGAGCGCTCGGTGCTGAGCAACGACGCCCAGGTGCTGTGCATGGGCGAGCGCGTGATCGGCATCGAGCTGGCCCGGCGGCTGGCTCGGGAGTGGCTCGACTACCGCTTCGACCCCGGCTCCGCGTCCGCGGCCAAGGTCGACGCCATCCGTGGCTACGAGGCCTCGACGGGACAGGCGGACTCGGCGTCGGAACTGGCGCTGGAGGAGGACATGGCCCGCTCGGCCTGTGACTGACCCCGCCGGCCGTCGTCCCGGCTCCCGCGGCGGTCGCCGGGGCTGTCCGGCAGCGGACCCAGGGACGCATCGGCGCGCGTCGTGGAGGCCACGCCGAGCACGACGGGCCGGCCGCTCGCGGCGGCCGGCCCGTCATGGCGAGGCGGAGGAGGCGGTCAGGCGCTGGCCTCGGGGCGTTCCGCGGGCTGGGCCGCGGACTGCGCCTCCGGCGTCGGCACCGACGGTGCCCCCTGCTCGAGTGCCGGGTTCGCGGCACCCCCGGTGACCGCCGACTGCGGCTGACCCATGGACGCCCGGATCTGGTCCAGCCGGGAGGCCCCGGCGACGTCGAGGGTCGCCTTCTGCACCTCGAGCATCCGGCCCTCGACCGAGGTCTGGGCCAGCTCGGCCTGGCCCAGCGCGTTGGCGTAGCGCGCCTCGATCTTGTCGCGGACCTCCGACAGGCTGGGCGTGTTGCCCGGCGCGGACAGCTCGTTGACCTGCTTGAGCGAGGCCGCGACGTGCTCCTGCATCCGCGCCTGCTCCAGCTGGCTCATCAGCTTGGTCCGCTCCGCCAGCGTCGTCTGCAGGCGCATCCGGCTCTGCTCGACCGCGCCGCGGGCCTGCTCGGCGGCCTGGAGGGCCTCGTCGTGGCTGCGCTTGAGGTCCTCCATGGCCTGCTCGGCGGCGACCAGCTGGGTGGCGAAGGCCTGCGCGGCGTTCTCGTACTCGCTGGCCTTGGCCGCGTCACCGGCCGCCCGGCTGTTGTCGGCCAGGACCAGCGCCTGGCGCGCGGAGGCCTGCAGCTTCTCGACCTCGCCGAGCTGCCGGTTGAGCCGCATCTCCAACTGCCGCTGGTTGCCCAGGACAGCGGCCGCCTGGTTGGCGAGCGCCTGGTGTCGCTGCTGCTCGGCCTCGATGGCCTGCGCGATCTGGATCTTGGGGTCGGCCTTCTCGTCGATCTTCGCGTTGGCGGAGGCCGTGAGGTACTTCCACAGCTTGACGAACGGGTTGGGCATGGGTCCTCCTGCTCGGCGCGGATCGTCCACCGGTCACCGCCGGCGGGCCGCAGCGATGGGCGTCACCCGCCATCGTCCCAGGTGTGCCGGTCCGTGAGCCACCAGGGACGCCCCGGGTGCGTTCCCCCGCTAGGGTCTCGGGGTGTCCACCGAGAACCCGGTGCTGTGTGTCCTGGGGGAACTGGTCGTCGACCTGCTCCCGGTCCCCGAGGCCGGGGCCGGCCCGGAGGGCACCGCCCCGCACTACGTCGCCCGGCCCGGCGGCAACGCCCTCAACGTCGCCGTCGCCGCGGGCCGGCTGGGCGCACCGGTGCGGCTGCTGGCGCGGCTGGGCACCGGCCCGCTCGCGCCGGCCCTGCGCCGACACGCGGAACGGTCCGGCGTCGACCCGGCCGGGTTCGTGGCCGCCGACGAGCCGGTCAGCCTGGCCGTCGTCGGCCTGGGCCCCGACGGCGCCCCCGACTACGGCTTCCACGTGCAGGGCGCGGCCGACTGGCAGTGGACCGACGAGGAGCTCGCCGCCGTCCTGCCGGCGGGGACGGCGATCCTGCACGTCGGCTCCATCTCGAGTTGGACCCCGCCCGGCTGCGACGCGATCGCGCGGCTGGTGGAGCAGGTGGCGGCCGGCGGGCGCGCCCTGGTCAGCGTCGACCCCAACATCCGGCCCATGCTCGCCGACGGCCCCGTCGGGACGGCACTCGGCAACACCCGCGCGCGGGTCCACGCCCGGCTGGAGCGGCTGCTGGCGAACGCCGACGTCGTCAAGGTCAGCGCCGAGGACCTCGCCTGGCTCGAACCCGACGCCGCGGCCGACCTCGACGGGACCGCGCAGCGCTGGGCCGACGGCGGCGCCGCGCTGGTGGTGCTCACCGACGGCGGGGCCCCGCTGCGGATCGCCCGCCCCGGTCGCCCGCTGCTGCACCGGGAACCGCCCCGGGTGGACGTCGTCGACACGGTGGGCGCCGGCGACTCGCTCGCCGCGGGGTTGTTCGCCGGGCTGCTCGCCGCCGGGGTCACGACGAGGGGGCAACTGCAGGCGCTGTCCGACGCGCAGCTGCTGTCGATCGTCGAGGACGCCGCGCTCGTCGCCGCCCTCAACTGCACGCGCGTGGGCGCGGACCCGCCGACTCGCGAGGAGCTCGCGGCGGCTCGGCGGTGAGCTCGGAGGTGACCCTCGCCGGGTTCGCCGAGCTGTCGGCGGGGGTCGTGCGGGCGCGGCTGCTGGCCCAGCACGACCGGTTCTGGGAGGTCGACACCCGGCCGCTGCACGACCCGGTCTGGTTCGACCAGTTCGGCGGGTTCGGCGTGCTCGCCCGCAGTGCGGACGGCCTGGACGCCGGGTACCTGCTCGGCGTCGTCACCGCCGACCGGCTGGCCTACGTGCACCTGCTGGCGGTGCGCGACGACCGGCGGCGCGCCGGCCTCGGGCGCCGCCTGATGACCTGGTTCGACGACCTGGCGACGAGCACCGGGGCGCGCGTCGTCCAGGCGGTCGCCCGGCCCGAGGACGCCGCGACGATCGGCCTGCACACCGCGCTGGGGGCCGGCGGCCACCTGTCCGTGGACCGCGCAGGGCCGGGGCAGGACCGCCTGGTGCTGACGCGGACCCTCTCGTCCTAGCCGGCCACCAGCCAGGCGGCCGTGTCCGGCGGCAGGACCGCCTCCACCGGCTCGCTCACCAGCACCGGACGTCCCAGGCCGGCCAGCGGCAGGGGGCGATCCGACAGGTTGACGACGCACCGGAACGCCTCTCCCCGGTCGAAGGCGAGCACGTCCTCCCCCAGGTCGAACCAGGTCAGCGACTCGTCGTCGAGAAGGCCGGGCAGGCTGCGACGCAGGCGCAGCGCGGAGCGGTAGAGGGACAACGTCGAGCCCGGGTCGGCCCGCTGGACCGCCACGGTCAGGGTCCGCCACGAGTCCGGCTGCGGCAGCCACGGGCGGACGCCGTCGTCGGTGAAGCCGAACGGCGGCCGGTCCCCGGACCACGGCAGCGGCACCCGGCAGCCGTCCCGCCCGCGGGCGGTGTGGCCGGAGCGTTCCCAGGTGGGGTCCTGCAGGACCTCCTCCGGGAGGTCCTCGACCTCGGGCAACCCGAGCTCCTCCCCCTGGTACAGGTACGCCCCGCCCGGCAGGGCGAGGGTGAGCAGCGCCGCCGCCCGCGCCCGGCGCAGCCCCAGCCGGAGATCCGCGGGGGCCGCGGCGTCGAAGCCCATCGTCGCTGCGCCGCTGCGCGCGCGCCCGAAGCGGGTGACGTGCCGGGTCTCGTCGTGACTCGACAGCACCCACGTGGCCGGCGCACCGACCGGCGCCAGCGCGGCCAGCGTGCCGTCGACGACCGCGCGGATGCGGCCGGCGTCCCACGGGGCCTTGAGGTAGTCGAAGTTGAAGGTCGTGTGCAGCTCGTCGGGCCGCACGTACCGGCTCAGCCGCTCCGGGCCGTTGACCACCGCCTCGGAGACGAACAGGCGGTCCCCGTCGTAGGCGTCCCCGATGCGGCGCCACCGGCGGAAGATCTCGTGGACCTCGTCGACGTCCCAGTGCGGGTTGTCCACCCAGGTGCTCGACTCGAACAGCGCCCCCGGGCCGTGACCGGCGTCCGGGAGGGTGGGCGTCTTCGCCATGGCCGGGGCGGCGTCGACCCGGATGCCGTCGACGCCCCGGTCGAGCCAGAAGCGGAGGACGTCGTCGAACTCCTCCTGCACGGCGGCGTCGTCCCAGTCGAGATCCGGCTGTTCGGGCGCGAACAGGTGCAGGTACCACTGGCCCGGCCGCCCGTCGGGCTCGGTGACGCGGGTCCAGGCCGGACCCCCGAACGCGCTGATCCAGTCGTTGGGTGGCTCGGCGCCGCCGGCCCGGCCGTCCCGGAAGAAGTAGCGGTTCCGCTCCGGTGCGCCGGGCCCGCCGGCCACCGCCGCGGCGAACCACGGGTGCTCGACCGACGTGTGGTTGGCGACCAGGTCGATGACGACCCGCAGGCCGGCTGCATGTGCCTCGGCGAGGAGTGCATCCGCGTCGGCGAGGGTGCCCAGGCGCGGGTCGATCGCCCGGTAGTCGCTCACGTCGTAGCCGCCGTCGGCCATGGGCGACGGGTACCAGGGCGTGATCCAGACGGCGTCCACCCCGAGGTCGACCAGGTGGTGCAGGCGCCTGCGGAGGCCGTTCACGTCCCCGAGGCCGTCACCGTCGGAGTCGGCGAAGCTGCGCAGGTACACCTCGTACACGACGGCGGTGCGCCACCACGGGCGGTGCCCGGACCCAGCAGCGGGAGACATCGCGTTCCAGACGTGCTCGGGCCCCCGGGCGGGCGGTGCTGCTCAGGGGCGGTCGTGCGGGAGACCAGACGCCGGCGCGGCACCGCCGGCGGCCGGATGGGCCGCCGGCGGTGTCTGCTCGATCAGGCCGCGCCGGCGCGGTGCGAGCCCCCGACCGTCTGCCCGGACGCCTGGGCCTCCTGCACCTGCTCGACCCTGTCCTCCGTCGCCATCTGGGTCAGGCGGGCCCCCGCCTCCGCGTCGCGGGTGAGGTTCTCACCGGACTGGGGGTCGAAGACGTGCACCTTGCGGCTGTCCAGCCAGAACTCCGCCTCCCGCCCCTCGCGGATGCGGCTGGTGGCGTCGATGGACACGATCGCCTGGGTGCGCAGCTCCTCGGAGTCCAGCTCCCGGGAGAGGTCGCGCAGCTGCCGGGTGATCTCCTCCGGCGCCTCGTAGGGGATGTAGGCGTACTGGGAGTCACCCAGCCACTCGGTGACGTCCACCCGCGCGCGGAAGAGGGAGCCCAGCGGCCGCTTGGCCTCGTCCACCAACGACGCGTCCTCGAAGTACTCCGGCCGGATGCCCACCAGCAGGAGATCGCGCCCCTGCACCGCAGCGGTGCGGCGCTCGTCGAGCTGGATCTCGCCGAAGGGCGTCTGCAGCCGGTTGCCCTGCAGGGTGGCGGGCAGGAAGTTCATCGGCGGCGAGCCGATGAACCCGGCGACGAACAGGTTGACCGGCTGCTCGTAGAGCTCCCGTGGGGAGGCGACCTGCTGGATCCTCCCCTTCCGCAGCACGCACACCCGGTCGCCGAGGGTCATGGCCTCGGTCTGGTCGTGGGTGACGTAGACGGTCGTGATCCCGAGTCGGCGCTGCAGCCGGGAGATCTCGGTCCGCATCTGCCCACGGAGCTTGGCGTCGAGGTTCGACAGCGGCTCGTCGAACAGGAACGCCTCGGCCTGGCGGACGATCGCCCGCCCCATCGCCACCCGCTGGCGCTGGCCACCGGAGAGGTTGGCCGGCTTGCGCTCGAGGTGGTCCTTGAGCTCGAGGACCTCCGCCGCCTCGGTGACGCGGCGGCGCACCTCGTCGTCCGGGGTCTTCGACAGCCGCAGCGGGAAGGCGATGTTCTCGTAGACCGTCATGTGGGGGTACAGCGCGTAGTTCTGGAACACCATCGACAGGTTGCGGTCGCGGGGCGCCATGTCGTTGACCCGCTTGCCGCCGATGATCATGTCCCCGCTGGTGATGTCCTCGAGCCCGACGATCATGCGCAGCAGCGTCGACTTCCCGCAGCCGGACGGGCCCACGAGGATCATGAACTCCCCGTCGGCGATGTCCAGACTGACGTCGTTCACCGCCGGGAAACCGTCGCCGTACTGCTTGACGATGTTGCGCATCTCGATCGAAGCCATGGCAGTTGTCCCCTCGATGGGTGGATGGATGCGGGCCGTCAGCCCTTGACGGCGCCGTTGGTCAGACCGGCGACGATGCGCCGCTGGAAGAGGAGGACCAGGACCACGACGGGGATCGTGACGATCACCGCGGCCGCGGCGATGGACCCGGTCGGGTCCTCGAACTGGGAGGCCCCGGAGAACAGACCCAGAGCTGCGGGCACGGGCCGGGCCGCGCTGGTCGACGTCAGCGAGATGCCGTAGGCGAAGTCGTTCCACGCGATGAAGAAGGCGATGATCGCGGTGGTGAACACACCCGGCGCGGCGAGCGGGACGATGACCTTGCGGAACGCCTGCCACGTGGTCGCCCCGTCGACCTGGGCCGCCTGCTCCATCTCCCACGGGATCTCGCGGAAGAACGCCGACATCGTCCAGATGGAGATCGGGAGGGTCAGCGACAGGTACGGGATGATCAGCCCCGGCCAGGTGTCGTACAGGCCGATCTGCCGCCACAGGTTGAACAGCGGCGTGACGATCGAGATGACCGGGAAGATCGCCACCCCGAGCGCGGCGGAGAGGATCAGCTTCTTGCCCGGGAAGTCCAGCCGCGCGATGGCGTACGCGGCGAACATCGACAGCAGGCACGAGATCGCCGTCGCGATCAGGCAGATGCCGAAGGAGTTGCGCAGCGCCGGCAGGAACAGCTCACTCGCCGAGCCGGTGAGGATCGTCGTGTAGTTCTCCCACGACAGGTCGGTCGGGAGGAACTGCCCGTTCGCGATGTCCGCCGGCGCCTTGAACGACAGCGCGATGATCCAGGCGATCGGGAACAGGCAGTACAGGATGATCAGGACGCCCCCGATGATCCACCAGGTCTTCTCCCGCCGGGACATCAGCGTTCCCCTCTCGCCTGCGCCAGGTCGATCTTGAAGCCCTTGATGAAGCCGAACGCGATGATCACGACACACACGAACAGCAGCACGGACACGGCCGAGCCGAGGCCTATCTCCACCCGCGCGATCGTCTGCCGGTAGGCCAGGAACGAGACGGACTCGGTGCCGTTGGCCCCGTTGGTCATCACGAAGATGCTGTCGAAGATGCGGAAGGCGTCCAGGGTGCGGAACAGCAGCGCCACCATGATCGCGGCCTTCATGTTCGGGATGGTCACCCGCCACATCCGCTGCCACCACGTCGCGCCGTCCACCTTGGCCGCCTCCTGGAGGACCTCCGGCACCTGGGCGAGGCCGGCGAGCAGGAGGAGCGAGATGAAGGGCGTGGTCTTCCAGATCTCCGCCAGGCAGATGACGAAGAGCGACGTCCCCCGGTCACCGAACCAGTCGGTGTCCCCGGCCACGCCGGGCAGCCAGGCGAACCACGAGTTCACGAACCCGGTGTCGATGTCGAAGGCGAACTGCCAGGCGAACGCCGACACCACGGTGATGACCGCGTAGGGGATGAGGATCGCGGCCCGCACGACCGGGCGGATGGAGCTCAACGCCTTGGCCATCACCAGCGCGAGCGCGAAGCCCAGGACGAGCTCCACCACGACGGTCACGACGGTGATGAGCAGGGTGACCCACAGCGACGTCCACCAGATCGGGTCACTGAGGATCACCGCGTAGTTGCTCAACCCGTTGAACGACCTGTTCCCCGGGTCGGTCAGCCGGTAGTTGAACAGCGAGTACCAGACCGCCTGGAGGATCGGGTAGGCGGTGACCAGCATCATGACGACGAACGCGGGGCCGGCCAGCAGCCAGCCGAGTCTGCGTTCGGCGCGCGAGCGGTCGCTGAGCCCTCCCTGTGGCGTCGAGACCGGTTGCGTCTTCTCCACCGGTGGGAGCGTGGTCTGACTCATAGCAGCTGGTCTCCTGACAGGACGGCGGTGATGAGCTCCTGGGCCCGCTCACCGGTCTCGGGCGACGCGGAGGACGGCGGGTGGTACTCGCGCTGGAGAGCCCCGGTGACCTCGCTGTAGTAGGCCGTCTGCGGCCGGTTGGCCGCCGACTCGAGCGACTCCCGGATGACGTCGGCCATCGGGAATGCCTCCACGACCTCCGGGTCGTCGTAGACCGCGGCCGACGACGCCGGGTTGCCGTTGGTGATCATGTAGTAGGCCTGGTTCTCGTCGCTCGTGATGCACTCGGTCGCCTCGTACGCCAGGTCGGCGTTGCGGCTGAAGGCCGAGACGCCGAGGTTGATCCCGCCGATGGGAGGCGCGCTGGGCGTGTCCTCGTCGACGCGGGGGTAGAGCGCCCAGCCGTAGTCGTCAGGCACCGACTGCTCCATGGTCCCGGCCTCGACCGCCGCCAGCGCTCGGGCCCAGACGAACGGCCAGTTGACCATGAACCCGGCGCTCCCACCCTCGAACTGGGTGGCGTTCGAGTCCTCGTTGGCCGTGGAGAAGGCCGGGCCGGTGACGCCGGAGTTGGCCACGGCGTTCATGACCTCGGCCGCGCGGTCGGCGGCGGGTGAGGTCAGTCCGAACTGGATCTGCTCGGGGTCCTCCGAGTTCTCCTCGATGATGTGGCCGCCGGCGGACTCGATGAGGGCGTTGAGCCAGACGACGAGCGACTCCGAGCGGATGCCCTGCGCGCTGATCGTCGTCCCGGTGTCCTGCGCCGCGGTGATCAGCTGGTCCCAGGAGACCGGCTGGGTCATGTCCAGGCCGGCCTGCTCGACCACCGACTTCCGGAACCACAGCAACTGGGTGTTGGCCCAGAACGGGATCGTGACGAGTTCGTCGTTCCACGTCGCCGACTCCAGGGCGCCCTCGACGACCCCCTCGCTCACCCGCTGCGCGAGGTCCTGCGGAACCGGGGCCAGGAAGCCCGCCTGCGCGAACTCCGGGGGGAACGGGGTGTCCAGGCTCATGATGTCGATCGACTCGTCACCGGCAGCCAGGCGCCGGACCAGCTGCTCTCGCTGCCCTGGCGAGTTCCGCGGCAACTGGGAGACCGAGATCGTGTAGGCCCCGTTCGACTCCTCCGAACAGCGGGAGGCGATCTCGGCCTGCCCACCGGAGTCGGGGTTGATGTACCAGTTCAGCACCGGCGCGCCGGCGCCCTCGCCCCCACCGCCGCAGGCGGCCAGAGTGGAGGCCAGGACCAGCGAGGCTGCCGCTCCTCCGAGCGCCCGGCGGGAGCGTCGACCCGGTGAGGTCCTGTCCGGCGCGACACGCGCCCGGCGTGCCGCCCTCCTGCCACTTCTCAGCACGCGTCATCGCCTCCGTTGGCGGGCCGTGGAGCCTGCGACCTCTTCGGATTTCGTACGGTGGCCCAGGTCACAGGGGCTGTCAACTCGAACGAAACCCGCCCGTTACCGCCCTTGACCAGCGGCGCTGCAGGGGCGCAGCGGCCCCCGCGGAGCTCAGTCGTGGTGGCCCACGATGGCCGACGGCGTGGTCATCTCCTTGGGTGTGCGGGGCAGCACGGTGTCGAAGTAGGCGCGCGCCGCGGCCGTCGTCCCGACGTCCCGGCCGGCCTTCTCCGACAGGAACCAGCGGTGTTCCAGCACCTCGTGGAACACCTCGGCCGGCGCGAGCCGGCCCACGAGGTCCGGCGGGATCGCGTCGACCACCGGCTGGTAGGCCTCCTCCAGCCACCGGTAGCCGGCGACGGTCTCGGGGACCGGCCGCCCGCTCTTCTGCTCCAGGTGCGCGCGGAAGGCCCGCAGGTCGTTGAGCAGCCGGCGGGCCTGCCGCTCCTGGACCTCCAGACCGGTCAGCCGGAACAGCTCCCGCCGGTTCTCCCCCGGTTCCGCGACGCGGGTCTCCACCCGCAGCCGGGCGCCCTCCGGCGAGGTGACCAGCTCGACCTCCCCGACGTCGAAGCCCAGGTCGTTGAGCCGCTGCAGCCGGTCGGTCACCCGGTACCGCTGCTCGTCCGGGGAGAAGACCTCCTCGCGGTTGACCTCCTCCCACAGCGCCTCGTAGCGCGGGGGCAGGCTGTCGGCCACCTCGATGGGGTCCACGTCGCGGGGCAGGAGCCCGCCGAACTGCAGGTCCAGCAGCTCCGCACCCACCCGCTCCCGCGCCAGGTCGACGTCGTACCGCCGTCGGCCGGGGCTGAGGGTCGGGTGCCGCTCGGCGGTCTCGGCGTCGACCAGGTAGGCCGCGAAGGTGCCGGCGTCGAGCCGGAAGAGCGTGTTGGACAGCGAGCAGTCACCCCAGAACACGCCGGCCAGGTGCAGGCGGACCAGCAGCACGACCATCGTGTCGAGCAGTTGCTCGGCCGACTGCTCGCCCCGCGGCCGCGAGAACAGGAACCGGTAGGACATCGAGTACTCGAGGTACCGGGTGACCAGGATGGCGTCCTGCCCGCCGGGCCGGTCGATGCACAGGCCGAGCACCGAGACCGACGGCAGTCCCTCCTCCTCGAACTGCCCCAGCAGCGAGTACTCGTGCCGGGCGAGCGACTCCGCGATCTCCTTGAGGGCGTAGACGTGACCACCGTGGGCCACGAACCGGACCACGTGCCGCGAGATGCCGCGCTGCGGGACCTCGAGCAGCAGCTCGGGGTCCCACTCCTCGAGGGGCAGGTGCCAGGGGAGGGACAGCAGGCCGGCCCCGTCGGTGGCCGGTGGCCGGAAGAGGTACCGCACGGCGAGCTCCGTTGGTCGCAGCAGCAGCCGACCGCCCGTCCGGGGCGGTGCCGGACCGTCACCATCCCATGCCGGTCCGCCCGCGCGCGCGGCCGGTCGGCGGTCAGTCCCTCCTGAGGACGGCGGCCAGCTGCGCCGCCCCGGCCCGCCGCGTGCCGGCCTCCCCCGGCTGGAGGACCAGCCCCACGAGCCAGCGGGCGACCGTCTCGGCGGCGGAGGGCTCGACACCCAGCGCCGCGGCGAGCCGCCCCACCAGCTCCGCCCAGTGCTGGGGCGTGGCTCCCAGCAGGCCGGCCAGCACCACCGGTTCGTCCTCGGCCAGCCTCCGCAGCACCGGGTGCCCGGCCACCTCGTCGGCGAGGGCCGCCAGCGCGGCCTCGGGAGGCAGCGCCACGGCGAGCCCACCCAGCCGCTCCAGCTCCGCGGCCAGCAGCGCGCGGGCGACTTCGTCCTTGGTGCGGAAGTGGTTGTAGAGGGTCGCCTTGGCCACCCCGGCGGACGCGGCGACCGACTGCATGGTGCTGCCGCGCAGGCCACGGTCGGCGAAGGCCCGCGCGGCGCCGTCCAGGAGCCCGGCGCGCGTGCGGTTCATGGCGTTGCCGCTGCGCGTGTGCGCCCCCCGTTCGTGCACCGGGGCCGCCGGCACCCAGCCCGGGGACGGCGCGACGTCCGGCGGGAGCGGGCCGACCGTCACCGTGCGTCCCGTCCGGCGCCACCGGCGCGGCGGGTCGAGGACGCCGGACCTCGCGTGCCTTCCGTGTCGCCGACCTCAGGCCGCGAGGGACACCGCGGTGCGAGGCGCGGGGCGGGCCGGCGCACCGACCAGGGCCAGCGCCGGCTCGGCCATCTGCTCCTGCGCGGCCTCGTCGGCGACGGGCTGCTCGGCGGCGACGCCACCGGGCGCGGGGGTCAGCGGGCGGACGCCGCCGTCGGCGTGCCGCAGCTCGAGGCTGACCTCGGCGAGCAGGTCGGCGAGCTCGAGGTCGAGGGCCTCGCAGATCGAGGCGAGGAGCTCGGAGGAGGCCTCCTTCTGGCCGCGCTCGACCTCGGAGAGGTAGCCCAGGCTCACCCGGGCGGCTCCGGAGACGTCCCGCAGCGTCCGGCGCTGACGCAGCCGGTGGCCGCGCAGGGAAGTGCCGAGCTGGGTGCGCAGCAGCGTCATGGCCGTCTCCTGTCCTGCCTGTTCGGAAGCGGCGGCTCCCTCGGGGCGCCGTGCGCTCACGGTACGCGGAGCCACTGACCGGCACCGCGCCATCCCCGGCGCGTCCGCTCTGGGCGTAACGCCAGAGGCCGGACAGCCCTTCCCCGCTCCCGCGTCCGCCCTCAGGCGGCCGCGTCGGTGCGGGACCCCCCGGAGGGACCGGCGGCGCGGCGCGCCGCGGCCGCCCGCATGGCCCGCGCGCTGGTGCGCCGCAGGGTGAGGGCCCGGTAGACGTAGTCCAGGCCGGTCACCACGGTGAGCAGCAGCGCCACCGCCATCACCCACCAGCGGGCACTGGCCAGCAGGCCCTCCAGCGGGAGGATGTACAGCCCGATCGCCAGGGCCTGCACGACGGTCTTCGCCTTGCCGCCGCGGCTGGCCGCGATCACCCCGTGCCGGATCACCCAGAACCGCAGCAGGGTCACGCCGACCTCGCGGACGAGGATCGTCAGCGTCACCCACCACGCCACCAGCGAGAGCACCGACAGGCCGATGAGCGCGGTGCCGGTCAGCGCCTTGTCCGCGATCGGGTCGGCCAGCTTGCCGAACTCGGTGACCTGGCCGGTGCGGCGGGCGATCATCCCGTCGTAGCGGTCGGTGATGATCGCCAGCCCGAAGAACAGCGTCGCCCAGTAGCGCTGGGCCTCGTCCGTGCCGCCGTCGGTGAGCAGCAGGACGGCGAACACCGGCACCACGGCCAGCCGCAGGACGGTCAGCGCGTTGGGCAGGTTGAGCACCCGCACCGACTGCGGCGGGGTCGCGGCCGGGTCCGCGGGTGCCGGGCTCATGCGGTCACCGCGGGCACCAGCGCGGCCGCGACGAGGTCGACGCCCTCGGTGCCGACGACCTCCGCCGGCACGACCCGACCCGCGACCGCGCCGGCCGGGACGCCGGTCACCGACGTCGTCCCGTCGGCCTCCGGGTCCTGGTGGGCGGCGTGCCCGAGCCAGGTGCCCGCGCCGTCGGTGCCGGAGAGGTCCTCGGTCAGCAGGACCTCGACCCGGTCGCCGACCCGGTCCTCCGCCCGCTGCGCGGTGAGCTCCTCCACCAGGTCGGTGACCCGGCGGACCCGGGCGTCGATCTCGGCCTGGTCGAGCTTGCCGGGCAGCCCCGCGGCCTCGGTGCCCTCCTCGTCGGAGTAGCCGAACACGCCGACGGCGTCCAGCCGACCCTCGACGAGGAACCGTTCGAGCTCGGCGACGTCCTCCTCGGTCTCGCCGGGGAACCCGAGGATGACGTTGGTGCGGAAGCCGGCGGCCGGGGCCAGCGCCCGGGCTCGCCCGATGAGCGCGAGGAAGTCGTCGGTCCCGCCGAAGCGCCGCATGCGACGCAGCAGGCCCGGCGAGGAGTGCTGGAACGACAGATCGAAGTACGGCGCGACACCCTCCGTGCCGGCGATGACCTCGAGGAGACCGGGCCGCATCTCGGCCGGCTGCAGGTAGGCCACGCGCACCCGCGCGATCCCCTCGACGGCGGCCAGCTGCGGCAGCAGCCGCTCCAGTGACCGCAGGTCACCGAGGTCCTTGCCGTAGGAGGTCGAGTTCTCGCTCACCAGGACCAGCTCGGTGACGCCCTGGCCCGCCAGCCACTGCGCTTCCCCGAGGACCTCGGCCGGGGGGCGGGAGACGAACGCGCCGCGGAAGGCCGGGATGGCGCAGAAGGCGCACCGCCGGTCACACCCGGACGCCAGCTTCAGGGCCGCCGACGGGCCGGCGGCCAGCCGGCGGCGCTGCAGCCAGCCGTGGCCGGGGATGGCCGGGGCGTCCGCCGCGGCGACCGCCGCGGTGCGCGCCACCGGGCTGATCGGCAGGAGCGTGCGGCGGTCCCGCGGGTCGTGCGGCACCAGGTGACGGCCGGTGAGGACGTCGTCAAGGCGGTCGCCGATCGCGGCGTAGTCGTCGAAGCCGAGCACGGTGGCCTCGGGCAGCGCGCCGGCGAGCTCGGAGCCGTACCGCTCGGCCATGCAGCCCACGGCCACGACGCGCGCGCCGGAGTCGGTGGCGGCGAGGATGGCGTCGACGGAGTCCTTCTTGGCCGACTCGATGAACCCGCAGGTGTTGACGAGCACCGCGTCGGCGCCGTCGGCGTCCTCGACCAGCTCGTAGCCGCCGGCGGCCAGGCGGCCGGCCAGCTCCTCCGAGTCGACCTCGTTGCGGGCGCACCCGAGGGTCACCACCGCCACCGTGCGGGCAGGGTCGGGCAGAGCTGTCACCGCCCCATCGTAGTCGGCACGCCGGGCCCGCACGGGATCTCCCGAGTGACTCGGACCTCCCCGACCCGACCGGCTCCTGGTCTCGTCCCGGGGCCCGCCCTCAGCCCGGGGAGGACGGGTCCGCGCTCAGGCCTCGCCGAGCGTGCCGCCGCGCAGGGTGAACAGCACCGACTCCAGCTCGTCGGGCTTGACGAGCACGTCGCGGGCCTTGGAGCCCTCCGACGGGCCCACGATGCCGCGGCTCTCCGCGAGGTCCATGAGCCGGCCGGCCTTGGCGAAGCCGACCCGCAGCTTGCGCTGCAGCATCGACGTCGAGCCGAACTGGCTGGTGACGATCAGCTCGACCGCCTGGCACAGCAGGTCGAGGTCGCCGCCGATGTCCTCGTCGACCTCCTTCTTCTCGCCGCCGCCGGCGGTGAAGACCTCTTCCCGGTACTCGGGCTCGGCCTGCCGCTTGGTGAAGTCGACGACCGCCTCGATCTCGGCGTCGGAGACGTAGGCGCCCTGCACGCGCATCGGCTTGCCGGCGCCGATCGGCAGGAACAGGGCGTCGCCCATGCCGATCAGCTTCTCCGCGCCGGGCTGGTCGAGGATGACGCGGCTGTCGGTGAGGCTGGAGGTGGAGAACGCCAGCCGCGACGGCACGTTGGCCTTGATCAGACCGGTGACGACGTCGACCGAGGGCCGCTGGGTCGCGAGCACCAGGTGGATGCCGGCGGCACGGGCCTTCTGGGTGATCCGGACGATCGACTCCTCGACGTCGCGCGGCGCCACCATCATGAGGTCGGCCAGCTCGTCGACGATGGCGAGGATGTACGGGTAGGGGCGGTACACCCGCTCGCTGCCGGGCGGCGCCACGATCTCGCCGCGCTCCACCTTCCGGTTGAAGTCGTCGATGTGCCGCACCCCGGTGGCCCGCATGTCCTGGTAGCGCTGCTCCATCTCCTCGACCAGCCAGGCCAGCGCGGTGGCCGCCTTCTTGGGGTCGGTGATGATCGGCGTGATCAGATGCGGGATGCCGTCGTACGGCGTCAGCTCGACCATCTTCGGGTCGATGAGGATCATCCGCAGCTGCTCCGGGGTGGCCCGGAGCAGCAGCGAGGTCAGCAGCGAGTTGACGCAGCTGGACTTACCGGCACCGGTGGCACCGGCGACCAGCAGGTGCGGCATCTTCGCCAGGTTCGCGCAGACGAAGCCACCCTCGATGTCCTTGCCCAAGCCGACCAGCATCGGGTGCGGGTCCTGCTTGGCCACCTGCGAGCGGAGCACGTCGCCCAGGCTGACCATCTCGCGGTCGACGTTGGGCACCTCCACGCCGACCGCGGACTTGCCCGGGATCGGCGCGAGGATCCGGATGTTGTCGTTGGCGACGGCGTAGGCCATGTTCTTGGTCAGGGCGGTGATCTTCTCGACCTTGACCGCGGGGCCCAGCTCGATCTCGTAGCGGGTGACCGTCGGGCCGCGGGTGAAGCTGGTGACCGCGGCGTCGATGTTGAACTGCTCGAGCACACCGGTGATCGCCTCGATCGCCGCGTCGTTGGCCTTCGAGCCCTTCTTCGGCGGGTCGCCGGGCCGCAGCACGCTGACCGAGGGCAGCGTGTACTCGCCCTCCACCGGCTCGATGCGCAGCTGCTCGGGCTCGGTGATCGGCTCGAGGTCCTCCTGCGGGGCGGTGCGGTCGACCACGGGACGACGCGGCGCGGGGGGTGGCTCGGGCGCCCGCTCGAGGCGCACGGCCTCGGGCGCCTCGTCGAAGGCGGCGTGGTCGATGGCCGGCAGGGTCTCCACCGGGCCGGTGTCCATCAGGTCGTCCGACAGCGAGCGGCGGCGGGCGCGGCGCGGGGCCGGCGGCGCGACGGGCTCCTCCTCGTCGTCGTCGTCCCAGTCCTCGTCGTACTCGTCGTCGTCGCGTGCCTGGCCGAGCAGCCGGTCGCCGAGTTCGCGCAGCCGCTCGGGGATCTGGTGCACCGGGGTCGCGGTGAGCACGAGCAGGCCGAAGAACGCCAGCAGGACCAGCAGGACGACGGCGACGACGCTGCCGACCCCGGCGACCAGCGGGGTGCCCGCGGCCCACCCGATCAGGCCGCCCGATCCCGGACGCCCCTTGGCGGGGACCGCCCCCTCCCCCACGACCTGCGCGATGCCCAGCACCGACGCGACGGCGCACAGCCAGCCGATCACCAGGCGGCCGCGGGCCTCCGGGCGCGGGCCACGGCGCAGCAGCCGGAGGGCGGCGAGCAACAGCACGACCGGCAGCACCATGACCAGCGAGCCGACGACCCAGCGCACGCCGTCGGCCAGCGCGGCGCCGACCGGCCCGATCCCGTTGGTCCAGGCCGCGGCACCGAGGACCACGGCCAGACCCAGCACCGCGAGCCCCACGCCGTCGCGGCGGTGCTCGGGCGCGAGCGGCTCGGCCTCCTCCGGGCGGGCGACCGAGCGGGCCAGCCCACCGGCGCCACGGGCCAGCAGCGACCAGCCGCCGCTGATGACGCCCCACAGGCCGGGGCCGGAGTTCTTAGCGGACTTGCGGGCAGCGGGCTTGCGGCCGCCGGAGGCGGGTCGCTTCGCGGGCGGTCGCTTCCGGGACGCGGTCGACCCGGAGCCGGAGCGGCCGCGCGCGGACGACCGACCCGACGGCCGGGTCGTCGTCGTGCGAGCAGGCATGCGTCAGACGGTAGTGGCCCGGGGTGCCCCCTGACGGCAGGCGGACAGACGTGTCCGCCACCTACGGTCAGGACATGCCGACGTCCCCCGCGCGCCCGTACGGGAGCTGGCCGACCCCGATCACCTCGGAACTCGTCGTCCGGGCCGCCGCCCGGCTGGGCGAGGTGGCGGTGGACGGGGACGCCGTGTGGTGGTCGGAGTCCCGGCCCGGGGAGGGCGGCCGCTCGGCGCTGGTCCGCCGCGACGCCGCCGGCCGGACCACCGACGTCCTCCCACCGCCGTGGAACGCCCGCACCCGGGTGCACGAGTACGGCGGGGGCGCCTGGACCGTCCGCGACGGCGTGCTGTGGTCGGTCGACTTCGCCGACCAGCGGCTGTACCGGCTCGACCCCGGCGCCCCCGAGCCGGTCGCGGTCACCCCCGAGCCGGAGGTGCCGGCCGGGGTGCGGTACGCCGACCTGCAGGTCGTGCCGGGCGGGCTCCTCGCCGTCCGGGAGACGCACGCGGCCGGCGGCGCGGCCGCCGACGTGGTCAACGAGGTCGTGCGGGTGGACTCGGACGGCACCGTCGAGGTCCTGGTCACCGGGCCGGACTTCGTCTCCGACCCCCGCCTGTCCCCCGACGGGCAGCACCTCGCGTGGCTGCAGTGGGACCACCCCGACATGCCGTGGGACGCAGCCGCCCTCGTCGTCCGCGCCGCCGACGGCACCGAGACCGTCGTGGCCGGTGGCCGTCGTCCGGACGGCGGAGCCGAGTCCGTCGTCCAGCCGGGGTGGGCCGCCGACGGGAGCCTGTGGTTCTGCGCCGACCGCAGCGACGTGTGGGCGCTGTACCGCTGGCGGCCGGGTGGGGACGTCGACCTGGTGCTCGACCTCGGCGCGGACATCGCGGGGCCGCAGTGGGTCTTCGGGGCCCGCCGCTTCGCCGTGCTGCCCGGCGGCCGCGTGGTCCTGGCCTCCGCTCGGGAGGGCGCCGACCGGCTCGCCGTCCGTGAGCCCGACGGGACGCTGCGGGAACTCGACCTGCCGTACGCCGCCTTCCGGTACGTGACCGCCGCCGGGGGCTCGGTCGTGTGCGTGGCCGGCGGCCCGGACAGTGAACCCGTCGTGCTGCGGGTCCGGGTGGACGACGGGGCGGCGGAGGTGCTGCGCCCGGCCCGCGACCTCGGCCTGGACCCGGCGTGGTTCTCCCGGCCCGAGCACGTCTGCTTCCCCACCCCCGAGGACGGCACCGGCATCGACGTCGCCCACGCACTGGTCTACCCGCCGACCAACCCGGAGGTGTCCGCCCCCGAGGGCACGCTGCCGCCGCTGCTGGTGGTCGTGCACGGCGGTCCGACGTCGGCCACCACGGCGGTCCTCGACCTGGGCGTCCAGTACTGGACCTCCCGCGGGTTCTGCGTCGCCGACGTCGACCACCGCGGCTCGACGGGCTACGGACGTCGCTACCGGGAGGCCCTGCGCGGCAACTGGGGGGTGGTCGACCTGGACGACGTCGTGGCCTGCGCCCGGTTCCTCGCCGACAGCGGCCGGGTGGACCCCGCCCGCATGGCCATCCGCGGCGGCTCGGCGGGGGGCTACACCACCCTGGCCGCGCTCTGCCTGCGGCCAGGGGTGTTCTCGGCGGGCGCGAGCCACTTCGGCGTCGCCGACCTCGGCGCGCTGGCCGCCGACACCCACAAGTTCGAGTCGCGCTACCTGCACTCCCTGGTGGCGCCGTGGCCGGAGGGCGCCGACGTCTATGCTGAGCGCTCCCCCCTCTCGCACGTGGACGCGTTCGACACCCCACTGGCGGTGTTCCAGGGCGAGGAGGACCGCGTCGTGCCCTCCGAGCAGGCCGAGGCGATCGTCGGCGCGCTGCGGGCGAAGGGGGTGCCGCACGCCTACCTGCTGTTCCCCGGCGAGCAGCACGGGTTCCGGAGGGCGGAGAACATCCGCGCGGCCCTGGACGGCGAGCTGTCGTTCTACGCGCAGGTGTGGGGCTTCGACCTCCCCGCGGCGGAGGGCATCACCCCGATCCCCCTGCGGTCCTCCGGACAGCGACCGCGGCCCGGCGCCGTCCCCGACTCCCCCTGAGCCACCCCGCCGCTCCTCGGGGACCTCCGGGCTGCCGCCTCCCCGCTCCTACACCTCGAGGACGGTGGGGATGATCATCGGACGGCGGCGGTGGGTGTCCGACACCCACTTGCCGATCGTCCGCCGGATCACCTGGGACAGCCGGTGCGGGTCGGCCTCGCCGTCGGCCAGGGTGCGCCGCAGGGCGTCCTCGACCAGCTCGAGGGCCGGGTCGAACACGGTGGGGTCGTCGGCGAAGCCGCGGGCGGACAGGTGCACCGGGCGCACGATCGTGCCGGTCGAGGGCTCGATGACGACGGTGAGCGCCACGAACCCCTCGTCGCCGAGGATGCGCCGCTCCTGCAGCGACTCCTCACCGACGTCCCCGACGTTGAGCCCGTCCACGTAGACGTCGCCGACCGGCACGCTGCCGACGATCGAGGCCTTGCCGTCGACGAGGTCGACGACCACGCCGTTCTCGGCGAGCAGCACCCGGTCGGCGGACATGCCGGTCTGCTCGGCCAGCGCCGCGTGGGCCCGCAGGTGCCGCCACTCCCCGTGCACCGGCATGAGGTGGCGCGGCTTGGCGACGTTGAGCAGGGTGCGCAGCTCACCGGCCGGCGCGTGCCCGGAGACGTGCACCATCGCCGTCTCCTTGTGGACGACGGTGGCACCGAGGCGGGCCAGCCCGTTGATCACCTTGTAGACGGCCGTCTCGTTGCCCGGCACGAGGGAGGAGGCCAGCACGATGGTGTCCCCGGCCTCGATCGTGACCTGGTGGTGCTGACCGCGGGCCATGCGCCCGAGGGCCGACAGCGGCTCCCCCTGCGAGCCGGTGCTGACCAGCACCACCTGCTCGGGCGGCATCGACGTCGCCTCGTCCAGCGACACCGTCAGCCCGGGCGCCACGCGCAGCACGCCGAGGTCGCGCGCCACACCCATGTTGCGAACCATCGACCGACCGACGAAGGCGACCTTGCGGCCGTGCAGCTCGGCAGCGTCGAGCACCTGCTGGATGCGGTGCACGTGGCTGGCGAAGCTGGAGACGATCAGCCGCTGGGTGGCCCGGCGGAAGACGTCCTCGAGGACGGGACCGATCGCCCGCTCCGAGATGACGAAGCCGGGCACCTCGGCGTTGGTGGAGTCGGCCAGCAGCAGGTCGATGCCCTCGAGCCCGAGCCGGGCGAACGCCCCGAGGTCGGTGAGGACGCCGTCGAGCGGCAGCTGGTCCATCTTGAAGTCGCCGGTGTGCACCAGGACCCCGGCCGGCGTGTGGACGGCGACGGCCAGCGCGTCGGGGATCGAGTGGTTGACCGCGATGAACTCGCAGTGGAACGGCCCGGCCAGGTGGTCCTCACCGGCGGCCACCTCCACCAGCACCGGGTCCAGCCGGTGCTCGCGCAGCTTGGCCCGGACCAGGGCGAGGGTGAAGCGGGAGCCGACCAGCGGGATGTCCTCGCGCATCCGGAGCAGGTAGGGGATGGCGCCGATGTGGTCCTCGTGGCCGTGGGTCAGGACCACCGCGGCGACGTCGTCCAGCCGGTGCTCGATGACCCCGAGGTCCGGGAGGATCAGGTCGACGCCGGGCTGCTCGGCCTCGGGGAACAGGACCCCGCAGTCGATGAGCAGCAGCTTGCCGTCGAACTCCAGCACGGCCATGTTCCGGCCGATCTCCCCGAGGCCCCCCAGGGCCATGACCCGCAGGCCGCCGGCGGGCAGCGGCGGCGGGACCCTCAGGTCGAGGTGCGGCTGGACGGCGCCGGCCGTCACAGCGCCACCCCGCCGGCGGTGAGGTCCGCCCGCAGGGTGGCGACCTGCTCCGGGGTGGCGTCGACCAGCGGCGGCCGGACGGGCCCGGCGGGCAGGCCCAGCTCGCGCAGGGCGGCCTTGACCAGGATGACGCCCTGCGTGCGGAAGATGCCGGTGTAGACCGGGAGCAGGCTCTCGTTGACCGCCCGCGCCTTCACCAGGTCGCCGGACTCGACCGCGGCGATGAGCTCGGCCAGCCGCGGCCCGACCAGGTGGCCCACCACGCTGACGACCCCGACCGCGCCGAGCGCCAGCAGCGGCAGGTTCAGCATGTCCTCGCCGCTGTAGTAGGCCAGGTCGGTGCGGGCGAGGGTCCAGGACACGGCGCCGAGATCACCCTTGGCGTCCTTCACCGCGACGATCCGCGGGTGCTCCGCCGCCCGCACCAGCGTCTCCACCTCGATGGGCACGACGGTGCGCGGCGGGATGTCGTAGAGCATCACCGGCAGGTCGGTGGAGTCGGCGACGGCGGTGAAGTGCCGCAGCAGCCCGGCCTGCGGGGGCTTGTTGTAGTACGGCGTCACGACCATGAGGCCGTGCGCGCCGAGCCGCTCGGCGTCGCGGGCCTTCTCGATCGAGTGGGCGGTGTCGTTGGTGCCGACGCCGGCGACGACGGTGGCGCGGTCCCCGACCGCGTCGAGCACCGCCTCGAGGACGGCACGCTGCTCGGCGTCACTGAGCGTCGGCGACTCCCCCGTCGTCCCGGCGACGACGAGGCCGTCGTGGCCACCCCGGTCGACCAGGTGCGCGGCCAGTTCCTGGGCTCCGGCGAGGTCGATGGAGCCGTCCTCGGCCAGGGGGGTGACCATCGCCGTCAGAACGCGCCCGAAGGGCCGGGCGGGGTCGCTGGTCATGGGGAGAATCTACCGAGCCGCGGGCAGCGGGTCCCCGGCCGAGGACCGCCGGTACCGCGAGACCGCGTAACGCAGTCCCGTGGACGACGTCGACCAGCCCTCCTCGGGGTCCCGGGACACCCGGCACCACTCGGCACCGAGCTCCGGCGCCCACGTGTCGCCGTCCACCCTGGTGTCGACGTCGGTGACGACCACCCGGTCGGCGAACGGCAGGAAGGCGGCGTAGACGTGCCCGCCGCCGATCACCCAGAGGTCGCCGTCCCGCTCGGCGAGCACCTGGGCGACGGACGCCGCCCGGTGCGCGCCCTCCGCCGCCCAGGACGCGTCGGAGGTCAGGACGACGTTGCGCCGCCCCGGGAGCGGGCGGAACCGCTCGGGCAGCGACTCCCACGTCCGCCGGCCCATGACGACGGTGCTGCCCGAGGTCAGGCTGCGGAAGAGCGCGAGGTCCTCGGGCAGGTGCCACGGCAGCGCGCCGCCGGCACCGATCACCCCGTCGTGCGCCTGTGCCCAGACCAGGCCGACGGACACGGCGACCGCCCGGTCAGACCGCGACCGCGGCGCGGATCGCCGGGTGGTGCCGGTAGTCCGCCAGCGTGAAGTGCTCGTAGGTGTAGTCGAACAGCGACGGCGCGGGCGCCAACTCCAGCCGGGGGAACGGCAGCACCTCACGGGACAGCTGCTCGGTCACCTGCTCGACGTGGTTGCTGTAGACGTGACAGTCCCCGCCCACCCAGATGAAGTCGCCCGGAGCCAGGCCCACCTGGTCGGCGACCATGCGCGTGAGGAGGGCGTAGCTGGCGATGTTGAACGGCACGCCCAGGAACAGGTCGGCGCTGCGCTGGTAGAGCTGGCAGGACAGCCGGCCCTCGGCGACGTAGAACTGGAACAGGGCGTGGCAGGGGGCCAGCGCCATGTCGGGCAGGGCCGCGACGTTCCACGCCGAGACCACCATCCGCCGCGAGTCCGGGTCGGTGCGCAGGGTCTCCAGGACGGCGCTGATCTGGTCGACGTGCTCGCCGTCGGGCGTGGGCCACGAGCGCCACTGGACGCCGTACACGGGGCCCAGTTCGCCCTCGGGTGAGGCCCACTCGTCCCAGATCGTCACCTTGTTGTCGCGCAGCCACTGCACGTTGCTGTCCCCACGCAGGAACCAGAGCAGCTCGACGGCGACGGACCGGAAGTGCACGCGCTTGGTGGTGACGAGCGGGAAGGTCTCGGACAGGTCGTAGCGCAGCCGCTCGCCGAAGAGGCTCACCGTGCCGGTGCCGGTGCGGTCCTGCTTGGGGGTGCCCTGCTCGAGCACCCGGCGCAGCAGGTCCTCGTACTGGGTGTCGATGCGGCCGTCGGTTGCGCTTCCCACGGGCTCGTAGCCTACGGCCGCGCGCCGCGGGTCACCGGCGGATCGCCCGGCAGCACCGGTCAGACTCGTCACGTGGACTGGTGGGAGGGGCTGGTCGCCGCCGTGGGTGGGCTCCTCCTGCTGTGGGTGGTCCTGCTGCTGGTCCTCTGGCGGGCCCGCCCCCCGGACCTCACCGTCCGGGAGGCGCTGCGCCTGCTCCCCGACCTCGTCCGCCTGGTCCGCCGGCTGGCGGCTGACCGGTCCCTCCCGCGCGGGGTCCGGTGGCGGCTGTGGGCACTGCTGGCCTACCTGCTCTCCCCCGTCGACCTGGTACCGGACGTCGTGCCTGTCCTCGGCTACGCCGACGACGTCGTGGTGGTGGCGCTGGCGCTGCGATGGGTGGTGCGCGGCGCGGGCGCCGCCGCGCTGGACCGGGCGTGGCCCGGCAGCCCGGTCGGCCTGACGGTCGTGCGCCGGCTGGCCGGCCTGCCCGAGGCCTGACCCGAGGTCAGCGGACGCCGAGCGCCGCGGCGAGATCGGCGGCGAGGTCCCCGCGTTCGGCGACCGCCACCGCCTCGAGCTCCAGCCAGCCGCCCATGAGGCCCAGCTCCGCGGCCAGCTCGGCGGCGACCTCGGCGCGGTCGACGCCCTGCTCGGCGAACGCGGACCGGACCCGCAGGACGCCGGCCTGCCGGTCGGCCTTGAGGTCCACCCGGGCCACCAGCCGGTCACCGAGCAGGAAGGGCAGCACGTAGTACCCGTGCACCCGCTGGGCGGCCGGCGTGTAGATCTCCAGCCGGTACCGGAACCCGAAGATGCGCTCCACCCGCGGGCGTTCCCACACGAGGGAGTCGAACGGGCTCAGCAGCGCCCGCCCCTGGGCCCGGCGGGGACGCCGTGCCTCCGGGTGCAGCCAGGCCGGCGCCCCCCACCCGGCCACCTCCACCGGCAGGAGTTCACCGGCGTCGGTGAGCTCGGCGATGGCGGCGCGGGCCGGGGCCGGCCGGAGGCGGAAGTAGTCGCGCAGGTCGCGCTCGGTGGCCACGCCCAGCGCACGGGCGGCCGTCCGCACCAGCTCGCGCACCGCCTCCGCCGGTTCCGGGGTGGGTGCGCGCAGCACCGCGGGGGGCAGCACCCGTTCGGAGAGGTCGTAGACCCGCTCGAAGCCCGCCGTCCGCCCGCGGGTGGTGAGGACACCGGTGTAGAAGAGCCACTCCAGCGCCACCTTGCCGGCATGCCAGTTCCACATGCTGCCGGGCCGGTCGGGCCTCGGACCGGCGAGGTCGCCGGCCTTGAGGGGCCCGCCCTCGCGGACCTGGTCGAGGACCTCGGCGACGAAGCCGGGCCGCTCCCGCTGGATGCGGACCATCGAGCCCCACGCGTGCTCCTCGGCGGCGGCCATCCGCCACCGCAGGTGCGGGTGCAGCCGGAGCGGCAGGAAGGACGCCTCGTGCGCCCAGTACTCGAACAGCGCGCCGCGGCGGCCGGCCAGCTCGTCGAAGGCGGCCCGGCGGTAGGGACCCAGCCGGCTGAACGCCGGCAGGTAGTGCGACCGGGAGAGGACGTTGACCGAGTCGATCTGGACGACGGCCAGCCGGTCGGCCATGCGGCGCAGGTGCCCGCCGTTGACTGCGCCGCCCGGCCGGGGGTCGACGAGCCCCTGAGCGGCCAGGGCGATGCGCCGCGCCAGGGCGGCGGGCAACCGGTCGACGACGGGAGCAGCCACGGCCCCGATCCTGCCGGTCGGGTCCGACGGGAACGGCGCGGGTCCTAGGCTCACCCCGTGCAGCCGACCTCGCCGTTCCCCCGGTTCACGGGCGACGCCGAGGTCTCGGTGCGCCGCGCCCGGGCCGAGGACGCCGCCGACATCGCCCGCGTCCAGGTGGTCACCTGGCGGGCCGCCTACCGCTCCGTACTGCCGGCAGGCGTGCTCGACGACTGGGACGAGGGGACGGCGGCGCGCAGCTGGCTCGCCGCGGTGACCTCGCCGCCCACGCCGGCCCACGGGGTCCTGGTGGCCGTGGAGCGGGACGCCGTCGTCGGTTTCGCGGCCTACGGCCCCCCGGAGCCGGGCGCGGGTGAGGAGCCGGACCCCGCCCGCCCGACCACCGAGCTGTTCACGCTGCTGGTCGAGCCACGCTGGGGACGGCGCGGCCACGGGAGCCGGCTGCTGGCCGCGGTGGCCGACTCCGCCCGCGACTCGGGCGCGGCCCGGCTCCAGGCCTGGCTGCCGGAACACGACCGGGTGTCGGCGGGCTTCTTCGAGTCGGCCGGCTGGGCGCCGGACGGCTGGGTGCGCACCCTCGACACCGGGCAGGACCCGCTGCGCGAGGTGCGCTGGCACGCACTCCTGGAGGAGGACGGGTGAGCTTCGCCGGGTTCCCCGACGAGGGACTGGTCTTCTACGAGGGCCTGGAGGCCGACAACAGCAAGACCTACTGGACCCGCCACAGGGGCACCTACGACGCCTGCGTGCGGGCTCCGCTGCAGGCACTGGTGAACGAGCTCGCCCCCGAATTCGGGACGGCGAAACTGTTCCGCCCGTACCGCGACGTCCGGTTCAGCCACGACAAGACGCCGTACAAGACCCACCAGGGCGCGGTCGTGAACCCCGAGGGACGCGGGGCCGGCGCCTGGTACGTCGAGCTGTCGGCCGACGGTCTGATGGTGGCCGGCGGGTGCTGGCGGCTGGAGTCCGACCAGGTGGCGCGCTACCGCCGCGCCGTGGCCGACGACGTGCAGGGTGGCCGGCTGCGCACCGAGGTCGACCGGCTCGCCGCCGGCGGCTGGGACATCGGGGGTGACCGCCTCGTCCGGGTCCCCAGCGGCTTCCCCGCCGACGGCGACCGGAGCGACCTGCTCCGGCACAGGTCCCTGCACGCCAGCCGCCGCTGGGAGCCGGCGGAGTGGCTGCACGACGGACGAGCCCTCGACGAGGTCCGGACGGCGTGGCGTGACCTCATCGCCCTCAACGCCTGGTTCGCCGACAACGTCGGCGCCACCACCAAGGAACCCCGCACCCGTCGCTGAGGCGGACGCCGTCCTCGAGGGTGGTGCACCCGCTCGCTCTGGAGCTCCGCGCGGAGCGACGGGTGTGGCGGTCGGCGGCGCCCGGCCGGGGCGGCGCCGGCCCCGCGGCTCCAGAAGTGCCGGCCGGCGGATGCGAGGGCCGGCCGGTCCGGTGCTCTCGCCGGCACAGGGGGTTGCCCGGGAATGCCGAAAGGGCTTCCAGCGGGTGCTGGAAGCCCTTTCGGGGAATGGTTGTCCGGCGGCGTCCTACTCTCCCACCCCGTCTCCAGGGCAGTACCATCGGCGCTGAGAGGCTTAGCTTCC